>NZ_BAAAWT010000001.1:4885000-5185000 GCF_039535215.1 Streptomyces racemochromogenes
GGTGTCGTTCAGGACGCCGCGGCGGCCGTCCTGGGTCTGGGCCACCAGCGTCGACGGGCCGCGCTGGTCGACGGCCAGGTACCAGGTGCCCGGCGCCAGTTCCGCGACCGGGACGGGGGAGCCGTCCTCGCCGTAGAGGGGCCGGGCCACCGGTACCGCGAACCAGAACGGGGTGAAGTCCGCCGCCGGGGCCGGCGCCGCCTCCTGCGGGCCGGGCGCCGAGGTGCCCCCGTACGGCGGGACCGGCTGCGGCGTGGACCCGTAGCCCTGCGGCTGCTGCTGCCCCGGGTAGCCGTAGCCGCTGCCGGGCTGGGCGCCGTACGGCTGCGGCGCGGCGGGCCGCGGCTCGGGCACGAGCGGCCCGGCCAGCGCGGGGATCTTCGTACCGGCGACGGCGACGCCCGCCAGGGCGAGGTTGGCGAGGAAGGCGATGATGCTGCCCGCGCCCAGGTCCCACTTGGACGGGCAGGTGATCAGCGACCACAGCGAGGCCCAGGCCGCCGCCACGGCCAGTACGGTGCCCCACGCCGTCAGGGTCAGGTTCCCGAGCTTGCGGCCCTCGGGCTGGAAGCGGGCCCCGATCAGCAGCCCGGCGGCGATGAAGCCGGTCAGGAAGACGGTCGGCAGCGCCAGCCCGAAGTAGTCCGTGTCCCACGCACTCGGGAGGTTCAGGAGGGTGGCGGAGTAGAAATCGAGGAACGAGGCGATGAACAGCAGGACCGCTGCTCCGATCACCACGCCGTCACCTCGCGTGAGGGAGCGGATGTTCACGTCTGGGGGTGTCCTTCTCGGTCTTGGCTGGGGCGAGCGGGCGCCCCCATGGTACGGAGCTTCGCGCGGCCGAGAGGATCGGGGCGGCCGAGCCGCCCCGCGACGACTGCCCCGTGAACTACCCGCCCAGGAAGCCGGTGATGCCGTCCGCGATGCCCTGCGCCGCCTTCTGCCGCCACTCCGCACTCATCAGCTGCGCCGCGTCCTTGTCGTCACGCATGTTGCCGCATTCGAGGAACACCTTCGGCCGGGTCGAGAGGTTGAGCCCGCCCAGGTCGTCGCGGACCACGAGCCCGGTGCCGCTGCCCAGGTAGTTGGCGGGCGAGGAGCCGGTGGTGCGACCGAAGTTGCTCGCGACGCGTTCGCCGAGGTCGCGGGAGGGGCCGACGATCTTCGCGGTGTCCGCAGCGCCGCCCTTGACCCGGGCGGGGAGGATGACGTGGAAGCCCCGGTTGCCGGCGGAGGCGCCGTCGGCGTGCACCGAGACCACGGCGTCGGCCGCCGCCTCGTTCCCGATCCGGGCGCGCTCGTTGATGCAGGGGCCCCACGGGCGGTCTCCCTCGTGGGTGAAGACCACCTTGGCGCCCTTGGCCTCCAGCAGCGCGCGCGCCCGGCGGGAGACGTCGAGGGAGAACTCCGCTTCCATGTAACCGGAGTTGGTGGTGGTGCCGGTGGTGTCGCACTCCTTGCGGTTGGTGCCGATGTCCACCAGCTTGTTGATCTCGGCGGAGTGCCGGAAGTTGCCCGTGTTGTGGCCGGGGTCGATGACCACGGTCCGGCCCGTGAGCGGACCCTTCGCGGCAGCGGCGGCCGCGGACGGGCTCTGGGCCGGGCTCGCGGCCGTGCCCGCGCCCGGCGTCGGGGAGGCGCTGGCCTTGGCGTCCGACCCCGCCGTGGTGTGCGAGGCGGCGAGCGGCATGCCCCCGGGCTGCCGCCCGCCGGAGTCGGAGCCGGTCAGGACCTGGGTCAGCACCCAGCCCGCCAGGCAGGTCGGGGCGAGCGCCGCCAGCGCCACCGTGAGGGCGGGCCGGCGCGCGAACCAGGGCCGGTCCGGGCTGATCGAGGACCGGGACTCGGGAAGCGGGGGGCTGTCGTCGTAGCGCACGTCGCGATGCTAGAACGCCCGCGCGGGGCCCGTACGGACCATGGGCCATCCGGGGGCGTGGTGTGATTGTCGTCTTACGCCCCGCCGCGCCCCGGAGGCGCCCCCTAGACGCCCGCGCCGGTGCGCCGCAGGACGCGCAGGGAGTCCGTCACCGAGACCTCCTCGAAGGCGCCGGAGGCCAGCGCGCGCAGGTAGATCCGGTACGGGGCCTGGCCGCCGTCGGCCGGGTCCGGGAACACGTCGTGGATCACGAGCGTGCCGCCCTCCACGACGTGCGGGGCCCAGCCCTCGTAGTCGCCCGTGGCGTGCTCGTCGGTGTGGCCGCCGTCGATGAAGACGAAGCCGAGCTTGCCGCCCCAGGCCGCGGCGACCTGCGGGGACCGGCCGACGACCGCGATGACGTGCTCCTCCAGACCGGCCCGGTGGAGGGTGCGGCGGAAGGTGGGGAGGGTGTCCATCAGCCCGACTTCCGGATCCACGACCGTCGGGTCGTGGTACTCCCAGCCGGGCTGTTGCTCCTCGCTGCCCCGGTGGTGGTCGACGGTGATCGCGGCGACCCCCGCCTCGCGAGCCGCGTCGGCCAGCAGGATGGTGGAGCGCCCGCAGTACGTGCCGACCTCCAGCAGCGGGAGCCCGAGGGCGGCGGCCTCGGCGGCCGCCTCGTACAGGGCGAGGCCCTCGCGTACGGGCATGAACCCCTTGGCGGCCTCGAAGGCGGCGAGGGTCTCCGGCTTGGGGGCGGCGGCTGCCATGGGTGTTCCTCCGGCGGTGAGCGGGTGTGGCGGCCCATCGTGCCCTACCGCCCGGTAGGGCACCATGCCGGGGTCATGGGCGCCGTCGATGACGTCCACCACGGAGGTCCGGGCGCGGCCCCCGCCGGTGACCTACCTGAGCAGGCCGCCGAGGGCGGTGGAGCTCGCCGGGGCCGGGGAGAGGCCGGTGAGCAGGCCGGAGACCTGGTGCTTGGCGTCCTTGACGGTCGGGGTGAGGAAGCGCAGGGACAGCAGGTTGTCCAGGCTGAGGGGGCCGGCGGCCCGGCCGGCGGGGGCCGGGCGGGCGGCGGAGGGGGCGGCCTGGGCTGCGGGGGCGGCGGCGAGACCGATGGCCAGGGCCAGGGCGGCGCCGGACAGGGCGCGGGCGAGGTTGAGGTGAGCCATGACCGCCCCAACGGCCTTCGTCCCGCCCGGTTGTGGGTGTGGGCCGGGCGGGGCCGGGCTTTCGCCCGACTGGCGGTCCGGGCTGGGCCGTTCGGGTCGGCCGCTCGGGTCGCTCAGCCGAGGTCGTACGCGAAGGTGTAGGGGACGGACCGCTCGCCGTGCCGGGCGAGGAAGCTGCCGGTGCCGCGCAGACCGGTCAGCCCGCCCGTGCCGGAGCCGGGGACGACCGCGAAGGAGCAGTGGGTGGTGCCGTCCTCGTGGAAGGTGCCGCGCTCCTCCAGGGCGAAGCCGCCCTCGCGGCCGTCGAGGCTGCCCGTGAGCAGTTCCGTGCCCGAGTAGGAGCCGGTCGTCGCCGTCAGATACGCGATCGTGTAGGCGCAGACGGTGCCGGCGGCCTCGATGCCGCCGGAGAAGGTGTTGGCGACCGTGGCCTGCGCCAGCCGGGGCAGGGAGTCGGCGGGGCCGGCGGGCCGCTCCTCCCAGTCGGCGAAGGTGAAGTGGCCGGTGGTGGTGCGCGTGGGCATGGGGGTCCTCTCGTCGGGGTGCGGGGTGCGGGGTGCGGGGTGCGGGGCGCGGGGCGGCGCGGGGGTCTTTCCCCGTGCTGTGAACAGCCTGGATGCCGTACCTGACACCTCCTGTCAGGTACGGCGCTGCCGCGGCCAGAATGGGCGCATGCGCGCCGACCGGCTCCTCTCCCTGCTCCTGCTGCTCCAGAACCGCGGCCGGATGACCGCCCCTGAGCTGGCGGCGGAGCTGGAGGTCTCCGTCCGTACGGTGTACCGGGACGTCGAGGCGCTCGGCGCGTCCGGTGTCCCCGTACGCGCCGACCGGGGGCCCGCCGGCGGGTACCGGCTGATGGACGGCTACCGGACGCGGCTGACCGGGCTCACCGACGCCGAGGCGGCGTCGCTGTTCCTGGCCGGGGCGCCGGGGCCCGCGCGGGAGCTGGGGCTGGGCGCGGTGCTGGCCACCGCGCAGCTGAAGCTCCAGGCCGCGCTGCCGGCCGGACCGGCGGACCGGGCCCGGCTCGTGCGGGACCGCTTCCACCTGGACGCGCCCGCCTGGTTCCGGGACGCCGACCCGGTGCCGCACCTGGCCGCGGTGGCGGCGGCGGTGTGGGAGCAGCGGGCGGTGCGGGTGGAGTACCGGCGCTGGTCGGGTGAGGTCCGGCAGCGGGAGCTGCATCCGCTGGGCGTCGTCCTCAAGGGTGGCATCTGGTACCTGGTGGCGGCGCCGGCGGGCGAGGGCGTACGCACCTACCGGGTGTCGCGGCTGCTGTCGGTGCGGGAGACGGGGGAGGGCTTCGAGCGGCCCGCCGGGTTCGGGCTGGCGGCCTACTGGGAGGAGTCCTCCCGGCGCCTGGAGGCGGCGCTGCGGCAGGGGGTGGCGCGGCTGCGGGTCTCGCCGCGTGCGCAGCGGCTGCTGCCGGTGCAGTTCGGGGCGCCGGGGGTGCGGGCCCTGGAGGGGGCCGGGCCGGCGGACGGGGACGGCTGGGCGGAGGTGGAGCTGCCGGTGGAGTCGCGGGCCGTGGCGGTGGGGGACCTGCTCCGGCTGGGGGCGGAGGCGGAGGTGCTCGGCCCGCCGGAGCTGCGGGCGGCGGTGGCCGCGGCGGTGGCCGTCCTGGCGGGCCGGTACGCGGTGCCGGTGGCGGGGCCGGCCGTGGTGCCGGGGTCGACCGTGGCGTCCGGGCCGGCCGTGGCGGCGGGGCCGACCGTGGCGTCAGGGTCGCCGTCCGTACCGCCCGTACCGGCAGCGGGAGTTGACGGCTCTGTATGATCCCCTCCCGTACCTGGGGAGGGCGGGAGGCATGGAGCCGTTAGGGCCGTCGGGGCCGTCGCACGTGGGGCCGTTCCGTGTGCTGGGCGTGCTCGGCGAGGGCGGTATGGGCCGGGTGCTGCTGGGCGCCGCGCCGGACGGGCGGCTGGTGGCCGTCAAACAGGTCCTCGCGCGGTTCGCCGACGACGACGGGTTCCGGGCCCGGTTCCGGCGGGAGGTCGCGGCGTCCCGCAAGGTCTCGGGGGCCTATACGGCGGCCGTGATGGAGGCCGACGCGGACGCGCGTACCCCTTGGCTGGCCTCGGTGTTCGTCTCCGGGCCCTCGCTGGGGGCGGCCGTCGAGGCGGTCGGGGCGCTGCCCGAGGAGACCGTACGCCGCCTCGCGGCCGGGCTGGCGTCGGCCCTCGCGGAGATCCACCGGGCGGGTCTGGTGCACCGGGACCTGAAGCCCGAGAACGTACTGCTCGCCGAGGACGGGGTCCGGGTGATCGACCTGGGCATCGCGCGGGCGGCCGAGAGCGGGGCCGACACCCGGCTGACGCACACGGGTCTGGTGATCGGCTCGCCGCCGTTCATGTCGCCCGAGCAGGCCGAGGGGCGGGAACTGACCCCGGCGAGCGACGTGTTCTCGCTGGGTTCGGTGCTGTTCCTGGCCGCCACGGGACGCAAGCCGTTCGCGGGCTCGTCGACCCTCATGACCCTGTACGACGTGGTGCACGCGGAGCCGGACCTGGCCGCGGTCCCGGCGGGGCTGCGGCTCGCGGTGGAGCGCTGCCTGGCCAAGGACCCCGCCGCCCGCCCGGCCCCGGCGGAGCTGCTGGGCCTCCTCGGGCCGGTGGTCCCGGCGGGCCGCCTGCCGTGGCCTCCGGCGGTGCACCGGATGATCGCCGAGCAGGGCACCGCCATCGACCGTCTGCTGGGCGCCGCCGCCGGGGGCGCGGTCCGCCCGGCCGAGCCGGAGGCGCCGGCGCCGGTCGCGGGCCCCGTGCCCGCGGAGCCCCCGGCCCGGCGGCAGGACCCGGCCCCGGGCCGGGCGCGCGCGGCGGCGCCGGGCGGGACGCAGGACCCGTACGCGGACCCGGGCCGGGGCGGGGACCGCGGCCCGGCCGGGGATGCGGCCACGGACCCGGACTCGGTCGGGGATCGCGGCCCGGCCGGGGACGCGGCGACGGTCGCGGCCGTTCCAGGGCGTGCCGCCGGGGAACCCCGGCCGACGCTCGTCCACCTTCCGGACGAACCGCCCGTCGCCGTGGGAGCCCCGGCTCCAGGGGCGGACGGGCGGCCCGGGCGCCGGAGCGTGCTGCGCGTGGCCGGTCCGCTGCTGGGGGCCCTCGCCCTGGTGGCGGCCGGTGCCGGGGTGTGGGCGTACGGGCAGCAGCCCGGGGGGTGGTGGGGGGAGAAGGTGCACACGAAGCTGAGCCGCTGCGACAGCGCGGGCGCCAAGCTGCCGCTGCCGGCCGGGGTGGACCGGGCGCCGACGCTGGACACCGTCCTGCCGGAACGCGGGGCCGGGCCCACCACCTCGGTGCGCTGCTACTGGTTCGGCGGGGGGAAGCCCCGCGTCATCGCGGAGTGGGCCCTGAAGCTCGACGGCGTGGGCGGCCGCGACGGGCCGGAGGAGCAGCGCGAGCGCCTCGCCTCGGACCGGCGGACGGTGGAGGCGGCCGTGCGCCCGGTGGAGCAGACGAAGGTGGGGCTCGGCGACGAGACGCTGTGGAAGGACAGCTGTGAGCTCGTGGTCCGCGACGGGAACCTGAGGCTCTCCGTGTGGAGCGGAAGCGGAAGCGACTCGGGTGAGAGCACGCCGTCCGGGAACGGGTCCGGCGCAAGCGAGTCGCCCGCCGCGCCGCCGGAGTGCCGCTCGGAGGTCGTGGCGATCGCCCGCGCCGCCCTCGCGGCCGTGCCGGCCGACTGACGCCCGCGCCTGCGGCGCGGCCCCCCGGCGGGCGCCTTCCGCCGGTGGACGGCCGGCGGTTCGGGGCGGCGTCAGGTTCCCGCGGGCGGCGTGAGGCGGCGGCGGTTGCTCGTGCCGCAGGTGAGGCAGACCAGCCAGTCGTGGAGTTGGCCGGTGTCGGTCTCCCAGGGCTCGCCGGCGGCGTTGGAGTCCTCCTCGCCGCAGAAGACGCAGGTCCCCTCGTCGCCCTCCAGGCGCCGCATCGGGTGCAGCGGCCGGTCGGCCGCCCGACGGTAGCCCAGCCAGCCGCATCCGGTGCACTGCCACCACTGTTCGGGCCTCGGGGACGGCGGTGCCCCGCCCCAGCGGTTGCGGCGGTAGGTGACGCTCAGCGCCGTCAGCGCTCTCCCGCAACGCGGGCAGTCCGGGCTCATGGCGACAGCCCACCGCAGCCCCCGGACCGCCGCAAGGGGAGTGTCGAGAAGAGAACGTTTCTGACCTTCCGTCAGATTGAAACGTGTTCTAGTCTGCCGCGCATGGGCATCGGAATCACGCAAGAACAGCGGGAGTTGGCCGACGCCGTGCGCGGCTGGGTGGCGCGGGCCGTCCCGCCCGAAGAGGTGCGCAAGCTGCTCGACGCCCCGCCGCAGGCGGGTACGCGGCCCGGCTACTGGGACGGGCTGGCCGCGTCCGGGCTGCTGGCGCCTCACCTGGAGGGCGGGACCCTGCTGGATCTGGCCGTCGTGGTGGAGGAGGCCGCCCGGGCGGCGCTGCCCGGGCCCTTCCTGCCGAGCGCGCTGGCCTCCGTACTCCTGGACCGGGCGGGGGCCGAACCGCTCGACGCGCGGGTCGGGGCCGTCGCCCTCGGGGCGGGCGGTGTCACCGCCGTCCCCGCCGAGGGGGGTGGCTGGCGGCTGGACGGGGTCGCGCCGCCCGTGCTCGGTGCCGCCGAGGCCGACCTCGTGCTGCTCGCCGCCGAGGCGGACGGCGGGACCCGCTGGTACGCCGTGGACGCCGCCGCGCTGGAGATCCGCACCCACGAGAGCGCCGACCCCACCCGACCCACCGCCGAGGTCCGCGCGCGGGCCGTCACCGTCCCGCCCGGTCGGCTGCTGGAGCTGGACCCCGACCTCGTCCGGGACCTCGCCCGCACCCTGTTCGCCGCCGACGCCTGCGGCACCGCCGCCTGGGCGCTCCACACCGCCGCCGAGTACGCGAAGACGCGCGAGCAGTTCGGCAGCCCCATCGGCCGCTTCCAGGGCGTCAAGCACCTGTGCGCCGACATGCTGGTCCGCCTCGAACAGGCCCGCGCCCTCACCTGGGACGCCGCGAACAGCGCAGCCGAGACCGCAGCCCGGCCCGTGGCCGGGGCCGCCGGACCTGCGGCTGAGACTGCCGCCCGGCGCGCCACCGAGACCACCACCGGACCCGCCACCGGGCTCACCACCGGACCCACCACCGGACCCGCGGCCGAGACCGCAGCCGGGCCCTTGGACCGGCCCGCCCCTCAGGCCCCGCAGGCGCGTTCGCTCGTTGCCGCGCTCGCCGCCGCGACCGCCCTCGACGCCGCCTGGTCCTGCGCCAAGGACTGCATCCAGATCCTCGGCGGCATCGGCTTCACCTGGGAGCACGACGCCCACCTCTACCTGCGCCGCGCCCTCGTCGCCCGCCAGCTCCTCGGCCCCGGCGACGCCCACCGCATCCACGCCGTGCGCCTCGCCGCCGCCGGCGCCCGGCGCGAGCTGCGCCTCGAACTCCCGCCGGAGGCCGAGGCCCACCGGGCCGCCGCCCGCGCCGCCGCCGCGGCCGCGCGGGGACTCGACCCGGCCGCCGCCCGCCGCGCGCTGGCCCCCACCGGCTACGCGGCCCCCTACCTCCCGCCGCCGTACGGACTCGGCGCCGGACCCGCCCAACAGCTCGTCGTCCAGCAGGAGCTGAAGGAGGCCGGGGTCAGGATCGCCGACCTCGGCATCGCCACCTGGGTCGTGCCCTCGCTCCTCGCCTACGGCACCGACGAGCAGCGCGCGGCCCACCTCCTGCCGACCCTGCGCGGCGACACCACCTGGTGCCAGCTCTTCTCCGAGCCGGGCGCGGGCTCCGACCTGGCCTCCCTGCGGACCCGCGCCGAGCGTACCCCCGACGGCTCCTGGAAGGTCAACGGGCAGAAGGTGTGGACGAGTTCCGCGCACACCGCCGACTTCGGGATCCTGCTCGCCCGCACGGACCCGGCCGCACCCAAGCACAGGGGGCTCGGCTACTTCGTCGTCGACATGAAGAACACCCCCGGCATCGAGATCCGCCCGCTGAAGGAGATCACCGGCGAGGCCCTCTTCAACGAGGTCTGGTTCGAGGACGCCGTCCTCCCCGCCGACGCCCTGGTCGGAGCGGCCGACGGCGGCTGGAAGGTGGCCCGCAACACCCTCGGCAACGAGCGCGTCCACATGGCCGACCAGATGACCTTCGACACCGGACTGGAGGCGCTGATCGCCCGCTCCACCGGACTCGACGACTCCTACCGGGCCCGCATCGGCGCGCTCGCCGCCGAGGCGCACGCCCTCGCCTGCATCGGCCTGCGGACCACCCTCCAGCAGGTGTCCGGGCTGGAGCCGGGCGCGGGCGCGTCCGTACGCAAGCTCGTGCAGACCCCCCACCAGCAGCGGACGGCCGAGCTGGCGCTCGAACTACTCGGCCCGGCGGGCGCGGTGTGCGAGGGCGCGGGGGAGCGGGCGGTGCACGGGACGCTCATGTCCCGCTGCCTGACCATCGCCGGGGGCACCACCCAGGTCCAGCTGAACGTCGTCGCCGAGCGGATCCTCGGCCTCCCCAGGGACTGAACGACCAACGGACACGGACGAGGAGTCACGCAGATGAAGTCGTACATCGTGGGCGTCGGCATGACGAGGTTCGAGAAGCCGGAGTCACGGGACTGGCAGTACTGGGACATGGTCAAGGAGGCCGGCGGTGCGGCGCTCGCCGACGCGGGCGTGGACTACGGCCTCGTCGAGCAGGTGCCGGCCGGCTACTGCTTCCAGCCCTCCACCGCCGGGCAGCGGGCGGCGTACGAACTGGGCCTGACCGGCGTGCCCGTCTACAACGTCAACAACAACTGCGCGACGGGTTCGACGGCGCTGATGATGGCGCGACAGTTCGTCCAGGGCGGACTGGCCGACTGCGTGCTCGCCGTCGGCTTCGAGAAGATGAAGCGCGGCGCGCTGGGCGGCGGCGCCGACGGCGGTGACTTCAAGACGTCTCCGGTGGCCCGGCACTACGGGATCATGGCGGCCGCGCACGGCTTCGAGATGTCCCCGCCCACCGCGCAGATCTTCGGGAACGCGGCCCGCGAGCACATGGAGCGGTACGGGACCACGCCCGCCCAGCTGGCGGCGGTCGGCGCCAAGAACCACCGGCACTCCGCGAACAACCCGAACGCGCAGTTCCAGGACGTGTACACGGTCGAGGAGGTCCTCGCGGCCAAGACCATCCACGACCCGCTGACCAAGCTCCAGTGCTCGCCCACCTCCGACGGGGCCGCGGCGGCCGTCGTCGTCTCGGAGCGCTTCCTGGTGGCCCACGGGCTGCACGACAAGGCCGTGGAGATCGTCGCCCAGGCGATGACCACGGACACCGCCGAGAGCTTCGGCGGCTCCTGCATCGACGTCGTCGGCAAGCCGATGACGGCCGCCGCCGGCCGCAAGGCGTACGAGGACTCCGGGCTCGGCATCGAGGACGTCGACGTCGTCGAGCTGCACGACTGCTTCTCCGTCAACGAACTGCTGACGTACGAGGCGCTCGGCATGTGCGCGGACGGGGCCTCCGGCAAGCTCGTGGAGAGCGGCGCGACGACGTACGGCGGGCGGTGGGTGGTCAACCCCTCGGGCGGCCTGATCTCCAAGGGCCACCCGCTCGGGGCGACCGGGCTCGCGCAGGCGGCGGAACTGGTGTGGCAGCTGCGCGGCGAGGCGGGCGCCCGCCAGGTCCCCGGCGCCCGGGTCGGGCTCGCGCACAACATCGGGCTCGGCGGCGCGGCGGTGGTGACCCTGCTGCGGAGGTAGCTCACGCCGGGGGGAGGGGGGCTCCGGGGGCCGGGCCGGGGTACGGCCCGCGCCCCCGACCCACGGCCCGGCCCGCCAGGTGCCCCTACGCCGGGACGAGGCGCGGCATCAGGCGCAGCGCGTTCTCCCGGTTGACGGCGCGGCGCAGCGCGGGCGTCAGCGCCGGGTCCGAGGCCAGCGCGGGGACGGCGACGTCCGTGACCATGTCGGCGGGGCAGGCCGGCCAGTCGCTGCCGAACAGGATCCGGGAGGGGTCGACGGTGGCCAGCAGGGTGCCGGCCGGGGACATGGGGCCGGCGGTGTCGTAGTAGAAGCGGTGCAGGTGGTCCCGGACCACCGCCGGTTCGACCGGGGGGTCGAAGGAGCCCGCGAAGGCCTCCAGCCGGGTCGCGATGTGGGGGAGGAACCCGCCGCCGTGCGGCAGGATCACGGAGAGGTGGGGGAAGCGGTCCAGGGTCCGGTTGCGGATCATGTTGGCGGCGGCGCGGGTGGTGTCGAGGAGGAAGTCGCAGAGGAAGTTCGGAACCCCGGGCACGGTCACCCCCGGAGGCCCCGGCCGGCCGGCGGTGGTGGCGCCCCCGGGCCCTCCCGGCCGGGCGGACCCGTACGGGCCCCCGGCCGCCGTCGGCCCGCCTGCCGGTACCCGCGCTCCGGGCCTGCCCAAGGGTGTCCCGCCGGCCGCGCCGGCCGCGCCGGGCCCGCCTGGCAGCCCCGCGCCGGGTGCCTCGGGTGCTCCGGGCCTGGCGGCTGCGCCCGGGACCGGTCTGGCGGGGATCCCGGCACTCGGTGGCGACGGGAGGTTGTGCGGGTGGGTGTCCACCACCGCCGAGCGTTCGTCCAGTTCGGCGAAGATCCCGTCGTACACGGGGTCTCCCAGGTACACCCCGCCGTAGTTGGCGGTGACGTTCACCCCGACCGCGCCCAGCTCGTCCAGCCCGTGGCGCAGCGCCCAGGAGGACACCTCCAGATCGTCCAGGAACAGCGGGGTGTGGAAGAAGAAGCGGCCCGGATGCGCCTCGACGGCCTCCACCGCCGCCCGCAGGGTCACCGTGATGGCCTCCCGCAGCTGCGCGGAGCTCTCGTACCGCGCCGGCAGCATCGGCTTGAGGACGGCCGTGGCGATCCCGGCCCGGTCCATCAGCGCGAGCGCGGACTCCGCGTCCCAGTGGGCCCACGGCGGCAGCGCCGCGGGGTTGACCAGCCCCCGCGCCTCACCCCACTCCCGCCACTGCGGCGCGCAGAAGTGGTGGTGGACGTCGATCACCGCCCGGCTGCCGTCGTCCTCGTGCTCCGGGGCCGTGGAACCGGTCAGTGACGCACCGCTGGCGGTGAAACCGCCGGCACCGTATTCCGGCATGCGCGCATTCCCTTTCTTCGGGCCGCACGACGTTTCGCACGACGTGTCGCGGAAAGTGTCGCGGAACGGGATCAGCGCACACCCTAGGGCGGGCCCGGGCCGCCGTCGCCCGGACATTCCCGAGGGGGAGGATTCGGCTCCGAACGGGTCAACGCGGTTTTGTCTTCGTTCGGCCCAGGGAAAGGAGCCGACTGTCAATTCCGGGATACCCGAGAGGTATGGGCGCGTGACGACTGAACCGACGGTGGCAGTGGGGGACGGACCCGCCCTCGAAGACGCGGTGGAGGCGGTGACGAAGGGCACGCCGGAATACCGGCAGTGCCCCTACCCGGTCTACCGGTCGCTGCGCGAACAGGCCCCGATCGCCCGGCTGACCCCCGGCCACGGGGTCGACACGTACCTCGTCACCCGGTACGAGGACGCCCACGCGATCCTCGCCGACCACCGCATCGGCAAGGACATGCACGAGGCCATCGACACCTACCACGCCCTCTTCGGGGACGCGTGCGAGGCGCTCGACGACAACCTCCTCTTCGCGGACCCGCCCCGGCACACCCGGCTGCGCCACATCGCCAAGACCGCCTTCACCCCGCGCCACGTCAAGGACCTGCGCCCGCACATCCAGGAGCTGGTGGACGGGCTGCTGGACCGGTGCCCGACCGACGAGCCCGTCGACCTGATGGCCGCCTTCGCCCTGCCGCTGCCCGTCATGGTCATCTGCGAGCTGCTCGGCATCGTCGGCGACGAGCGCGTCGAGGTGCTGAAGTGGTTCTCCCAGGTCACCCGCTCGCGCTTCAGCCGGGACCTCAGGCACGAACTGGTCGAGGCCGAGCACTGGCTGCGCGACTACTTCACGGACCTGATCCACCGCACCCGCGAGAACCCCACCGACGACTTCCTGAGCGTGCTGGCGGAAACCCCGCACGACGAGGAACCGCTGACGGACGACGAACTCGTCTCGATGATCTGGGTGCTGCTCTTCGCCGGGCACAAGACGACCACCCTCCAGATCGGCAACTGCGTGTACAGCCTGCTGACCAATCCGGACCAGTTGGAGGCGGTCCAGGCGAACCGGGAACTCCTGCCGCAGGCGATCGAGGAAATGGTCCGTTTCGAGGGATCGGTGGAAACCTCCACTTTCCGTTACGCGCTGGAGGACGTGGAAATCGGCGGGACGCTCATTCCGCGGGGTGCGGTCGTGCAGATCGCCCTCGCCTCGGCGAACCGTGACCCGGAGAAGTTCCCCGACCCCGACCGGCTCGACGTCACCCGCGAGGGGCTCCAGGGCAACCACCTCGGCTTCGGCTTCGGGGCGCACTACTGCCTGGGCGCCCCGCTGGCCCGCCTGGAGCTGGAGATCTGCCTGACGTCGCTGCTGGACCGCTTCCCGGACATGGTGCTGGCGATGCCGTCGGCGCACGGCGGCGACTGGCTGAAGGGGCCGTTCCCCGCCTTCCGGGGGCTGGAGCGGCTGCCGGTGGCGCTGGACCCGTCGCGGATGGTCGACGACTGGACCAAGCCCGCGGGCTGAGCCCCCGCAGGGACATCCCCGAGGCCCTCCGCCGGCGCCGGCGGAGGGCCTCGGGGATGTCCGGGGGGCGTCCGGGGACGTCTACGTACCCCCGAGCGCGGGGTCGATCACCGTCTCGCCCATGGAGGCCCGGCGCAGGCAGTCCGCGAGGTCCTCGACGGGGCCGTCCCGCAGGACCAGTCCCGCCGCGCCCGCCGCCAGGGCCGCCTCCGGAAGGCCGGGGCGAGCCGAGCGGGCGGTGACCAGGACCCGGCATTCGGGGTCCTCGGCCAGCAGGGCGGTCACCGCGGCGACCTCCTCCACCAGCGCCACCTCGGGCCGGGCCACGGGGGAGTCGACCACCTCGATGTCCGGCTGGAGGCCGAGCAGCAGCGCGAGGGCCGGGTCCGGGGGCTCCAGCAGGACGCGCAGCGAGCGTGCGGGCCGGTGCGTCACGGGCATTTCGTCCACCGGCGAAGCGTAACCGCCGGTGTCCGGCGCGGTGGGCAACACGCTCCGGCCAAAGGTCATCTGACGCGAGGTCAGGAGTCTTCCCAAGTGCTGGGGCGTGCGTTATACATGCCTTCAGCCGACGCTAGAACGCGTTCTAGAACGCGTGCGGTGGCGTCCGGCTCCGCACACGACCTCGGTGCGGCCGACGGTGCGGACGGCCGCACCGAGGTCTTCCAAGGAACCGAAGGAGCAGCATCCTCATGCCGATCGATGCCGCGAGGGCCCTGGCCGCCGAACCCCGACAGGGGAACATCGGCTGGGACCACAAGGACGTCCAGCTCTACCACCTCGGCCTCGGAGCGGGCGCGTCGCTGAACGGCCAGAGCCTCGCCACGGACCCCGACGAGCTCCGCTACACCCTGGAGTCCAAGCTGCACGTCCTGCCCAGCTTCGCGACCGTCGCCGGAGCCGGAATGGCCATGCTCGGCGGCCTCGCCGCCCCCGGCATCGAGGTCAACCTCGCCAACGTCCTGCACGGCGGCCAGTCCATCGAGCTGCACCGGCCCATCCCCGTCAAGGGGAACGCCACCTCCTCCGCCAAGGTCGCCGCCCTCTACGACAAGGGCAAGGCGGCGGTGATCGTGCTGCGCACCGAGGTCGCGGACGCCGACGGGCCGCTGTGGACCAGCGACGCGCAGATCTTCGTACGCGGTGAAGGCGGGTTCGGCGGCGAGCGCGGCCCCTCCGCCAAGGAGGAACTGCCCGGCCGCGCCCCCGACCGCACCGAGGAACGGGCCATCCGCGAGGAGCAGGCGCTGCTCTACCGCCTCTCCGGGGACTGGAACCCCCTCCACGCGGACCCGGAGTTCGCCAAACTGGCCGGCTTCGACAAGCCGATCCTGCACGGCCTGTGCTCGTACGGGATGACCCTCAAGGCCGTCGTCGACACCGTCCTGGACGGGGACGTCTCCCGGGTCCGCGCCTACCGCACGCGCTTCGCCGGGATCGTCTTCCCGGGAGAGACGCTGCGCATCCGGATGTGGCGCGAGGAGGGCCGCGTCCTGGTCTCGGTGACCGCCGCCGAACGGGACGACGCGCCGGTCCTCGCCGACACCGTCGTCGAACACTCGTAGCACCTCGTAGCACTCGTAGCACCCATTAAGGAGCCGCACCGTGCGCGCAGCACTGCAGAGCGAGATAGGCCAGGACAAGCTGGAGGTCGTCGACGACATGGAGGCCGTGGGCTTCGGCCCCGGCAAGGTCAGGATCCGCGTCAAGGCCACCGGCCTGTGCCACTCCGACCTCTCCGCGATGAGCGGCGTACTGCCGCAGCCGGCCCCCTTCATACCCGGCCACGAGGGCTCCGGCGTGATCACGGACGTCGGCGACGGGGTCACCTCCCACCGGATCGGCGACCGCGTCCTCGTCTGCTGGCTGCCGCCCTGCGGCCACTGTCCCGCCTGCAAGCGCGGCCAGGGCCACCTGTGCCTGGAGGCCTTCGGGAACGTCGCCACCCCCAACTTCAGGCGCGCCGCCAGTGACGTCTTCGGCTTCGCCGGCACCGGCACCTTCGCCGAGGAGCTGGTCGTCCCGGCCGCCTGCGCGGTCCCCATCCCCGACGACCTGCCCTTCGACATCGCCGCCCTCATCGGCTGCGGCGTCACCACCGGACTCGGCGCGGCCATCAACACCGCCAGGGTGGAGGCCGGCTCCTCGGTCGCCGTCATCGGCTGCGGCGGCGTCGGCATCTCCGTCATCCAGGGCGCCAAGGTCCAGGGCGCGGCACAGATCATCGCCGTCGACCCGGTCGCCTCGCGGCGCGAGGCCGCCCTGCGGTTCGGGGCCACCGAGGCCGTCTCCCCGCAGGAGCTCGCCGACGCCAAGAACCGGATCACCGCCGGCGAGGGCTTCGACTACGTCTTCGAGGTCGTCGGCAAGTCCGCGACCGCGCAGAAGGCGTACGAGACGACCCGCCGCGGCGGCTCCGTCGTCGTGGTCGGCGCGGGCGCCCTCGACGACGACTTCCAGGTCAACATGTTCTCCCTGTTCTTCGACGAGAAGAAGATCCTGCCCTCCATGTACGGCGGCGGCGACGTCCTGCGCTCCTACGAGCGCACCATCGCGCTGTGGCGGGCCGGACGGATCGACCTGGAGAACCTGATCACCCACCGGGTGAACCTGGCCGAGATCAACGACGCCCTGGACCAGATGCGCACCGGCGTGGCCCTGCGCACCTGCATCGAACTCTGAGACCGCCGACCGACCGACCGGCCGCCGACCGACCGCCGCCCACCGGCCACTGTCCACCGCTGCTCACCGTTGAGAGGAACGCCACGGATGTCACTCCCACTTGAGGGGCTCTCCGCCATCGTCACCGGCGCGGGCCGCGGCCTCGGCCGGGCCGAGGCCCTCGAACTCGCCCGGCTCGGCGCGAGCGTCGTCGTCAACGACTTCGGGCAGAGCGGCCGTGACGGCTCGGGCGAGGCCTCGGCCGCGCCGGCGGAGGAGGTGGCCGAGGAGATCCGCGCGGCGGGCGGCCGGGCGGTGGCCCACCTGGGCGACGTGGCCGACTTCGAGCAGGCCCGGGAGCTGGTCGGCCTCGCCGTCTCCTCCTTCGGCAAGCTCGACGTCCTCGTCAACAACGCCGGCATCCTGCGCGACCGGATGGTCTTCTCCATGACGGAGGACGAGTGGGACTCGGTGATCCGGGTCCACCTCAAGGGCCACTTCAACACCACCCGCTTCGCCGCCGCGCACTGGCGGGAACGCTCCAAGGCGGCCGGCGGGCCGGTGTACGGGCGGATCGTCAACACCTCCTCGGAGGCCTTCCTCGGTGGCTCGGCCGGCCAGCCCAACTACGCGGCCGCCAAGGGCGGCATCGTCGGCCTGACCACCTCGACCGCCCTGGCCCTGGCCAAGTACGGGGTGACGGCCAACGCGATCTGCCCGCGCGCCCGCACCCGGATGACCGAGGACGTCTTCGCCGGCTTCCAGGTCCCCGAGGACGGCGAGCTCGACGCCCTCGCCCCCGAGCACGTCTCCCCGCTGGTCGGCTACCTGGCCTCGCCCGCCTCCGCCAAGGCCAACGGACAGCTCTTCGTCGTGCACGGCGGGATCGTCGTCGTGATGGAACGCCCGCGGGTGGCCGCGAAGTTCGACACGGCCAAGGAGGTCTTCTCCTACGAGGAGCTCGACGCCCTCCTCACCCCGCACTACGACTCCCGCCCGGCGAACGAGACCTTCGCGGCGGCCGAGGTCCTGGGCCTCAAGCACGGCTGAGCGGTGCACGGCGGCGGCCCGGGGAGGGGACCCCCGGGCCGCCGCCGCACCTCGTCCGCAGCGGTGCCCCTCAGTCCAGGAAGGCGAGCGCCGCGCGCAGGTCGTCCGGCCCGCGGTAGTGCACACCGGTCATCCCGAAGGCGACGGCCGCCTCCACGTTCTCCGGCCGGTCGTCCACGAACAGGCACCGCTCCGGGGCGGCGCCCGCCCGCGCGGCGGCGATCGCGTAGATCTCCGGGTCCGGCTTGGCCACGCCCTCCCGTGCGCTGCTGACCACGTGGTCCGCGAGGTCGGTGAGCCCCATCGCCGCCAGGTCCTCGTCGAGGTCCAGGGCGGCGTTCGTCACCAGCACCAGGCAGAGCCCGGCCGCCCGCGCCCCGCGCAGTACGGACACCACCGCCTCGTCGGCCGCGAACGGGGACCGGGTCATCGCCTCGGCCAGCTCCCACGAGCGGGCTTCGGCGTAGTCCTCGCGGAGCCGCTCGGCTATGGAGTCCGCCCACTGCTCCCGGGTGATCCGGCCGAGCAGCAGCGGCCGGTCCAGCTCGGGGGAGAACGCCAGCTTCGCCGTGGTGCCCTCGTGCAGGCCGGCCAGGCGTTCCAGCGCGGCCAGTTCGCCGCAGTCGTAGAAGCGGATGACGTTGTCGAGGTCGCACAGGAGCGCGTCGAAGGGACGGTCGGCGGCGGGGCGTTCGGTGATCGTCACGCCCCTTCCCTATCACGGGACCCCGTACGCGCCCCCGTACGCGGCTCAGCCCAGCGGCGCCTGCTGCAGCGGCACCGGCCGCGGCGCCGGGGGCGGGTCCACGCGCACCGGCGGCGGCGGGGCCGCTGGCTGGCTCAGGCTGACGACGCCGCACGGCACCCCGGGGGTGGCGTACGGCAGGCACAGCCGCCCGTCCGGGGTCCACAGCCCGCTCCCGAGCCAGCCCTGCGGGGCGCCGAGCCGGAAGACGTACCGGTCGGCGGGACGCCACAGCGCGAGCCCGCCGTCGCCCAGCCGGAGCGCCACCCCGCAGGTCTCCGGCATCAGGACCTGCCCGGGCTGCACCGCGAAGGGGTGGGCGTCCTCCAGCCGCAGGCACTCCGGGAAGCGGACCGGGCGCTCGCTGCCCAGCACCCCCCAGCCCAGCCGGGGCTCGCCCGGGGCGTCCGAGCGGATCAGCAGCAGCCCGCTGTCCGGGGCCGCCAGCAGCAGCCGGTCGTCGCTGTCCTCGGCGATCTGGAGCAGCGGGCTGACCACCCCGCCCCGCCCCAGGTCCACCGCGACGGCCTTGGTGCGCCCGTCGGCCTCGCGGTCCAGGGCCAGCAGCCGGCCCGTACGGTCCAGCCAGACCCCGCCCGAGCAGCGGCCCGGGACCACCGCGACCCGCTCGGGCCCGCCGGAGCCCCCGGCCACCCGCCAGACGGTGCTCTCCCCGGCCCCCACCGCCAGGGCGAAGGCCCCGCACCCGTCGGGGGACGGCGGCAGCAGGCGGACCCGCAGCCCTTCCTCGGCGTCGACCGCGCCGAGGCGGAACTCCCCGGTGCGGGGGCCGGAGGCGGCGCCCGAGGGGTAGAGGAGGGAGAACTCGTGCCGGTCGGCGACCCGGCGGTGGATCAGCACCTGCCCGTCGGCCAGTGCCAGCACCTCGCTGTCGGCCTCCTCCGGCTGCGCGAGCGGCAGCGGCACCGCGTACGGCTCCGGGCCGCCCAGCGTCCACCGCTCCGGGTAGCGCGCCTCCCCCTCCCCGGCCAGCCGGGCCGCGTACGCCCCGTCGGCGGACACCGCCAGGGCGGGGGCCGGGGCCGGGCCTTCGGGAGCCCCCGGGGAATCCGGGAGCTCGGGGACCTCGGGGATCTCGGGGTCCGGGAGCGCGGTGTTCGTCGTGATCTCGGTGGCACAGACAGTCATCCGGGCCGTCACCTCCGGGCAGGAAGCTAGTTTTCGCACTTCCAGCCGAACAACACGTCCCGGCCCGCTTCACACGTACGGGTGGCCGACCACCGATTCGCCGGTGGCGCCGGAGGCGGTTGTGCTGGCGCCCCGGTCAGGGGACCGGCGGTCGCCGTGGACGGTAGCCTTGGCCCGTGCCCCGTCTCTCTGAAGTCATCGCCGCGCTGGACGCTCTGTGGCCCCCCTCGCGGGCCGAGGAGTGGGACGCCGTCGGCACCGTCTGCGGCGACCCCGATGCCGAGGTCACCCGGGTGCTGTTCGCCGTCGACCCCGTACAGGAGATCGTCGACGAGGCGGTGAAGCTCGGCGCCGACCTGGTCGTCACCCACCACCCCCTCTACCTGCGCGGCACCACCACCGTCGCCGCGGGCACCTTCAAGGGCCGTGTCGTGCACACCCTGATCAGGAACGACATCGCCCTGCACGTGGCCCACACCAACGCCGACACCGCCGACCCCGGCGTCTCCGACGCCCTCGCCGGCGCCCTCGACCTGCGTGTCACCGGCCCCCTCGTGCCCGATCCGACCGACCCGGCGGGCCGCCGCGGCCTGGGCCGCATCTGCGAGCTCGACCACCCCGAGACCCTGCGCGAGTTCGCCGCCCGCGCCGCCGCCCGGCTGCCGCGCACCGCGCAGGGCATTCGCGCCGCCGGCGACCCGGACGCGCTGATCCGCACCGTCGCCGTCAGCGGCGGCTCCGGCGACAGCCTCTTCGCGCAGGTCCGCGCCGCCGGCGTGGACGCCTTCCTCACCGCCGACCTGCGCCACCACCCGGTGTCCGAGGCCCGCGAGCAGAGCCCGCTCGCCCTCGTCGACGCCGCGCACTGGGCCACCGAGTGGCCCTGGTGCGAGCAGGCCGCCGCGCAGCTCGACGCGATCTCCGAGCGCCACGGCTGGGGTCTGCGGACCCACGTCTCGCGCACGGTCACCGACCCCTGGACGGCGCACGCGCCGTCCGCCACACCCCCTTCTAGTGCCTCTGGAGCCCCCAACTGAACGCCGAGCCCGCCGACCAGATCCGACTTCTCGACGTCCAGGCCCTGGACGTCCGGCTGTCTCAGCTCGCCCACAAGCGCAAGTCGCTGCCCGAGCACGCCGAGGTCGACTCGCTGACCAAGGACCTCAGCCAGCAGCGCGACCTCCTCGTCGCCGCCCAGACGCAGGCCAGCGACGCCGCCCGCGAGCAGACCAAGGCGGAGCAGGACGTCGACCAGGTGCGCCAGCGCGCGGCCCGGGACCAGCAGCGGCTCGACTCCGGCGCGGGCATCTCGGCCCGGGACCTGGCGAACCTGCAGAGCGAGGTCGCCTCGCTCGCCAAGCGCCAGGCCGACCTGGAGGACGTCGTCCTTGAGGTCATGGAGCGGCTGGAGGGCGCCCAGGAGCGCGTCACCGAGATCACCGGGCGCGTCTCCGCCCTGGAGGCCAAGCTGGCGGACGCCACCGCGCGCCGCGACGCCGCCACCGGCGAGCTCGACGCCGAGGCCGCGAAGGTCGCCAAGGACCGCGAGGTGATCGTGGCCTCCATGCCGTCCGACCTGATGGCGCTGTACGAGAAGATCCGCGTCAAGCAGGGCGGGGTCGGCGCCGCGCGCCTGTACCAGCGCCGCTGCGAGGGCTGCCGGCTGGAGCTCGACATGGCCGAGATCAACGAGATCAAGGCCGCGGCCCGCGACCAGGTCGTCCGCCACGAGAACTGCGGCCGCATCCTGGTCCGTGCGGCGGACTCGGGCATCTGATGCCGCGTTTCGTCGTGGAGGCGGACGGCGGCTCCCGGGGCAACCCGGGCCCCGCCGGCTACGGGGCGGTCGTCCTCGACCCGGCCACCGGTGAGACGCTGGCCGAGCGCGCCGAGTTCATCGGCGTCGCGACGAACAACGTCGCCGAGTACAAGGGCCTGATCGCGGGCCTGCGGGCGGCGGCCGAGCTGGCGCCGGACGCGGAGGTCCGGGTCCGGATGGACTCGAAGCTCGTCGTGGAGCAGATGTCGGGCCGCTGGAAGATCAAGCACCCCGACATGAAGCCGCTCGCGGCCGAGGCGGCGAAGATCCTCCCGCGCGCGCAGGTCACGTACGAGTGGATCCCGCGCGAGCGGAACAAGCACGCGGACCGGCTCGCGAACGAGGCCATGGACGCGGGCAAGCGCGGCAGGCAGTGGGAGCCGTCCGCCTCGACGGCCGACCTCGCCCCCGCCCCGGCCGGGCCCCCCGGCGACGCGGCGAAGGGCGCGGCCGCGGTGCGCGCCGCCCTGGCCTCCGGCGGTGGTACGCGCACCCGTGCGGCCGAGGTCGGCACCGGCTCCCACGGTGCCGCCGGGGCCGAAGCGGCCGTAGGCGCCGGTACGGGCACCCGTGCGGCCGGCGCCGACGTGCGGGCCGCCCGCAGCGCTGCCGCGTCCGGGGCGGACACCCTGTTCGCGGACGCGCCGGCCGAGGTACCGGCCGCCCCCGCCCGTGTCCCGGCCCCCGCCGGTGCCCCCGCGGCCGGAGCCGCGGCGGCTCCCGCCGCCACCGGGACCGGATGGGGCGGCCCCGACATGGGGACCCCCGCCACCTTCGTGCTGCTGCGTCACGGCGAGACCGCCCTGACCCCGCAGAAGCGCTTCTCCGGCAGCGGCGGCACGGACCCGGAGCTGTCCCCGGCCGGCCGCCGCCAGGCCGCGGCCGTCGCCGAGGCGCTGGCCGCGCGGGGCACCGTACAGGCCGTCGTCAGCTCCCCGCTGCGCCGCTGCCGGGAGACCGCGCAGGCCGTGGCGGACCGGCTCGGGCTGCCCGTCGCGGTCGAAGAGGGGCTGCGCGAGACGGACTTCGGGGCCTGGGAGGGGCTGACCTTCGCCGAGGTGCGGGAGCGCTTCCCGGACGACCTCCAGGCGTGGCTGGACTCCCCGCGTGCCGCCCCGACGGGCGGCGGCGAGAGCTTCACGGCCGTCACCCGGCGGGTGTCGGCGGCGCGTGACCGGCTGCTGGCCGCGCACGCGGGCGGCACGGTGCTGCTGGTCACGCACGTGACGCCGGTCAAGACGCTGGTCCGCCTCGCGCTGGGCGCCCCGCCGGAGTCCCTGTTCCGGATGGAGCTGTCGGCGGCGTCCCTGTCGGCGGTGGCCTACTACGCCGACGGCAACGCCTCGGTCCGGCTCCTGAACGACACCTCGCACCTGCGCTGACGGCCCCGCCACGCGCACCCGCAGGCCCCCGCCCGATCCCGGGCGGGGGCCTGCGCGTGCGCCGTCAGTCCCCGCAGCTGCCGGCGGTGCCCCAGCGCAGGAACTCGCCGCCGCCGGAGCCGTCTTCGGCGAAGACCGCGTACCGGGCGTAGGGCCAGCCGGCCGACCTCGCGGACTCGGAGGTGAGGTCCGCGCAGGCCCGCCGGGCGGCCTTGAGGGCCCACTCCTCGCGGGTGGTCCGGTCCCACAGGGGCTTGACCGCCCAGACGTACATGACCCGGTCGGCCGGGTCGAAGCCGACGGCCAGGTTCTCGTGGCCGAGCCGGCCGCCGGAGGCGCCGCCGGCGTTCCACTCGCCGATGATCGACGTCGCGGTCCGGTCGGCGACGCGGATCTCGTCCGCGTCGCTGGACGGGATCTTCGCGACGGCCAGTCCGCCCGCGGCCGGGTACCAGTCGGCTGCCTGTCCGCCCGGTCCGCTCGGGCCGGTCGGTCGGTCGGCGGCCCGGTCGGTGAGGGAGGCCGAGCAGGTGGTGTTCGTACGGAAGTCGTCCGACCAGACGATGCCGGGACCCGCCGCGCGCCCGGTGTCGACGATCACGAAGGTGCCGTACGGGAGGTCCGGGTAGGCGCTGCGCAGGTGGCGCAGGCCCAGGCACACCGTCCGGGCGACCTCGCGGAGCGAAGGCGCGTCGAGCGCCGGGCCGGAGGAGGTGACGTAGACCTCGCCCCGGGGCTGGTGGAAGGTCAGGGCGAAGTCCTGGCCCGGACCGTCGCCGGTGCCGAGCCAGGCTCCGGTTCCGATGGACGGGTGGGCGTCGTGCTCGGCGGGCGTCAGCGCCGCGCGGGCCTGCCGCCAGGTCGCGAGGGTGGGCCCGCCGTCGGCGGTGGCGCCCTTGGGGTCGGCGGACGGGACGGGGGCGGCCGGGGTGCCGGTGGTGCGGGACGCGTTCCCCGGGGTGGCGACGGCCGGGGCCCCGCCGGCCCGGGCGTCGTCGCGGGACGCGGCGGGCAGGGCGAGGAGCCCGCCGACGGCCCCGCCGAGGACGGCCGCGCCCACGGTGACGGCGAGCAGCAGGCGCCCCCGGCCGGGGGCCGGCGGGGAGGGCCAGGCGGGGTCGTCGACGGCGGGCAGGTGCCACTGGGCGGCGATCGGGTCGCCGGCCAGGGTGGGTGCCGCGGGCGCGGCGCCGGCCGCGAGGAGCTGGGTGGCCTCCGCGGCGAGCAGGGCCGAGCAGCGGCCGGCGGCCCGCTCGGCGGTCGGCCGGGCCGCGGGGTCCTTGGCGAGGGCCGCCTCCACCACTTCGCGGAGGGCGGCGGGCAGTCCGTCGAGGTCGGGGTCCCCGGACATCACGCGGAACGCGACCACATCGGGGGCGCCGGTGCCGAAGGGGAGGCGGCCGGTGGCGGCGTGGGCGACGAGGGCGCCCCAGGCGAAGAGGTCCCCGGCGGGGCCGGTCGTGCCGGAGCGGTAGTGCTCGGGGCTGATCCAGCCCGGCGTGCCGGTCATGACGCCGGTCCGGGTCACGGAGGTGCCGTCGGCGGCGTGGGCGATGCCGAAGTCCAGCATCCGGGGGCCGGCCGGGCTCAGGATGACGTTCTGCGGTTTCACGTCCCGGTGGACCACGCCGGCGCGGTGGATCGCGGAGAGGGCCTGGGCGGTCCCGGCGGCGAAGGCGTACAGGCTGCCGCCGGTGAGCGGGCCGTGGGCGGCGAGGTGCCGGTCCAGGGTGGGGCCGGGCACGTACTCCGCTGCCAGCCAGGGGCGTTCGGCCTCGGTGTCGGCGGCCAGCACGGGCACCAGGCAGGGGCCCTGGACGCGGGCGGACAGCGCGACCTCGCGGCGGAACCGGGCCCGGAACTCCGGGTCCTGGGCCTGGGCCAGGTGAACGGACTTGACCGCGACCCGCGTTCCCCGGGGGTCGAGGGCGGCGTGGACGGTGCCCATGCCGCCGGTGCCGAGGCGCCCGATGATCCGGTAGGGGCCGATCCTCTTCGGGTCGCCGGGGTGGGCGGGGTGAACCCGCCCGCCGGGGGCGGTGCTTCTCAAGGGGGCTTCTCTCTGTCAGCGCGGCTGATTCGGAGGAGACCGTCTCATTTTTGGAACTCCCTATGTCACGCTTTGGCGTTTTATTTAAGCTGGGCGGCGCTCATGTTCCGCGTTCACGGCGCTCCTTCCGAGGGTGTTCGGCATCCGGCCCTGAGCCCGACGGCAACCACCCAGCGGAGGAGTCCCCATGACCACCCCTTACCCAGGCCAGCAGCCGGAGCAGCCCTACGGCGGGCAGCCGCAGCAGCCGTACGGTCAGCAGCCCGGCTACGGATACCCCCAGCAGCCCCCGGCCTACGGCCAGCAGCCCCCGCCGGCGTACGGCCAGCAGCCCCCGCCGCCCTACGGGCAGCAGCCCCCGCCGCCCTACGGCTACCCGGCCCCGCCGCCGCAGCCGCAGCCGCAGAAGAGCAACGCCGGCAAGATCATCGGCTTCGGCTGCGGCGGCATCGTCCTGCTGTCGCTGGTCCTCTTCGCCTGCGGCGCGGTGTTCACCGGCGCCGCCAAGAGCGGTGCCAAGAAGGACACCCCGATCACGGTGCCCACCGCGCCCGGCGCCTCCTCGGCCCCCAACGCGGCGCCGATGCAGCCCGCGCCCGGGAACTCCGACGCCCCGGCCGGGACGGCCGACAAGAACGCCGACGTGACGCTGACCGCCTCGCCGACCCCCTTCAAGCCCAGCGTCCTGGCCCAGAGCGGCGACTACACCTCCGTCCAGGTGACCATCGTCAACAACTCCGCCAAGCAGGTCGACGTCAACGTCTTCTACTTCGAGGTGACGGGGGACGACGGCACGCGCAGGCAGATCGAACTGGCGGCGGCCGAGGACCAGATCGACACCGTCAAGCTCGCCAAGGGGGAGAAGGCCACCGGGACCATCACGGTCAAGGGCAAGATCACCGCGAAGACGGTCACCTTCAGGAACGGCTTCGTCGGCAAGTCGTACACCGCCCCGGTGAAGTAGCCGCGCGACTCCGGCGGGCCCCGCTGCGGCGGGTCCCGCCCGGGGGCCCGGGGGAGGGCCCGGGGGTTCCGGGGGGAGGAGAACGACAGACGAGCCGGCCTGTACGCCGGGTTCTGTCACCCGGAGACCTCGCGGTCGCCGGGGAGACGGCCATCCATCTAGGACCGGCGTTGCCGCCGGCCTCGTGCGGTCTACCCGCGAACATCGGGCGGGCAGCCCTCAAGCGTTCGCGCAGACCCGTCCGGGGACGGATCCTCTTGACCTTGCTCCAGGTGGGGTTTACCTAGCCGCCTGGGTCACCCCAGGCGCTGGTGGTCTCTTACACCACCGTTTCACCCTTACCGGAGGCCGAAGCCCCCGGCGGTCTGTTTTCTGTGGCACTGTCCCGCGGGTCACCCCGGGTGGGCGTTACCCACCACCCTGCCCTGTGGAGCCCGGACGTTCCTCGGCGGGGTCCGGGGACCCCGACGCGGCCGCCCGGCCGACTCGTCTGTCGTGCCGACCATGCTACCCGGCCGTCCGCACCGCCTTGACCTTGACGCAGCGGCAGGGTTTCTACTGGGGGCCATGCGGATCGGAGAGATCGCCGCGCTGGTCGGGGTCACCACCCGGGCGGTCCGGCACTACCACCATGTCGGGCTGCTCCCGGAGCCGGAGCGGCGACCCAACGGGTACCGGGCCTACACCGTGCGCGACGCCGTGCTGCTGGCCCGGGTGCGCCGGCTCACCGAGCTCGGGCTCGGCCTCGACGAGGTGCGGGACGTCCTCGCCGGCGACGCCGGTCGCGAGCCGGCCGACGTACTGCGGGAACTGGACGCCGACCTCGCGCGGCAGGAGGCCGAGCTGGCCGGGCGCCGCCGCCGGCTGGCCGTGCTGCTCGCCGCCGGCCCCGGCGACGCCGAGCCGGTCTCACCGGCGCTCGCCGCCCTGCTGGCGAAGGCCCCGGCGACGGACTCGCCGGCCGCCGCGAAGGACCGCGAGCACCTCACCCTGCTCGACGCCACCGGCGCCGCCGGGGAGGAGCTGTACTCCGTCCTCGGGCCGCTCGCCGCCGACCCCGACGTCCTCGCGCTGTACGAGCGGCTCGACGAGCTGGCCGGCGCCGCCGTCGACGACCCCCGGATCGGGCCGCTCGCCGAGGCGATGGTCGCCGCCGTACCGGAGGAGGCCTTCGCCGCGATCCCGTCCGGCGGGCCCGTCGTCCCCGGCTTCGGTGAGGCGCTGCTCGCCGAGTACGCCCCCGCGCAGGCGGAGGTCGTACGCCGGGTGATGGCGGCCTTCGTCGGCCGGGGGCGGGCGTGAGCGCCGTACGGGTCGCGCGGACCGCGGCCTGCGCCGTCGTACCCGCCGAGCTGGTCCTCGTACTGTGCCTCGCGGCCGGGGTGCGCCCGCCGCCGTGGGCGACGGCCGCCGCCGAGGCGCTGGTGCTCGGCGTGCTGGCGCTGGAGGCCTGGGTGCTGGGCTCGCTGCGGCGGCGCACCGGCTCCTGGCGGCGGGCCGTGAGGGCCGTCGTGCCCGAGCCGGTGCTGCGGCTGCTGCTGCACGAGCTGCGGGCCGCCGCCTCGCTCGGCCGGTGGATCGTGCGCCGCCGGCACGGGGTGGGCCCCGGCGACCTCGCCGCCGCGTACACGGGGCCGCAGACGGCCATGATGTACGGGTTCCTCTTCGTGTCGGTGGTCGAGACCGTCGGCCTGGCCGTCCTCGTCCCCTGGCCCGCCGTGCACCGCGTGGTGCTGGTCCTCGACGTGTACGGGGTGCTGCTGTTCCTGGCCCTGCACGCCGCCTGCGTGACCCGGCCGCACGTGCTGCGGGCCGACGGGTCGCTGCGGATCCGCTACGGGGCCCTGTTCGACCTCACCGTCCCGCCGGACGCGGTGGCCTCGGCCCGGGCGGAGCGCCGCTACCCCGAGGGGCGGCTCGTCACGGTCTCCGAGGACGGGGTGCTCGACCTGATCGTGGGCAGCCAGACGACCGTCACCCTGGAGCTGAACCGCCCGCTGGACTTCCGCCGGCCGCTCGGCGCCCGCGCCAGGGCGCGTACGATCCGCTTCCACACCGACGAACCCCGCGCGCTGGTTGCCGCACTGCGGCAACCCGCACCCCCGTGACGGGCTGCCGCACCGCGTGGTCCGCCGCGTCGCTCTAGGCCGGCGCGAAGAGGACCTTCGCGGTGCCCGGGTCGGCCTGGGTCAGCCGGACCCGGATCCGCTCCCCGAGCGGCAGCCGCCCCGTCGGCGACACGACCCGCCCCACCACGGCCGGCTCCTCCAGGTGGACGGTGCCGGTCTTCGGCTCCTGCTCCTTCACGTCGATCACCATCGCCTCGAAGGTCTCCCCGACGCGGTCCTTGAGCAGCGCCGCCTCCACCAGGTCCACGCACTCCCGCTCGACCGAGTTCGCCAGCCGGGTGCCCTCCGCCATCTCGCGCGGCAGTGCCTCCAGCGCCTCGACCGCCCACGCCGGCGGCTCCGCCCCCGCCACCGCCGCCACGCACAGCTCGCCGGCGTAGCGGTCGACGAGCCGGCGCAGCGGGGCGGTGCAGTGCGCGTACGGGGCGGCGACCGCCGCGTGCAGGGCCGGGTCAGGGGTCCGGCCGCCGGTGAAGACCGTGTAGCCGGCGCCGCGCAGCAGGGCCGTGCACTCCTGGAGGAAGGCGGCGTGCGCCGGGACGCGCGGGTCGAGGGAGCGGACCAGCGCCGCGTACGGGACGTGGTGCGGCCAGTCGATCCGCAGCGCCTTCGCCGCCCGGCGCAGCCGCCCGACCGCGCCGTCGGGGGCGGGGGGGAGGGTGCGCAGGATCCCGGTGCCGGAGGAGAGCATCAGCTGGGCGGCCGCCATGCCGGTCATCAGGGAGACCTGGGCGTTCCAGCCGTCGGCCGGGAGCGGGACCCGGTAGGCCAGGCTGTACGAGCCGCCGTGCTCGACGACCTCCTGCTCGGGGACGTTCAGGGAGACGCCGCCGCGCTCGGCCTCCAGGGCCTCGCGCAGGATCCCGATGTCCTTCAGCAGCGCCAGGGAGGGTTCGGCGGTGCCGGTGTCGATGGCCTTCTGCACGCCGTCGTAGTCGAGTCTGGCCCTGCTGCGCACCAGGGCGCGGCGGACGTCGGTGGTCTCGACCCGGCCGTCGGAGTCGAGGTCCAGCCGCCACACGAGGGCCGGGCGGGTGCGGTCGGGCAGCAGGCTGGCCGCGTCCTCGGAGAGCACGGGCGGGTGCAGGGGGACCTTGCCGTCGGGGAAGTAGAGGGTGGTCACCCGGCGGTGGGCCTCGGCGTCGAGGGCGCCGCCGGGGCTGACGAAGGCGGCGACGTCGGCGATGGCGTAGTGCACGCGGTACCCGCCGGCGGGGCGCTTCGCCAGGTGCATGGCCTGGTCGAGGTCGACGGAGGCGGGCGGGTCGACGGTGAAGAAGGGGAGGCCGGTCAGGTCCTCGGACGGCAGCCGGGGCGCGGCGGCCGCCCGCTCGGCCTCGGCGAGCACCTCCGCCGGGAAGGTCCCGGGCACACCCAGTCGCGTCCGCAGCTCGCCCAGCGCGGCGCGCAGCACCGCCCCGTCCGCTCCGGCCATGTGCATGTGACGGCGTGGCATGGACCGAGCGTAGGCCGACTCCGGCGGATCCGCGCGGGCCCGCAATCCCGCCGCGCGGTGGAACGCGGCAGCAGCGCCGGCACTGGCAGTGGCCTCCCTGCTCGGCTTCGCCGGCCCGTCGTCCGCCGACGCCACGGCGGCCACGGTCCGCCCCCGGCCCCAGCGGCCGCGGCCGTGGGCGTTCGGCTGTGAGCGGGGGGCGGCGGGGCGTCTACCCTGGCCGGGGGGCCGCATCCCCTGCGCCGCGTCGTCTGAAGGAGAACCACCGTGCTCGTGCTGCTGCCGCCCTCCGAGGGAAAGGCCGCCGGCGGCTCCGGCGCACCGCTCGACCCCGCGTCCCTGTCGCTGCCGGGCCTGGCCCCCGCGCGGGCGGCCGTCCTGGAGGAGCTCGTCGAGCTGTGCGCGGCGGACGAGCCGAAGGCGCGCGAGGTGCTCGGGCTCAGCGAGGGCCTGCGCGGTGAGGTCGCGAAGAACGCCGCCCTGCTCTCGGCGCCGGCCCTCCCGGCCGGGGAGATCTACACCGGTGTGCTCTACGACGCCCTGGACCTCGCGGGGCTGCCGGCGCCCGCGCGGGAGCTGGCCGAGCGGACGCTGCTGGTGTTCTCCGGGCTGTGGGGCGCGGTGCGGGTGACGGACCGGATCCCCTCCTACCGCTGCTCGATGGGCGTCAAGCTGCCGGGGCTGGGCGCGCTGGGCGCGTACTGGCGCACGCCGATGGCCGAGGTGATGCCGCAGGCGGCGGGGGACGGGCTGGTGCTGGACCTGCGTTCGTCGGCGTACGCGTCCGCGTGGAAGCCGAAGGGGGAGACGGCGGGGCGCACGGCCACCGTGCGGGTGCTGCACTCGCAGGTGGTGGACGGGGTGGAGAAGCGGTCGGTGGTCAGCCACTTCAACAAGGCCACCAAGGGCCGCCTGGTACGCGACCTGCTGCTCGCCGGCGCCGTTCCGGCTTCGCCGGCGGAGCTGGTGACGGCCCTGCGGGACCTGGGCTACGCGGTGGAGGCCGAGGCTCCGGCGAAGCCGGCGAAGGCGTGGTCCCTCGATGTGGTGGTCACCCAGATCCACTGATCCCGTGGCGGGGCTGGCGGGTCGGGTGCGGGTGGCTGTGCCGCTGCGCGGGGGCGAGGTCCCCTACCCGCCCTTCGCCCGTTCCCAGGGGTGCTGCCCCTGACCCCGTTGCCGCGCAGCGGCACATCCAGCCTCGTCGGCGTTTGAGGCGCGGGGGTCTGGGGGCGGAGCCCCCGGGGACCGGCCCCGCGCAGCGGCGGCACAGCACCCGCACCGCGCAGCGGCCGGCTAGTGGCCCGGGGGCCAGGCGACTGCGGCCGGGGTCTGGTCCAGCGCGCCCGCGTACTGGGCGCAGGCGTCCGTCAGGGTTTCCAGGAGGGTCAGCGGGTCCGGGAGGGGGTGGCGGACGTCGCGGAGCCAGGTCACCGCGTGGTCGCCGGGGAGGGCCGCCGGGGGGAGCAGGACGTAGCTGCCGCGGCAGTGCCAGCGCAGGCCGGGGTGTTCGTCCATCGTCTCGGGGTGGCAGTCCAGTTCGCAGGGCCACCATTCGTCCTCGTCCTCCGGCGTACCGCGGGTCGCCGTGAAGAAGAGCATCCGGGCCTGGTCGCCGGTGCCGCCGGACTCGGCGACGGGGCCGACCTCGATGCCCGCGGCCAGCAGGCGCTCCAGCGCGCTGCGGCCGGCCTCCAGGGGGACGTCCAGGACGTCGTGCACCATGCCCGTCGCGGTGATGAAGTTGGCGTGGGGCTGGTTGCGGGCCCAACGCTCGATCTGCGCGCGGTCGGTGGTCGACTGGGTCTGCCAGGCGAAGGAGACGGGGTGCCGGGCCGGCGTGGGACAGCCGATGCGGTCGCACGAACACCGGTACCCCGAGGGATGGGCGGCGGGGGCGAGGGGGAGTCCGGCGGCGGCGACGGCGAGCAGGAGCGCTTCGCGCTCCTCGCCGGGGTCCTCGGGGGCGGGTTTCGAGCGGCGGCGCAGCCACTGGGAAATCCTGCTCAGCTCGCCGCGTTTGACGCGGCCGGACTCAGACCCCATCTATCCCCTACCTCACCGTTGCCCCGGCAGACCATTCCATGGTCCCACCATCGGGAGCGCCGGGTGACCGCACCCCCCGGAGGGACTCCCCGAACGAGTGCCCCACATAACCGCACAATCGGGCCATATGGTTCTCGGCCGTGCCGGAGTCACCCGCTGTCCGGCCGCCCGGCGGTGACGTATCCCACGCCGGCGAGCACCCGGTCCACCAGCGCGTCGGCGAAGCCGTGCGTCAGCGGCGCGGTCCGCAGCAGCCACCGGTACGTCAGCGGGCCCACCAGCATCTCCACCGTCAGCCGCAGGTCGGTGGCCGCCGGGAGCTGCCCGGCCTCCCGGGCCGACCGCAACCGGGCCTCGTACAGCGCGAGCTGCGGCTCCAGCAGGCGCTCGGTGAAGCGCGCCCCCAGCTCCGGGTCGGTCGCGCCGGCCGCGGTCAGGGCGCGCGCGGGGGCCTCGTACCGGGCGTCGGCGAACTCGTCGACCGTGGCCCGCAGTACGGCTTTCAGGTCCGCCGCCAGGTCCCCGGTGTCCGGGAAGCCCGTCCAGCCGGCCTCCGCGCCCGCCTCCCCGGCCAGCGCCAGCGATGCGTCCAGCAGCACCTCGGCCTTCGAGGACCACCAGCGGTAGATCGTCTGCTTGCCGACTCCGGCACGGGCCGCGATGGCCTCGATGGTCAGCTTGTTGTAGCCGAGCTCGCCGACCAGCACGAGGGAGGCGTCGAGGATGGCGCGCCGGGAGCGGTCGCTGCGGCGGGTGGCATCGGGGGTCTTGGTCACCGCCCCAACGTACCAAGTCGGTCCGAGACGTCTCGTCTTCCGGCCGTTGTGGTAATTCACCCGGTCGGTTCACTGCGCGGCAACCCCCGAGGAGAGACGATTCTCTCGACACGCGCACAGCACCGTGAGTCCGTAGTCGTAGTCGTAGTCGTGAGGAGCCTTCTTTGCGCAGAGACGCCACACCCCGGCGCTACCTGATGTGCCCACCCGCGCACTTCAAGGTCACGTACTCCATCAACCCGTGGATGGACCCCACGAAACCGGTGGACCTGCCCCTCGCACTCGCCCAGTGGGAGGACCTGAGGGACCGCTACCTCTCCCTCGGGCACACCGTCGAGACCCTCGCCCCCGACCCCGGCCTGCCCGACATGGTCTTCGCGGCGAACGGGGCGCTCGTCGTCGACGGCCGGGTGCTCGGCGCCCGCTTCGCCCACCCGGAACGCGCCGCCGAGGCGGAGATCCATCTCGACTGGTTCCGCGCGCACGGCTTCACGGACGTCCACGAGCCCTCGCACGTCAACGAGGGCGAGGGGGACTTCGCCGTCACCGCCACCTACATCCTGGCCGGCCGGGGCTTCCGCTCCAGCCCGCTCTCGCACGACGAGGCCCAGGAGTTCTTCGGCCGCCCCGTCATCGGCCTCGACCTGGTGGACCCGCGCTACTACCACCTGGACACGGCGCTCTGCGTCCTCGACGGCGACGAGATCATGTACCACCCGCCGGCCTTCTCCGCCGGCAGCCGGGCCGTGCTGCGCCGGCTGTTCCCGGACGCCCTGGTCGTGGAGGACGAGGACGCGGCGGCCTTCGGCCTGAACGCGGTCTCCGACGGGCGGCACGTCCTGCTCCCGCAGGGCGCGACCGGACTGCCGGCCCGGCTGCGCGACCGCGGGTTCGAGCCGGTCCCGATGGACCTGGGCGAGCTGCTCAAGGGCGGCGGCAGCGTGAAGTGCTGCACCCAGGAGCTGAGGCCGTAGACCCCTAGTCGGCTTCGGCGCCGGCGGAGGCGGGCGGCCAGGCGTCGCCCCACTCGGCGTCCCGGGCCGCCTTGTAGAGGCCACCGTGGCGCTTGGTCACGGTCGCCCGGGACAGCCCCGCCTCCTCGGGACCGCACAGGTCCAGCAGGACCAGCCCCTTCCGGATCTGCGGCTTGCGTGTGATCCGGGAGGGGACCGGCGTCACGGGGAACCGCGTCGCGGCGACGTAGGCGAACTTCTCGTCCTCGTACGGCAGGGACCCGCCCTTGACCTTCCGGTGCAGCGAGGAGCGGCTGACCCGCGCCGAGAAGTGGCACCAGTCCTGCCCGACCTCGATGGGGCAGGCCCCGTCGTGCGGGCACGGCGCCGCCACCGTCATCCCGGCCGCGAGCAGCTGCTCGCGGGCCTCGCGGACGCGTAGGTACCCCTGGGGCGTGCCCGGCTCGATCAGGACGACGGCCCGTCCGGCGCGGGCCGCCTCGGCGACGACCGCCGTACGGGCCTCCGCCGTCAGTTCGCCCAGTACGTACGACACGGTCACCAGGTCCGCGTCCGGCAGGCCGATCCCGCTGCCGATGACGGCCCGGCGCCACTCGGCCGCGCGCAGCACCGCCGACGGCGAACGGCCCGCCAGCTCCTTGCCGAGCGCCAGCGCCGGCTCCGCCCAGTCCAGCACCGTCGTCGCGCGGGGCCCGTCCCAGGTCGCGTCCACCGCCCAGGTCGCGGCGCCCGTGCCGCCGCCCACGTCCACGTGCGAGCCCGGCGTCCAGTCCGGGGCGGCCTCCGCCAGCCCGTCCAGGGCGGACCGTACGGCCTCGAAGGTGGCCGGCATCCGGTACGCCGCGTACGCCGCCACGTCGGAGCGGTCGCGCAGCACGGGCGCGTCGGTGGGGGTGGCCCCCCGGTAGTTGGCGATCAGCCGCTCGACGGCGGCCGAGGCCTGCTTCGGCGGGAGCCCGTCGAGCAGCCCGGCGAGCGCGCTGCGGAGGGTTTCGGCGGTGGTGGGGGCGGGTGCGGCGTTCACCTGGAAAGTTTACGGCGCCCCGGAACCCGCCTCGGAGCCCGTGCCCGGGGAAACCGCCCCGGAACCCGCCCCGGGCCCGGCCATGGGCTCCCGCGTCCGCCAGGGCCGGCACATGCCGAGGAAGCACGCCACCGCCAGCAGCGAGCAGCTGAGCTGCACCAGCGCCATCGGCACCGCGGTGTCCTCGCCCGCGATCCCGACCAGCGGCGAGGCGACCGCGCCGACCAGGAAGGAGGAGGTGCCCAGCAGCGCGGACGCCGATCCGGCGGCGTGCGGGGTGCGCATGAGGGCCTGCGCGTTGGTGTTCGGCAGGACCAGGCCCATCGCCGACATCAGCACGAACAGCGCGGCGGCGACCGCCGGCAGCCCGGCCTTCCCGAACACCCCGGTGGACATGAGCAGCAGGGCGACCGAGGCGGCGGTGATCACGGCGAGCCCGGTGGCCAGGGCCTTGTCCAGGCTGACCCGGCCGACCAGCAGCTTGCCGTTGACCTGGCCGACGGCGATCAGCCCGACGGAGTTCAGGCCGAACAGCAGGCTGAAGGCCTGCGGGGAGGCCCCGTATATCTCCTGCACCACGAAGGGCGAGGCGGATATGTAGGAGAAGAGCACCGCGAAGGCGAAGCCGCCCGCCAGGGTGTAGCCGGCGAAGACCCGGTCGCCGAGCAGTCCGCGCATGGTCCGCAGCGCGGCGCCCACCCCGCCGGTCTGGCGGCGCTCGGGCGGCAGCGTCTCGCCGAGGCTGCGCCACACGACGACGGTGAGCGCGAGACCGACGGCGGTGAGGACGACGAAGACCCCGCGCCAGTCGGCGAACCGGAGCACCTGGCCGCCGATGAGCGGGGCGATGATCGGGGCGGTGCCGGATATCAGCATCAGCGTGGAGAAGAAGCGGGCCATCTCGACGCCCTCGTACAGGTCGCGCACGACGGCCCGGGCGATCACGATGGCGGCCGCGCCGGCCAGGCCCTGGAGCAGCCGGAAGGCGATGAGCAGCTCGGTGCTCGGGGCGAGGGCGCAGATCGCGGTGGCGAGGACGTAGACGGCCATGCCGGTCAGCAGTGGTCTGCGGCGGCCCCACTTGTCGCTCATCGGGCCGATGACCAGCTGGCCGAGGGCCATGCCGGCGAGGCAGGAGGTGAGGGTGAGCTGGACGGTCGCGGCGGGGCTGTGCAGGGCGGCGGTGACCTCGGGCAGGGCCGGGAGGTACATGTCCATGGACAGCGGGGGGAGGGCGGTGAGGCCGCCCAGGATGAAGGTGACCAGCAGGCCGGTGCGGCGCGCGGCCGTCAGGGGGGCGGCGCCGGGTGCCGGGGCGGGTGCCGGAGCGGGTGAGGGATCGGGTGACGGTTGGGCCGACGGCCCGTGCGAGGGGGCCGTGGAAGGGCCGCTCTCCGACATGCGGAACTCCAGTCTTTTCATCTGCTTTATGCACCCCTGACCGACCCATGCTCTCAGCTGTCGGAACGTCCCGGGCCGGATGTCCCCTGTGACGTACCCTGCGGCCCCATGAGCGCATCCGCGAAGAAGATCGCCGTAGTGACCGGCGCCGGCTCCGGGATCGGCCGTTCCGTGGCCCTGGCCCTGGCCGGGGCGGGCTGGTCGGTGGCCGTGGCCGGGCGTCGGCCCGGGCCCCTGGAGGAGACGGCCGCCGCGGCCGGAGCGGGCGCGGACGTACTGCCCGTACCGGCCGACGTCAGCGACCCGCAGGACGTCGCCGCGCTGTTCGGGGCCGTACGGGACCGGTACGGGCGGCTCGACCTGCTCTTCAACAACGCCGGCACCTTCGGCCCCGCCGGGGTCCCGCTGGAGGACATCGGCTACGAGGCCTGGCGCCAGGTCGTGGACGTCAACCTCACCGGCTCCTTCCTCTGCGCCCAGGCGGCGTTCCGGGTGATGAAGGAGCAGGACCCGCAGGGCGGCCGGATCATCAACAACGGTTCCATCTCCGCCCACGTCCCGCGCCCGAACTCCATCGCCTACACCGCGACGAAGCACGCCATGACCGGCCTGACCAAGTCCCTGTCGCTCGACGGGCGCCCGTACCGGATCGCCTGCGGGCAGATCGACATCGGCAACGCGGCCACCGAGATGACCGAGCGCATGCAGACCGGCATCCTCCAGGCCAACGGGCAGCTGGCGGTGGAACCGGTGATGGACGCCGCCGACGTGGCCCGCACCGTGCTGCACATGGCGGAGCTCCCGCTGGAGGCCAACGTCCAGTTCGCGACGGTGATGGCCACCGCGATGCCGTACATCGGACGCGGCTGACCGCATCCCCTGACGCTCCCGGCACGGCCCGGTACGCGCGAGGGCCCCGGCCGCCACCCCGAGGGGGAACGCGGCCGGGGCCCTCGCGCGTACGGATCCGGTCAGCCCTCGGCGCGGCCGCCCACGGACGCCGCCGGGACCGGCGCCTGCGCGGGGGTGCGCGGGCGGCGGGCCGGGAGGAGGAACAGGGACAGCACGAGCGCCAGGTACAGGGACCACACCACCAGCTGGAAGACCGTCGGGTCCGGCTGGAAGTTGAAGACGCCCTTCAGCAGCACCCCGTACCAGCTGTCCGGCGCGATCACCGAGCTGATGTCGAAGGCCTTGTCGTTCAGGCCGCCGAGGAACTCGGCCTCCTGGAGGTCGTGGACCCCGTACGCGAGCACGCCCGCGGCGACGACCACCAGCATCCCGCCGGTCCACTTGAAGAACTTCGCCAGGTTGATCTTCAGCGCGCCCCGGTAGAACAGCCAGCCGAGGACGATCGCGGTCGCGATGCCCAGCAGCACGCCGATCAGGGGGGCCGAGGAGCCCTCGCCGCTCGCGCGGACCGACGCCCACACGAACAGCGCCGTCTCCAGGCCCTCGCGGCCCACCGCCAGGAACGCGGTGGCCACCAGCGCGCCGGTGCCCATGGCGAGCGCCGAGTCGAGCCTGCCGTGCAGCTCGGCCTTCAGGTGCCGCGCGGTGCGCTTCATCCAGAAGACCATCCACGTCACCAGGCCCACCGAGATGATCGACAGGCTGCCGCCGAGCAGCTCCTGCGCCTGGAACGTCAGCTCCTGGGTCCCGAACTCCAGCAGCGCGCCGAAGGTGAGCGAGAGCCCGCAGGCGATTCCGATGCCGAGCCAGACCGGGCGCAGGGCGGCCCGGTTCCCGGTCTTGACCAGGTACGCGACGAGGATGCAGACGACCAGGCTGGCCTCCAGCCCCTCGCGCAGGCCGATCAGATAGTTGCCGAACACGGCGTTTTTCCTCTCCGGCGGGGACTACGCGAACAGGGACCGGCCCCACCAGTCGTCCTTGTCGCGGACGCCCGGCGGGACGGCGAAGATCGCCGAACCCACGTGCTGGATGTACTCGTTCAGGACGTCCGCCTTCGCCAGCCGGCGCTGGATCGGGATGAAGCCCTTGCGGACGTCGCGCTGGTAGGCCAGGAAGAACAGGCCGGCGTCGAGGCGGCCCAGGCCGTCGGTGCCGTCGGTGAAGGAGTAGCCGCGGCGCAGGATCGTCGCCCCGTCGTTGCTGTCGGGGTGCGCGAGGCGCACGTGCGCCTCCGGCTTCATCGCCTTCAGGAACGGCTCGTCGCGCTCCTTGGACTTGCCGACGGGGGCGCCCTCGCCCTTGTCGCGGCCGAAGATGTCCTCCTGCTCCTGCAGGGGGGTGCGGTCCCAGGTCTCGATGTGCATCCGGATGCGCCGGGCGACCAGGTACGAGCCGCCGGTCAGCCAGTCGCTGCCGTCGCCCGCGCCGACCCACACGTGCTTGTCCAGGGCGGCCTTGTCGGTGCCGGAGATGTTCCGGGTGCCGTCCTTGAAGCCCATCATGTTGCGCGGGGTCTGCTCGTCGGGCGTGGTCGAGGAGGTCTTGCCGAAGCCGAGCTGCGACCAGCGGACGACGACCTTGCCGAAGCCGATGCGGGCCAGCTGGCGGATGGCGTGCACGGCGACCTGCGGGTCGTCGGCGCAGGCCTGGACGCACAGGTCGCCGCCGGAGCGGGCCTGGTCCAGGTTGTCGCCGGGGAAGAGCTCCAGGTCCACCAGGGCCTCGGGGCGCTTGCCCTCCAGACCGAAGCGGTCCTTGGCGAACAGCCCCGGGCCGAAGCCGATGGTCAGGGTGAGGCGGGAGGGCTTGAGGCCGAGGGCCTCGCCGGTGTCGGTGGGCGGCGCCTCGGGCGCGCCCTCGAACACGTCGCCGACCGGCAGGCCGGCCGTCATCAGCCGGGCCGCGGCCGTCCACTCCTTGAGGAGCGTGACCAGCTCGTCGCGGCTCTTCGTCTTCACGTCGAAGGCCGCGAAGTGCAGCCGGTCCTGGACGGCGCTCGCGATGCCGGCCTGGTGCTCGCCGTGGAAGGGCACGGCCGCCCCGGCGGAGGCCGCCGGGGAGAGGTCCGAGCCGCCGCCGAACGCGGCGACCGCGCCGCCGGCGGCGGCCGCCCCGACCGCCAGCCCCGCGCCGCCCCAGCCGAGGACGGCACGGCGCGACGGCGCGCCCGCGGCGCCCGTGGCGCCCGTGGTCTCTTCCGACACCTGGTCGGTCATGGTGCTTCTCCCGCCTCTGCCTGGATCCGGACTACTTGGCGACCGCGGCGGCCAGCTTGGACAGCGGCTCGCCCAGCGCGCTCACGGCGTCCGAGAGTTCCTTGCGCTCGGCCTCGCCGACCTTGTCGTAGGAGGTGAACTCGTAGCCGTTCTTGTCGGCGCGGTACTTGTCCAGGAGGGTGTTCATCGCGGCGAACTGGGTGTCCAGCTGCTTGGCGAGCTCCGGGTCGTTCTTGGCGGTGACCGCCTTCAGGAGCTCGTGGGACTTCTGGGCGCCCTCGACGTTGGCCTTGAAGTCGACCAGGTCGGTGTGGCTGTAGCGCTCTTCCTCGCCCGTCACCTTGCCGGTGGCGACCTCGTCGAGCAGCTCCTTGGCACCGTTGGCCATGGAGGTGGGGGTGATCTCGGCCTGGCCGACCTTCTTCTGCCATTCGGTCAGGTCGGTGATCAGGGTGTCGGCGAGCTTCTTGTCGTTGTCGTCGATCTTGTTGTCCTGGAAGAGGGACTTCTCCAGGCGGTGCCAGCCGGTCCAGTCCTTGGCCGGGTCCTGGCCGGCCTCCAGGCCGTCCTCGCGGACGTCGACCTTCGGGTCGACGTCGCCGAAGGACTCGGCGACGGGCTCGGTGCGCTCCCAGCCGATGCGGGAGGGGGCGTAGGCCTTCTTCGCCGCCTCCAGGTCGCCGGCCTTGACGGCGTCGGCGAAGGCCTGGGCCTTGGGCAGGGTCTCGTCGGCCTGCTCCTGGACGTACTTGCGGTACGCGGCGACCGCGGCGTCCAGCTCGGGGCTGCGCTTCTCGGTGCCGCCCTTGCCGGTGGCCTTGACCTGGGTGCGGATGCCGTCGCCCTTCATGCCGGGCTTGCAGGTGAAGGTGTAGGAGCCCGCCTTGATCTCGGCGGTGATGGTGGCCTTGGTGCCGGGGCCGATGTTCTCGCGCTCGGCGACGATCCGGTCGTCCGGGAAGAGCACGTACAGCTCGGTGACCTTGGAGCCCTTGTTCTCGACCTCGATGGTGACCTTGCCCGCCGGGAACTCGGTCTTCGAGACCTCGCAGGCGCTGTCGGTCGCGTTCACGTGGATCGCGCCGGAGCCGGCCTTGTCACTCTTCTCGGCGCAGCCGGTGACTGCGGTGAGCGCGGCGACGGCTGCGGCCGCGGTGAGGACGGTGAGGCGGGCGGGGCGCATGTGGGCTCCTGGCGGGGGTGGAGGCTGGACGAGGGCCGGTGAGGCGGACCTAACTTAACCGAGGCTTACCTGACCGATACCCAGTCGTCCAGTGATTCAGCTCTCACCTTCCGGCCACGGACACGAGCCCGTCACGGGCGTTCCATGACCGGCTCAAGCGAGGGTCAAGCGGGAGTCAAGTCGCCGTCCGCGTTCCGTGCGGAGCCGTTGTTACCGACCGGTTCGATCCCTTGCGGCGCCTGGGCGGGAGGTTGATCCGGAACGCCCGCGTCCCGTACCGGGAGCACCAGCGCAGCCCCCGTCCGGGGGTGCGCCGGCACCTCCGCCGACTGCCCGGGGACCCGGCTCGGGAGCCCGCCCACGAACACCTCCGCCGGGGGTCCGGCCGTCGGGATCCGGCCACCGTGCGGCACCGCCGCCCGGTCCGCGTACGCCGCCGCCGGGCGGCCCGGAGCTGACAATGCCCGTACACCGGGGCGTGCTTGAATGCCAGCGTGAACGATCTAGACGTGATCAGGGTCTTCTGCGCGGGTGACGGCCGCTTCGGCAACCTGCTCGGAGTCGTCCGCGACGGCCGCACCTGCCCCGACGACGACTCCCGGCAGGCCCTCGCCGCCGAACTGGGCTACAGCGAGACGGTGTTCGTCGACGACCCCGAGCGCGGGGTCGTCGACATCCGCACCCCCGGCACGCGGATGTCCTTCGCCGGACACCCGCTGGTCGGGGTCGCCTGGCTGCTGGACATCGAGGAGCTCCAGCCGCCGGCCGGCCCCGTATGGGCCCGCGACGACGGGGAGTTCACCTGGATCACCGCCCGCCCCGAGTGGGTCACCGGCAAGCGCACCGAGCAGTACGCCACCCCCGCCGACGTCGACGCCCTGCCGGCCCCGCCGCCCGGCGAGGGCTGGCTGTACGCGTGGGCCTGGGAGGACGAGGCCGCCGGACGGATCCGCGCCCGGGGCTTCCCCCGCCGCCCGGACGGGGCCATCACCGAGGACGAGGCCACCGGCTCGGCGGCGATCCTCCTCACCGCCCAGCTGAACCGCGCCCTCAACATCACCCAGGGCGCCGGCTCCCAGATCCTCACCGCCCCGGGCCCCGACGGCACGATCGAGATCGGCGGCCGCGTCCGCTTCGCCTCGTAGGCCTCGACCGCACCACAGGCCCGCGGGCACCGCGACCGGGCCCGGCGCCACGTCGGCGTGATGCGCGCCGAGGGGGCCGGGACGGTGCGTCCGCACCCGCCCCGGCCCCCTCACCCGAAACCGCCCGGTCAGGGCCCCGGCCTACGCGCTGAGCGGGAACTCCTCGCCCAGCTCGCGGAAGACCGCCCCGTTGAAGTCGAAGGCCCGCTTGCACTCGTCGATGATCCGCTGCTTCTCCAGGTCGTCCGCGGCGATCGCGTCCAGCAGCTCCCGGTAACCCCGCTTGAAGGCCGCCGGGTTGGAGATGTCCGCGAAGACGTAGAACCGCACCCCGTCGCCCTTGCGCTCGAAGCCCCACGTGCGCTCGGCCTTGTCCCGGATGATCTGGCCCCCGGAGAGGTCCCCCAGGTAGCGCGTGTAGTGGTGGGCCACGTACCCGCCCGGCCAGGACGCGGCGCACTCCGCGACCCGGGCCGCGTACGCCCGCGTCGCCGGCAGCGCGCTGACCGCGTCGCGCCAGCCGGTGCCCAGCAGGTGCGCCAGGTCGCGCTCGATCTCCGCGACGCGCATCAGCTCGGGCCGTATGAAGGGACCCGCCACCGGGTCGTCCCGCAGGGACGCGGCGCCGTCCTCCAGCGCCCGGTACACGAACCACAGCTGCTCGGTGTAGCGGGTGTACGCGTCCACACCGAGCCGCCCGCCGAGCAGGTCGCTCATGAACGAGGAGGTCTCGGCTTCGGTGTGCTGCTCGTGCGAGGCGACACGGATGACCGTGGAGAACGCGTCCAAGACTGACCTCCGTCAGGTGAGGAGCGGGCCGTGGCGGCACGCCGCCGCCACGCCCGATCCTCCTGCTTAGGCTTACCTAAGTCAATGTGTTCCCGACGCGTTGTCGGTAAAAACCTCCGGGCGGCGGGAATCCCGCCACCGGCGTCCGCCGGCCGCCCCTACGGCAGGGTCAGGATCTCCGCGCCGGTGTCCGTCACCACCAGCGTGTGCTCGAACTGCGCGGTGCGCTTGCGGTCCTTCGTGACGACCGTCCAGCCGTCCTCCCACATGTCGTACTCGTGGGTGCCCAGCGTCAGCATCGGCTCGATCGTGAAGGTCATCCCGGGCTCGATGACGGTCGTGGCGTGCGGGCTGTCGTAGTGCGGGATGATCAGGCCCGAGTGGAACGACGAGTTGATGCCGTGCCCGGTGAAGTCCCGGACCACCCCGTACCCGAAGCGCTTCGCGTACGACTCGATGACGCGGCCGATGACGTTGATCTGACGGCCGGGCTTTACCGCCTTGATCGCCCGGTTCAGGGCCTCGCGCGTGCGCTCCACCAGCAGCCGCGACTCCTCGTCGACCTCGCCGCACAGGTAGGTGGCGTTGTTGTCGCCGTGCACCCCGCCGATGTACGCGGTCACGTCGAGGTTCACGATGTCGCCGTCCCGCAGGACGGTCGAGTCCGGGATCCCGTGGCAGATGACCTCGTTGAGCGAGGAGCACAGGGACTTCGGGAACCCGCGGTAGCCGAGCGTCGACGGGTAGGCGCCGTGGTCGCACATGTACTCGTGCGCGACCCGGTCCAGCTCGTCGGTGGTCACCCCCGGCGCGATGTGCTTCGCCGCCTCCTCCATCGCCTGCGCGGCGATCCGGCCGGCGACGCGCATGGCCTCGATGGTCTCGGCCGACTGCACCTCCGGTCCGGTGTACGGAGCGGGCGCGGGCTTGCCCACGTACTCGGGCCGGCGGATGTTTCCGGGGACGGAACGGACGGGAGAGAGCTCGCCTGGAACGAGCAGCGACTGGCCAGACATGCAAGCGAGTGTATCCAGCGGTGATGGGGCAGCATGGCGACGAGGAGCGGTATCGAACGGTATCGAGCGGCGGTGCCGGGAGACCGCGCCGGAAGGAGTCCCGAGGCGATGGCCCTGTTCAAGAAGCGTCAGGTGGGCAAACCGGGCGAGTGGTACTACTGCCTGGTCCACCGCAAGGTGGAGGAAGGGCCCGAGTGCCCCGCCAAGGACCGCTTCGGCCCCTACACCACGCGCGAGGAGGCCGCCCACGCCATGGAGACGGCGCAGGAGCGCAACCTCGAATGGCAGAACGACCCCAAGTGGAACGACAAGACCCGCGAGGAGGAGGAAGGCGGCGGCGCCACCCCCTGAAGCCCCGGGCCCACCAGACCCGGGCCTACCAGCGGGCGGGCGACGGCGGGGCGGTCAGCTGGTCGGCCAGCCGCGCCAGCCGGTCGCGCAGCCGCCGCGGGCCGCGCCGCTCCGGCGGGACGTTCTCCCCGGCCGCCGCGCTGACCAGGTGCTGCACCGTGTCCAGGTCCAGCTCGGAGCCGGCGGCCGGCACCGACAGGGCGTCGTGGGCCAGCCCCGCCAGGTCCGGGTCCCCGCCGTCCAGGGACAGTACGGTCGCCCCCGCGCGCCGGGCGTCGTGCACCCGCTCCAGCAGCCCCCCGCCGGGCCGCTCCGGAGCCACCACCAGCAGCGTGTGCCCGCGCCGGGCGGCCTCCAGCCGGCCCAGCCCCACCGACAGGTGCGGCGGCTCGCCCGGCCGCACGTGATGGCGCACCAGCGTCGGCGCCAGCTCCGGCTGACCCGACCAGGCGGCCTCGTCCACCAGGTGCGCCGCCAGGTGCCAGGGCTCGTACTGCTCGGTGCCCACCAGCAGCAGGCTCCCGCCGGCCGGCGCCACCGACCGCCGCAGCGAACCCGCGAAGCGCCGGGCCTCGTCCGGCCACCGCGTCCCCGCGAGCACCTCGCGCAGCAGCGCCACCCTCACGGCATCCATGCGGCATCCATGGCCGCATCCTGCACCATCCGGCCCTCCTCGTCCGGCCTACCCGGCAGTACGCTCGCCAGCATGACTTCCTCAGACAGCACGCAGAAGCCGCCGGCCAGGGACCCCTGGGACCTCCCCGACGTCTCCGGCCTCGTCGTCGGCGTCCTCGGCGGCACCGGCGACCAGGGCCGCGGCCTCGCCTACCGGCTCGCCCGCGCGGGCCAGAAGGTGATCATCGGCTCCCGCGCCGCGGACCGCGCCGAGACCGCCGCCGCGGAACTCGGCCTCGGCGTCGAGGGCGCCGACAACGCCGCGTGCGCCCGCCGCAGCGACATCGTGATCATCGCCGTTCCGTGGGAGGGCCACGCCAAGACCCTCGAAGCCCTGCGCGAGGACCTCGCCGGCAAGCTCGTCGTGGACTGCGTCAACCCCCTCGGCTTCGACAAGCAGGGCGCCTACGCCCTCCAGGTCGAAGAGGGCAGCGCCGCCCAGCAGGCCGCCGCCCTGCTCCCCGACTCGCGCGTCACCGCCGCCTTCCACCACCTGTCCGCCGTCCTCCTCCAGGACGCCTCGGTCGAGGAGATCGACACCGACGTGATGGTCCTCGGCGAATCCCGCGCCGACACCGACGTCGTCCAGGCCCTCGCGGCCCGCATCCCCGGGATGCGCGGCGTCTTCGCGGGCCGCCTGCGCAACGCCCACCAGGTCGAGGCGATGGTGGCCAACCTCATCTCCACCAACCGCCGCTACAAGGCCCACGCGGGCCTCCGCCTCACCGACGTGTGACCCCGCCGCCCCTCCCGGGCCCCGCACCGACGACGGGGCCCGGACGGGATGGGGGACACTGGAGGGGTTCGACCCCCTTCCGTGTCGCCGAGGAGCTGTTCCGGATGCCCCGCCTTGCCCTGTTCGCCGTTGTCGTCTGCGTCCTCGCCGTGGCCGCGGCCGTGGTCGCCTTCGTGGAGGGCAGCTTCCTCGGGATCGTGTGGGTGCTGCTGGCCGGCGTCACGTCCAACATGGCCTGGTTCTACGTCCGCAAGGCCAAGGCCGACAAGCAGCGGGCGGCGTAGTCCGCCGGGCCGGTCCGGGTCAGTCCTGCGGCGCCGTGCAGAACCCGTCGGAGTCCTGCCAGAAGCGGTACAGGTCGCGGCCGCAGTAGGTCTCCAGGTCCGAGACGCCCAGCCCGCGCAGGACCCCGCTCACCGCGTCGAAGAACACGGCGTTCACCTCCGGGATCCACAGCAGCGCGAACACCCCGATCAGCGCGAACGGCGCCAGCGGGGCCAGCTCGCGGCGGACCCGGTGGGACAGCCACGGCTCGATGATCCCGTAGCCGTCCAGACCCGGGACCGGCAGGAAGTTCAGGATCGCCGCCGAGACCTGGAGCAGCCCGAGGAACGCCAGCGCGAAGCGGAACGGCAGCGGCACCCCGTCGAGGGCGTCCAGCCAGAACGGTGCCGTGCAGACGACGGCGAAGGCCACGTTCGTCAGCGGGCCCGCGGCCGACACCAGGCTGTGCCTCCAGCGGCCCCGGATCCGGTCGCGCTCGATGTACACCGCCCCGCCCGGCAGGCCCAGCCCGCCCAGGATCACGAAGACCACCGGCAGCACGATGCTGAGCAGCGCGTGCGTGTACTTCAGCGGGTTCAGGGTCAGGTAGCCCTTGGCGCCGACCGTGATGTCACCACCGTGCAGCGCGGTGCGGGCGTGCGCGTACTCGTGCAGGCACAGCGAGACCACCCACGCCGACGTGACGAAGAGGAACACGGCCAGCCCCGGGCTCGCCGCGTAGCCCGTCCACACCGCCCAGCCGGTCACCGCCATGACGGCGACGATGCCGAGGAACACGGAACTGATCTGCCGCTCGCCGCGGACGCCCTGATGACCCATGCGGCGAAACCTATCCCGGGCTCGGCGGCGAGGGGGGTGCGGGGCCGGGGAGAATGAGCCGGTGCGCTACGCGATTCTCGGCACCGCCCAGGCCATCAGCGACGACGGCAGCCCCGTCGCCGTCGGCGGAGCACGCCTGCGCGCGCTCCTGACCGCCCTCGCCCTGCGCCCCGGCCGCGCGGTCCCGGCCGGGCTGCTCGTCGCCGAGGTGTGGGACGCCGACCCGCCGGCCGACGCCATAGCCGCGCTCCAGGCGCTGGTGGGGCGGCTGCGGCGGGCGCTGGGGCACGCGGCCGTACGGTCCGTGGAGGGCGGCTACCAGCTGGAGGCGGAGCGGGAGGACGTCGACCTGTACCGCTTCGAACGTCTCGCGCGCGCCGCCGCGGCGGACCCGGACCCGGCCCGGGCGGCGGCCCTGTACGACGAGGCGCTCGCGCTGTGGCGGGGCCCCGCGCTGGCCTCCCTCCCCGATCCGGCGGCCGAGTCCGCGCGCTGGGAGGCCGTACGGATGGACGCGCGCCGGGGCCGCCTGGGCGCGGCGCTGGCGCTGGGCGAAGCGGAACAGGCCCTCCCGGAGCTGACCGAACTGTGTGCGCGGCAGCCCCTGGACGAGTCCCTTCAGGTGCTGCGGATCCGGGCCCTGCGTGCGGCGGGCCGCCCGGCGCAGGCGCTGGCCGCCTACGAGACCGTCCGTCAGGACCTCGCCGCCCGCCTCGGCACGGACCCGGGACCGGCCCTCCGCGCCCTCCACGCGCAACTCCTCGCCCCGGCACCCGCCCCGCCCGCCGGCCCCACCCCGGCCCGGTGGCCCGCGACCGCCCCCACCCCCGACGCCGGCGACGCCCCGCCCCCGCACCCCCCGCAACCGACCGGGACCACCCCGGCCCCCGCCCCCGCCCCGCGGCCCACCGCCCCGGCCCCGCATCCGGCCACTCCCGGCGCCCCGGCGCCCTCCGGCCCGTCCGGGCGCGCGGCCGAGGGCGCCCGGCCCGCGGCCGACGGGGACCCCGCGGCGGCTTCCGGCGGGCACGCCCCGGCCCCGCACCCGGCTGGGGCCGCCCCCGCCCCGCACCCGGCCGCCGCGGGCTCCGGGGCGGCCGGGGCACCCGTTCCCGGGAACCTGCGGGCCCGGCTCACCACCTTCGTCGGGCGGGAGGAGGACATCCGCGTCATCGGCGACGACCTCGGCAGGGCGCGGCTCGTCACCCTGCTCGGTCCCGGCGGGGCCGGGAAGACGCGGCTGTCGCAGGAGGCCGCCGAGACCCACACCCGCACCGCCGGCGACGGCGCCGGCTGGCCCGACGGGGTGTGGTTCGTCGAGCTGGCGCCCGTGGAGGATCCCGAGGACGTCCCCGAGGCCGTCCTCACCGCACTCGGCGCCCGCGAGACCAAACTGCGCGGCGCCGCCGCCGAGGAACTGCGCGCCCTCACCGACCGCGGCGGGGACGACCCCCTCGACCGGCTCACCGAGCACTGCGCCCGCCGCCGGCTCCTGCTGCTCCTCGACAACTGCGAGCACGTCATCGCCGCCGCCGCCCACCTCGCCGAACGCCTCCTCACCCACTGCCCCGGCGTGCGGATCCTCGCCACCAGCCGCGAACCCCTCGGCGTGCCGGGGGAGTTCCTGCGCCCCGTCGAACCCCTGCCGGACCCCGTCGCGCTACGGCTCCTCGGCGACCGCGGTGCCGCCGCCCGGCCCGGGTTCAGCGTCGCCGCGGACCCGGCCGCCGCGGCCGAGATCTGCCGCCGCCTGGACGGGCTGCCGCTCGCCATCGAGCTGGCCGCCGCCCGGCTGCGGCTGCTCACCCCCCGCCAGATCGCCGACCGGCTCGACGACCGCTTCCGCCTCCTGACCGGCGGCGCCCGCACCGTCCTGCCCCGCCAGCAGACCCTGCGCGCCGTCGTCGACTGGTCCTGGGAGCTGCTGGACGAGCCCGAACGGGCCGTGCTCCGGCGGCTGTCCGTCTTCGCGGGCGGCTGCGACCTGGAGGCCGCCGAAGCCGTCTGCGCGGGAGCCGAGGACGCCGTCGACGTCGCCGATGCCATGGCCACCCTGGTCGACAAGTCCCTCGTCGTCGCCGCCCCCGGCCCCGCCGGCGACATGCGCTACCGCCTCCTGGAGACCGTCGGCGAGTACGCCGCCGAGCGCCTCGCCGAAGCCGGCGACCGCGCGGCCACCGAGCACCGCCACCTCGTCCACTACCGCGAACTCGCCCGCGCCACCGAACCCCTGCTCCGCGGCCACGGCCAGCGCGCGGCCGCCGACCGGATCGCCACCGAGTACGAGAACCTCCGCAGCGCCCTGCGCCGCGCCGTCGCCACCCGCGACGCCCACGAGGCGCTGTGCCTGGTCCACTCCCTCGGCTGGTACTGGCACATGCAGGACCTGCGCGCCGAGTCCCGCCACTGGTCCGACGCCGTCGCCGAACTCGGCCCCGACCCCTTCCTCGCGCCCCACACCCCCGCCGAGCCCGTCCACGAACGGCTCGTCGACTCGCCCCCGCCCTACTCCGGCGAGATCCTCGCCGAGGGCTGGCGCGCCCTGCACCTCGTACGGCTCGCCGCCCGGGACCAGACGAACACCGACTGGGACAGCCCGGAGGTCCGCGAGCAGGTCGCCGGGGTGCTCGCCACCTACCGGCCCGGCCTCCCGCAGACCTGCCGCACCCCGGCCTCCCTGTGGATCTACGCCGTGATGATCGCGGGGGACGCGGGGCTGCTCAAACGGGTCGTCGACGCGACCGTCGACACCGCCCGCGAGCTCGGCTACCGCTGGGAACTCGCCTCCGGCCTCCAGCTGCGCGCCAACATCCTCGCCAACCGGGCCGACTGGGCCGGCGACGCCTCCCGCGACGCGGACGAGAGCCTGGCCCTCTTCCGCGAGCTCGGCGACGACTGGGGCTGCGCCGAGGCCCTGTCGGCCCGCGCCGAGACCCGGGAGAAGTGCGGGGAGTACGACCTGTCCGCCCAGGACTACCTGGAAGCGATCGAACACGCCGAACGCCTCGGCGCCAAGGCGCAGGTGACGGTGCTGCGCGTGCGGATGGCGGGCTCCCTCGTCGAGAGCGGCCGGATCGAGGAGGCCGAGCGGATCCTCACCGACACCCTCACCACCACCGTGCGGTTCGCCAACGAGTCCGTGCCCGCCGCGCGGATGTTCCTCGCCTCCGTCTACGGGCGCACCGGCCGGATCCCCGAGGCCCGCGAGCAGGTCCGGCTGCTGCGCGAGGAGTTCGCGATGGGCGCGTTCGCCGTCTTCGACGTGTTCCTGCTCGCCACGACGGCCTGGCTGGACAACCAGGAGGGCGAGTACGAGGCGGCCCTGAGCGTGGCCCGCGAGGCTGCCGGGGCCGTCCGGCACCCGCTGGCGATGATGGTCGCCCCGTACATGCCCGCCCTGTACCTGCTGACGGCCGCGGTGGCCCGGCTCGGCCTCGGCGGCCCGGAGCAGGCGTACGAGGCCGCCCGGCTGGTCGGCGCCTACCGCGCCCAGCTGCCGCCCGGGCACGTCCCGGTCTCCTCCGAACGCGCGGACGCCGCCCGCGCCGAGGAAGGGGCGAGGGCGGTGCTGGGCGACGCGGCGTACGAGGCCGCGTACGCCGAAGGCGGCGGCCTCTCCCTGGAGGAGGCCACCGCCCTCATCTGATCCGGCCGGCTCCCCCGTGCGGTGCCGTCCGGGACGCGATCCGGACGGACCGGCCGCCCGGGATCAGGTCTTCTGGCGGAACTTGCGCACCGCGATCGGCATGGTGACGGCGGTGATGCCCACCGACCACGCCAGCGTGATCCACACGGAGTTGCCCAGCGGGGTTCCGTTGATCAGGCCGCGGGCCGCGTCGGCCAGGTTCGACAGCGGGTTGACGTCGGTGAAGCTCTGCAGCCAGCCGGGCATCGTCGTCGGCGGGGCGAAGATCGAGCTGCCGAACTGCAGCGGCATCAGGACGATCATCGCCATGCCCTGGACGGCCTGGGCGGTCTTCAGGGTCAGACCGAGCAGGATGAAGATCCACATCAGGGAGGCGCCGAAGACGGCCGACAGCCCGATGGCCAGGAACAGGTCGAGCACCGAGGACTTGATGGACAGGCCCAGGACGAAGCCCACGGTGAGCAGGATCGTGATGGCGACCATCATCCGGCCGAGCTCGACCACGATCTTCGCGATGAGGACCGAGGACCGGGCGATGGGCATGGACCGGAAGCGGTCCATCACGCCCTTCTTGAAGTCGTCGTTGACGCCGGTGCCCACGCCCATGGCGATGTTCATGCCCATCATCGCCATCAGGCCCGGGACGACGTAGTTGACGTACTCGCCGTTGTTGCCCTTGCCGGAGATCGCGCCGCCGAAGACGAACACGAACAGCAGCGTGAAGATGATCGGCATGAACACGACGTCGAACATCGACTCCGGGTCCTGCTTGATCTGGAGGGCGTTGCGGCGGACGAGCGCGCCGATGTGGCGCACGTTGCCCCGCAGGCCGATCCGGCCCTCGCCGGGCAGCGGGGAGGCGGCCGTGGGGGCCGCGGTGGTGCTGGGCTTCGTCGTGGTTACGGTGCTCATGCCGCGACCTCCTGATCCGTCTCGGTCTTACGGGCGGGCGCGGCGTCCCCGGCCTTCTCCGGCTTCTGGCCGGTGATGGACAGGAACACCTCGTCCAGGCTGGGCAGGTACGTGCCGATGTCGGCGATCGCGTACCCGCGGGCGGCCAGCAGGCCGACCACCGCGGTCAGCTGCTCGTCGCTGAGGACCGGGACCAGCAGCACGCCCTCGTCCGGCACCGCCTGGGAGCCGGCGACGCCGTCCAGGCCGGTCTCCGCCAGCGCGCGGGCCATGCCCGGCAGGTCGGAGGCCTCCACCGGGCGGATCCGCAGGGTGCGGCCGCCGACCCGGGCCTTCAGCTCGTCGACCTTGCCCTTGGCGATGACCTTGCCGCGGTCGATGACCGTCAGCTCGTTCGCGAGCTGCTCGGCCTCCTCCATGTACTGGGTGGTGAGCAGGACGGTGGCGCCCTCGGCGACCATCCGCTGCACCTCGTCCCACACCTCGTTGCGGGTGCGGGGGTCCAGGCCGGTGGTCGGCTCGTCCAGGTAGAGCACCGCCGGGTGGCCGATCATCGAGGCGGCCAGGTCGAGCCGGCGGCGCATGCCGCCGGAGTAGTTCATCACCGCCTTCTTCGCGGCCTCCGTGAGGGAGAACCGCTCCAGCAGCTCGTCCGCGCGGGCCCGGGCGTCCTTGCGGGACAGGTCCAGCAGCCGGCCGATCATGTAGAGGTTCTCCCAGCCGGAGAGCTTCTCGTCGACCGAGGCGTACTGGCCGGTCAGGCCGATCGTGCGGCGCAGCTGCCGGGGCTGGCGGACCACGTCGAAGCCGGCGACGGTGGCCGTGCCGGCGTCGGGGACGATCAGGGTGGACAGGCAGCGGACCAGGGTGGTCTTGCCGGCGCCGTTCGGGCCGAGGACACCGAGCACGGTGCCCTCGCGGACGTCCAGGTCGACCCCGTCCAGGGCCTTGGTCTCGCCGTAGTGCTTGACCAGCCCCCGCACTTCCACGGCGTTGGGCTTCTTGTCGTTTCGCGTCATGTCCACCATGGGACCAGCCGCCACTGACAAAGCCCCGACAGCCGACCGACAGCCCGCCGACGGGGCTGTCGGCGGGCTGTCGGAGGGTCCCCGGCACCGGACGGCCGGTGCCGGGCGGTGCCGCCGGCCGGTGTCACCGGGCGGCGCCTTCGGGACTAGTGGAAGGCGTGCTCTTCCTGCGGGAACGTTCCGCCGACCACGTCCTCGGCGAAGGCCTTCGCCGCGTCACCCATGGTCTGCCGCAGGTTCGCGTACTGCTTCACGAAGCGCGGCATCTTCCCGCCGGTCAGGCCCATCATGTCGGTCCACACCAGCACCTGCGCGTCGCACTCCGAGCCGGCGCCGATGCCGACGGTCGGGATGTGCAGGGACCGGGTGACCTCGGCGGCCAGCTCGGCCGGGACCAGCTCCAGGACCACCGCGAACGCGCCCGCGTCCTGCGCCGCCTTCGCGTCGCGCAGCAGCTGGTGCGCGGCCTCGTCGGTGCGGCCCTGCACCCGGTAGCCCATGGCGTTCACGGACTGCGGGGTCAGACCCAGGTGGGACATGACCGGGATGCCGGACTGCACGATCAGCTCGGTCTGGTGCAGCGAGCGCTCGCCGCCCTCCAGCTTGACCGCCCCGACACCGGCCTCCTTGACCAGCCGGGTGGCGCTGCGCAGCGCCTGCACGGCGCCCTCCTGGTAGGAGCCGAACGGCAGGTCACCGACGACCAGGGCACGGCTGGTGCCCCGTACGACGGCCGCCGACAGCAGGGTCATCTCGTCCATCGTCACGGGGACGGTGGTGTCGTAGCCGAGGTGACAGTTGCCCATCGAGTCACCGACGAGGATCACCGGGATGCCGGCCTCGTCGAACACGGACGCCGTCATGGCGTCGTACGCGGTGAGCATGGGCCACTTCTCGCCGCGCTCCTTGGCGAGCATGAGGTCGCGGACGGTGATCCGCCGGGTGCCGGTGCCTCCGTACAGGGTGGGGGAGACGGCTTCGCGGGCAGGCGAAACGGCATGCGTCATTGCAACTGCTCCTTGTGTCATCTCGAGGCGCCCTCACGGCGTCCCCGGACTCACCCACCATGGTGGCACCCGTGCGGCCGTGGACGGAAGTGTCCGAGCCGCGACGCGCTGACCCGTCCGTCACACTCCCGGCCCGCTCCGGGCGCGCCGGAGCCAATGTGCGCGTTTCGTGACAACCGGAACCCTTGCCGCACGGCCGTTCGTCCTCCCGGTTGTACGGCCGCGAGGTCGGCACGGAAGGCTCCCGTCATCGCCTAGGGTCAAGGGGCGGGGACGGAGCGCGAGCACGGCAGCGAGGAATGGGCATGGCACAGGCGTACATGACGGAGACGGGGAACGGCGGCTCCGAGCCCGGGCCCTCCGGATCCGGACTGAAGCGCCGGCTCGCCGAGCTACGCCGTGACCGGGGCATCTGGAAGCGCGGGACCGTCACCGCCGGGTTCGCGGCGCTGATCTCGCTGATCATGATCTTCCACGCGGAGCTGTCCAACGACGTCGGCAACCTCGGCAGTCTCACCGAGACCTTCCTGCCCTGGCTGGGCGTGTTCGTACCGGTGCTGCTGGCCATCGCCGTGGTCCGCAAGTCCGCGACCGCCCTGATCGCGATACTGCTGACGGCCGCGGTCTGGGTGAACCTCTTCGGCGGCCTGGTCACCGACAAGTCGGGCTCCGGCGGCAACCTGACCGTCGCCACCCACAACGTGGACGCCGACAACCCGGACCCGAAGGGCACCGCCGAGGCGGTCGCCAAGTCGAAGGCGGACGTCCTGGCCCTGACCGAGCTCAAGGCGGGCGCCGTCCCCGTCTACGAGAAGGCCCTCGAAGGCACGTACAAGTACCACGCGGTCGAGGGCACGGTCGGCGTGTGGAGCAAGTACCCGCTGACCTCCAGCAAGCCCGTGGACATCCGGCTCGGCTGGACCCGCGCCATGCGCACCACCGTCGCGAGCCCCTTCGGCGAGATCGGCGTGTACGTCGCCCACCTGCCCTCGGTCCGCGTCAAGCTCAACGCCGGCTTCACCGCCAACCAGCGCGACAACAGCGCCGACGCGCTCGGCGCGGCCCTCGCCGCCGAACCGCTGAAGAACGTCATCCTGCTCGGCGACCTCAACGGCACCATGAACGACCGCTCCCTGTCCGAGGTCACCTCGCAGATGCGCTCCACGCAGGGCGCCGCCGGCAACGGCTTCGGCTTCAGCTGGCCCGCGCAGTTCCCGATGGCCCGCATCGACCAGATCATGGTCCGCGGGGCGAAGCCGGAGGCCTCCTGGACCCTGCCGCGCACGGGCAGCGACCACCTGCCGGTCGCGGCCCGGCTGAGCGTGCGCAAGTAGGCGGCGCGGCTGCGGGGCGTCCGCCGCCGGGGCCGGCCGCCCCGGTGGCGGACGGCCCCGGTGGCGGGCGGCCCCGTACGGTCTACGGGCCCTCGCGCCAGCCGTTGGTGATGGGCAGCCGGCGGTCCTTGCCGAAGCCCTTCGCGGAGATCTTGGTGCCCGGCGGGTACTGGCGGCGCTTGTACTCCGCCGTGTCCACCATCCGCAGCGTCTTCGCGACGAGCTCCCGGTCGAAGCCGGCCGCGACGATCTCCTCCAGGCCCTGGTCCCGGTCCACGTACCGGTCGAGGATCGCGTCGAGCACCGGATAGTCCGGCAACGAGTCCGTGTCCACCTGCCCCGGGCGCAGCTCGGCGCTCGGCGGCTTCACGATCGAGTTCTCCGGGATGGGCGGGGTCTCGCCCCGCTCCTCGGCGGCCCGGTTGCGGTAGCGGGCGAGCCGGAAGACGTCGCTCTTGTACACGTCCTTGATCGGCCCGTAGGCACCGACCGAGTCCCCGTACAGGGTGGAGTAGCCGACGGCCAGCTCGGACTTGTTGCCCGGCGCCAGCACGATGTGGCCCTCCTGGTTGGACACCGCCATCAGCATGGTGCCGCGCAGCCGGGACTGGAGGTTCTCCTCGGCCAGGCCGGTCAGGCCCAGCGATCCCATGTAGGCGTCGAACATCGGCGCGATCGGGACGGTGCGGAAGTTCAGCCCCGTCCGCGCCGCCAGATCGGCGGCGTCGCCCTCGGAGTGCTCCGAGGAGTACTTCGAGGGCATGGCGATGCCGTACACGTTCTGCGCGCCGACCGCGTCGCAGGCGATGGCCGCGACGAGCGCCGAGTCGATGCCCCCGGAGAGCCCGATCAGGACGGAGCGGAAGCCGTTCTTGCGGACGTACGCGCGCAGCCCCACCACCAGCGCGTCGTAGACCTCCTCGTCGTCGTCCAGCCGCTCGGCGTAGCCGCCGGTCACGACCGGCTCGTACGCCTCCAGCGGCTCCTCGGAGAGGATCACGCGGTCGATGCGCAGGCCGTCGTCGACGACGCCCTCGGGGGCGTCGGGGCGCGCGGCCGGGAGGTCCAGGTCGACCAGGACGCAGCCCTCGGAGAACTGCGGGGCGCGGACGACGACCTCGCCGGTGGCGTCGACGACGATCGAGTCGCCGTCGAAGACCAGCTCGTCCTGGCCGCCGATCATCGCCAGGTAGGCGAGGGTGCAGCCGGCCTCCTTGGCGCGCTTGCGGACCAGTTCGAGGCGTACGTCGTCCTTGTTGCGCTCGTACGGGGACGCGTTGACGGAGATCAGCAGGCCGGCCCCGGCGGAGCGGGTGGCGGGGACGCGGCCGCCCTCCTGCCAGAGGTCCTCGCAGATGGCGAGGGCCACGTCGACGCCGTGGACCCGGACGACGGGCTGGGTGTCGCCGGGCACGAAGTACCGGAACTCGTCGAACACGCCGTAGTTGGGCAGGTGGTGCTTGGCGAACCGCAGCACGACCTCGCCGCCGTACAGCACGGCGGCGGCGTTCTCCGGGGAGCCGGCGGGCAGGCCGAGCCGGGGGGCGGCCCGCTCGCTGCGGTCGAGGTAGCCGACCACGACGGGGAGCCCGCCGAGCCCCTCGTCCGCCAGCCGCCGGGCCAGCGCGGTCAGCGCGGTACGGGAGGCGTCGACGAAGGACGCCCGCAGGGCCAGGTCCTCGACGGGGTAGCCCGTCAGCGTCATCTCCGGGAACGCCACCAGGTGGGCGCCCTGCTCGGCGGAGTGCCGCGTCCAGTGCACGACCGAGTCGGAGTTGGCGGCGATGTTGCCGACCTGCGAGTCGATCTGATTCAGAGCGAGGCGAAGTTGAGGCACGGGGCCCAGTCTAATCGTCTTTCTGACGCGATGTCCTGGGCCCCGGCCGTTCCGGGCGGTTCGGGGTGGTCCGACGGGCGGTTCAGGGGCGGGCAGGCGCCTGGCTGACGGGGCCGCTGAACTTCACCGGGGCCAGCATGACGGCGGGGGACAGCTCCACGCCGATGTTCGTGGTGCCGCCGGGCAGCTCGTACGCGGCACTGCCGGAGGCCGTCTGGCCGGGTTCGAGCACCCGGTCGACGCGCTTGGGCATCCGGCCGTCGAAGACGAGCTTGCCGGCGGGGCCCCTGCCGTCGCGGACCTCGGGGATCGCGTGGACGACGCGGAGGGGCTCGTTGGAGGTGTTGGTGATGGTGAAGGGCACCTCGACGGCGTTGACCACCTCGATCCACTTGCTGCCGCTGGTGTACTTCCGGGGCGCCTCGACGGTCACCTTGACGCCGTTGGGGTACGTGTACGTACGGCCGAATTCGAGCGGGGTGGTCATGCCGGGGCCGGGCGGCGGGGTGGGGTGCGGGTCCACCTCCCAGTCCTCGCCGTCCTCCCAGTCCCCGTCGTCCTCCCAGTCCTCGTCCCAGTCGGGATCGACCGCGGCGGCGTGGCGGGCGCGGTCGACGGCCTTGTCGACGAGGGACACGGTGAAGAGCCAGCCGCCGACGCTCGCGCCGAGCCCGAGGACGCCGAGGGCGACGCCGAAGAGGGACATCACCTTGCGCGGGGCGCCGGCCCGGGCACGCACGAGGGCGGCGATGCCGAGGGCGACGGCGGTCACGCCGAGGAGCGTGCCGATCCAGAACACGAACGGCACGAGGGCGACGGGCACCGCCGCCAGACCCAGCACCAGCGCGGCGACGGCCATCCCGTTGGACGGCGCCGGGGGCACGGGCTGGTACGCGGGGTATCCGGGCCACGCGCCGTAGGGCGCCGTCGGGGGCTGCCCGGGCGGCCCCCACCCGGCGGCGGGCGGCGGGGGCGGCGGGACGGCCCCGGGGGCGGGGCTCGCCCAGGGGTTGAACGCCCCGCCGCCCGGCGCCTGCGCCTGCGGGGCGGGTGCCGGGGCCGGGCCGGCGACCGGCGCCGGTCCGGGAGGGGCGGCGTGCTCCGTCGGCGCGGTCGCGTCGTGCGGGGTCTTGGTCAGCGACGGCTTCTCCGGCTCGGGTGCCGGGGCCGCGGTCGCGGGGGCGGCGGGCTCGGTCGGCGCGGTTGCGTCGTGCGGGGTCTTGGTCAGCGACGGCTTCTCCGGCTCGGGTGCCGGGGCCGCGGGCGCCGGGGCGTCCGCGGGCGGGAGCTTCTCCAGGGACGGCTTCGCCGCCTCCGGTATGGGCGTGGCCTCGGGCTCGGGCGGCGGACCGGACGGGGTCCCGGGCGGGTTCGGGGGCGTGCTCATACCTGGCGGCGTCCTTGGAGTGTGCGGCGTACGGGGCGGGAACGCGGTGTACGGACGATGCGGGCAGACTGCCATGCCCCCCGGCCCCCTCCAAGCCGTTTCGGCCCCGGCCCCCGCACCGGCGAACGGTATCGGCCGATGTGCCGGAATCAGGACCTCCACCCAGGCCGGCCCCGGCCGCCCGGACCCCGGCGGGGCACCTCGGGCACGTCCCGGCGGTGGCCGGGCACCCCGGTCCGTCCGGCCGTGATCCGCCGGGCCCTCAGGGCCGTCCGGCCGGATTCGCCGGGACCCCAGGGATCCGGGCCCTCAGGGCCGTCCGGCCGGATTCGCCGGGCACCCCCGGGCCCGTCCGGCCGCGATCCGCCAGGCCCCCGGGAACGCGGCAGCGGGCGCGTCCGTCCCGGCCATGTGCCAGAGCCCGGGCCGTCCGGCCGTCCATCCGCCGGGCCACGGGCCGTCCGGCCGTGATCCGCCGGGCACCCGGGCCGTCCGGCCGTGATCCGCCCGGCGCCCCGGGAACGCGGCAGCCCGCGCGTCGGTGTCGGACGTGGGCGGGAGCCGCGGGTCGGGCGGTCGGGACCACGACCGCGGGGAACGCGGTGGCGGGTGCGCACGTTTCCAGCGTGGGGATTCGGCCGGATGGCCCAGGACGCGCATCCCGGCGATCCCCAGCGGCCGCGCCGCCCGGGGGTGCCGCACGCCGACGCCGGATCTGCTGAGGATCATTCACACCATGCGTACAGAACGCCCGAACCACCCGTACCGCCCCGAAGGAGCCCCACCCCCCACCACCTGGCCCGTCGCCCTCCTCGTCGGTCTCGGCGCGGCCGCCTACACCGCCTGGGTGCTCGAAGTCGTCCTCTCCACCGGCCTGAACCCCATCGAGACCTACGTCAGCGAGCTCGCCGCCCAGGACCAGCCCCTCGGCGGACTCTTCCGGGCCACCGACTTCACCGCCGGCCTGCTCGTCTTCCTCGGCGGGCTGCTCGCCCTGGCCCGCCTGGTCCGCCACCCCGGGTCCCGCGGCTTCTGGGCCGTCACGGGCTGGGCCGGGGTCACCCTCTTCGGCGCGGCCACCGCCGCAGACGCGTGGCTGCCGCTCAGCTGCCAGCCGACCGCCGACCCGGAGTGCGCCGCCCGCGAGACCGCCGGCCTCGTCCCGGCCACCCACCAGGCCCACGCCGTCAGCAGCAGCCTCGCCATGACCGGCGCCCTCATCGGGATAGTGGCCCTCACCGTCGCCGCCCGCCGCTACCGGCGGCACGCGCCCCTGGCCCGCTACGGTCCCGCCCTCGTCCTGCTGGAGTTCCTCGCCACCGCCTGGACCCTGACCGCCATCGCCCTGTTCACCGCCGGGCACGGCACCTGGGCGCTCGGGGCGGGGCAGCGGCTCCAGGTGCTGCTGGTCGCGCTCTGGCTGGGGCTGCTGGCCCGCTCCGTCCACAAGGAGGGCCGTACGTGAACACCCGCTTCGTCCGCGTGGACGGCGTCCCGCTGCACGTGGTCGTCGAGGGCGCGGGGCCCCCGGTGGTGCTGAGCGCCGGGCTCGCCATGGCCTGGTTCGACTGGGACCCCGTCGCGGCCCTGCTCGTGGCCCGGGGCCGCACCGTGATCCGCTTCGACCGCCCCGGGCACGGCCTCAGCGCCCCCGCCGACGCGCCGTCCGGCGCCGCCGCCGAGGCCCACCGGATCGCCGGGCTGCTGGACGCGCTGGGGCCGGGCACGCCGGGGCCGGGCACCGCCCCCGTCACCGTCGTCGGGCACTCCATCGCCGGGTTCCACGCCGAGGCCTTCGCCCGCCTGTACCCGGAGCGCACCGCCGCCCTGGTGCTGGTTGACTCCAGCGTGGAGGAGGCCCCCCGCGCGCTGCTCCCCGCCGCGCTGCGCACCGGCGCCGCACGCGCCCTCGGCCGGGCCGTCACCGCCGCCGGGCTGCCCGCCGCGCTGGGGCCCGCGCTGCGGGGCGCGGCCGTACGCGCCTCCCGGGCCGGCCGGGCCGCGGACCCGGCCGCGCGGGACCTCGTACGCCGCTGCTACCGCACGGGCCGGGTCTGGCGCGGGGCCCTCCTGGAGAACTCCCGCTACCCGGACACCGCCGCCGAGCTGCTCGCCCTGCGCGCGGAGCACCCGCTGAAGGCCCCCGCCACCGTCCTGGCCGGCCACGACGGGCCGCCCGGCGGCCCCGCCCCGCGCTGGCTCGGCCGCCAGGCGGCCCTGGCCGACGCGCTCGGCGCCCGCTTCGAGGTCGCCGCACCGGCCGGGCACCTGGTCATGCTCGACCGCCCGCACCAGGTGGCCCGGGCGGTCCTGCGGACGGCTCAGGCCTGACGCGGCGCGGCCCCCCGCTGGCGGAGCATGTCCTCCATCAGCTTCAGCTCCGACTGCTGCGCCTCGACCATGCCCTGCGCGAGCGCCTTCTCCGCCGGGGTGGCGCACTGGCGGGCACAGCCCTCGGCCATCGCGACGCCGCCCTTGTGGTGGTCGGTCATCAGCTGGAGGTACAGCACCTCGGCGTCCCGGCCGTTCGCCGCGCCGAGCCGCTCCAGCTCCTCCTTGGTGGCCATGCCCGGCATCAGAGCCCCGGGCTTGGCGGCGCCGTGCCCCGCGTGGCCGCCGTGCCCCTCGCCGGCCTGCATCCAGGACATCGGCGGCTCGTCGGCCACCACCTTCGGCAGCCCCCACAGGTCCAGCCAGCCCAGCAGCATCCCGCGCTGGTTGGCCTGCGTGTTCGCGATGTCGTACGCGAGCCCGCGCACCGGCTCGTCCTGGGTGCGGTCGCGGACGATGAAGGACATCTCCACCGCCTGCTGGTGGTGCACCGCCATGTCCCGGGCGAAGCCGGCGTCCGGCGAGTACAGGGCGGGCGCGGCCGGCGCGGCGCGCTCGCCGCGGCCGTCCGGGCCGTTCGCGGTGGCGACCGTGGCCCCCACCGCGAACAGCACGGCCAGCACGACCGCCGCGCCCGCCGCCCAGTACGTACGGGTCACTTCTCGCCCAGCCCGTTGGTGCAGGCCGCGCCCGGCTCGGGGGTCTGCGGGCCCTGCACGTACTTGGTGAAGAACTGCGCCACGCGGGGGTCGTCCGCCTTGTCCACCGTCAGCTGCTTGCCCCAGGCGCTGAGCATGATCGCCCCGGTCTGCTCCTTGACGGGGCTCAGCAGCGTGTAGGGGGTCTTGCCGACCTTCGCCGCGAGCTTGTCGACCTCGGCCTTGTCGGCCTTGTCGTTGTACGTCACCCAGACCGCGCCGTGCTCCAGCGAGTGCACGGCGTTCACCTCGGGGACCGCGTTCTTGTAGACGTCGCCGTTGCAGTTCATCCACCGCGGGTGGTGGTCACCGCCGACGGGCGGGTTCATCTCGTACTTGACCGGCGTCTCGACGTGGTTGCGGCCGAGCTTCTTCGCGTCCCAGGTCTGCTCGCCCGAGACGGGGGCCTTGCGGGCCGCCTCCTCGTCCTTCTCCTTCTGCTTCTGGTCCATCAGCACCCAGGCCCCGAAACCGACGAGTCCGGCGACGATCGCCGTGGAGATGCCGATCGCGAGGAACTTGTTGCGCCGCTCGCGCGACTGCTCGGCGCGGCGCATCTCGGCTATGCGCTGCTGGCGGGAGTTCTGCTGTGACGTCCTGCTGGCCATGTGCCCTTGATCCTTCTGCTGAGGGGGGTGTGGGGATGGTGCCGTGATGCCGTGCGGTGCGCCGGAGCGCTCAGGTCCGCAGCACTTGCAGGACGTGCAGGCCGGGGGCGCGCGCGAGGGTGCCGGGCGGCCGCACCGGCCCCTGGGCCGCGCCCGGGCGGGCGGCGGGTGCCGGGCCGCTCCCGGGCAGGGCCGCGGCGGGCGGCGGGGCGGGCAGCACGGCGGGGGTCACATGGGAGAGGGGGGAGCAGCCCGGAGGGTCGTACGGGGACACGCAGGTGGCGTGCGCTCCGTGTCCGGCGTGCACCCGTCCGGGTTCCGCCGCCGGCCGCACGCACAGGAAGGCCATGCCGGCCGCCACCCCGGCCGCGACCAGCAGCACGAGGACGGCACGCCGGAAGGGGCGCCCGTGGCGTCCGCTCCGCGTGTGCTCCCAGCCCCCCATGGGCGCTGATGGTAATGCTCATGACGGGCCCTGGGTCAGAGCGGGGGTGCCATCGGCCTTCGGGGGTGCGTAATGTGGCGGAAACCACCACTGGCGATACTGGACGGGCCCGGCTGCGCCCCCCGTCCCTTTGGGGTGGTGGTGCACAGATCGTCTGAACTGCGAGGATGAAGGCATGGACAAGCAGCAGGAATTCGTCCTCCGGACGCTCGAGGAGCGCGACATCCGCTTCGTGCGCCTGTGGTTCACCGATGTGCTGGGCTTCCTGAAGTCCGTCGCGGTCGCCCCCGCCGAGCTGGAGCAGGCCTTCGACGAGGGCATCGGCTTCGACGGCTCCGCGATCGAGGGCTTCGCCCGGGTCTACGAGTCCGACATGATCGCCAAGCCGGACCCGGGGACCTTCCAGATACTGCCGTGGCGCGCCGAGGCACCCGGGACGGCCCGGATGTTCTGCGACATCCTGATGCCGGACGGCTCCCCGTCCTTCGCGGACCCGCGCTACGTCCTCAAGCGCATCCTGGCCAAGACCTCCGACCTGGGCTTCACCTTCTACACCCACCCGGAGATCGAGTTCTTCCTGCTGAAGGACAAGCCCCTCGACGGCACCCGCCCCGTCCCCGCCGACAACTCCGGCTACTTCGACCACACTCCGCAGAACGTGGGCATGGACTTCCGCCGCCAGGCGATCACCATGCTCGAATCCATGGGCATCTCCGTGGAGTTCAGCCACCACGAGGGCGCCCCGGGCCAGCAGGAGATCGACCTCCGCTACGCCGACGCCCTCTCGACGGCCGACAACATCATGACGTTCCGCCTGGTCATGAAGCAGGTCGCCCTCGAACAGGGCGTCCAGGCCACCTTCATGCCGAAGCCCTTCTCCGAGTACCCGGGCTCCGGCATGCACACCCACCTGTCCCTCTTCGAGGGCGACCGCAACGCCTTCTACGAGTCGGGCGCCGAGTACCAGCTCTCGAAGGTCGGCCGCTCCTTCATCGCGGGCCTCCTGCGCCACGCCGCGGAGACGGCCGCGGTCACCAACCAGTGGGTCAACTCCTACAAGCGCATCTGGGGCGGCTCCTCCCGCACCGCCGGCTCCGGCGGCGAGGCCCCCTCGTACATCTGCTGGGGCCACAACAACCGCTCGGCCCTGATCCGCGTCCCGATGTACAAGCCGGGCAAGACCGGTTCCTCCCGGGTGGAGGTCCGCTCGATCGACTCGGGCGCCAACCCGTACCTCACGTACGCCGTCCTCCTGGCGGCGGGCCTCAAGGGCATCGAGGAGGGCTACGAACTCCCGGCGGGCGCCGACGACGACGTCTGGGCCCTCTCCGACGCCGAACGCCGCGCGATGGGCATCGAACCCCTCCCGCAGAACCTGGGCGAGGCCATCTCCCTGATGGAACGCAGCGAACTGGTCGCCGAGACCCTCGGCGAGCACGTCTTCGACTTCTTCCTGCGCAACAAGAAGCAGGAGTGGGAGGAGTACCGCTCGGAGGTCACCGCCTTCGAACTCCGCAAGAACCTCCCGGTGCTCTAGGGCGGCGGCCGCACCGTTCCTGTTCCTCCGGGCCCCGGGCGTCAACCCGGGGCCCGGAGGTGTTTCAGGGCTTGGCGCAGGTGAGGGTGACCTGGTCGCTGCGGGCCGACATGTTCCCCACGTGCAGGGTGACGAAGACGCTCGGTGAGACGCCGTTCACCGTCGGCGAGAGGGGGACGACCTTCAGGAGCGAGACGCTTTCGACGCCCGGGCCGAAGGTGGCCGTGCCCGAGGCGTAGGGCTCGCTGCTGGAGGCGTAGGTCCAGTAGTAGGGCACCTTGCCGTTGCCCGATCCGGTGATCTTGCCGTCGAACTCGGCCCTGCTCGGCTTGGTGCAGTCGACGACCGTGCCCGGCTTGGTGAGGGTGAACACCTCGACCTTCGTGACCTGTACCTTCCCCTGCTTACCCCCGTCGGGCTGCTGCCGGGGCGGGGTCAGGCAGCCGGTGCGTTTGCCCTTGGCGGTGACGGTGTACTGGCCGTAGCGGGCGCCCTGCCGGTCGAGGGTGCCCTCGGCGCCGACCCGGGTGCGCTGGCTGCCCTGCGGGCCCTTGATCGTGACGGACTGGTTCGGCTCGAACCCCTCCAGGACCAGGGTGTACGGGCCGCTCCCACCCTCTCCGGTGGCGACCAGCTCGCACGAGGCGGCCGGCAGCGGGGCCGCGGCCGCCGGGGACGCGAGGGCGGCGGCCGGGGAGAGGAGGAGCGGGACGGCGAGGAGCGTGAGGTTGCGGTGCCGGATCATCGTGCTGACCTCCGGAACGGGAAAGCCCCCGATGCTCCTCCCAGGATATCGGCGGGTCAGGCGGGCGGCGGGATGACCGCCGGGTGCCAGGTCGGGGCGGGGGCGGCGGGGCGGCCGGTGGTGGTGTGGAGCCGGGCGTCCAGGCCCAGGACCGCCGTCGTCGTGGTGCCGGACGGGTCGAGGACGGCCGAGGGGGCACCCGCGTACAGCATCCGGGACTCCGTCCAGGCGGGCGGCCCGCCCAGGGTGGTCGCCGCGACGGTGCCGGAGTCCGCGCGGCCCGTCACCGAGCGGCCCGCGACGCCGACCGCGCCGTAGCCGGCCCGGCCGCCGGACTCCGAGACGCTGGAGACCTGCGGGGCGCCCGGGCCCGCGGTGACGAGCGCGCTGCGCACCACCCCGGAGTCGGGCCGGCGGAAGTAGAGCCGGACGCCCGCGCCGTCCGGGGCCGCCGAGAGGGGGACCGTGGTGGCCGGGAGCCCCGTCGGGAACGGCCCGGTTAGCGGGGCGCCGGGGGCGGGCTGCGTCCAGGCCAGGGCGGACTTGGTGGTGGTGGCGTACACGTGGCGCCGGCCGGCGGAGTCGACGACGGCTATCGGGTCGCTCTGGAGGTCTTCGCCGCCCAGCTGCTGCCAGTCCGTGAAGGCCCCCGACGGCTGTTGCTCGCGGGCGCGCAGGGTGCGGCGGGTGTCGCGGAGGTAGACGGTGAGCCGGCCCCCAGCGTCGACGGCCGCGGCGGGGGCGCTGACGGCCGAGGTGCCCGGCTCGTCCCCCGGCTCGGGGGTGCCGAGTGACTGCCACGCCCCGAACGGGCCGTCGGGCGCGGTCTGGGCCGCGTACACCACCTCGCGCCGGTAGTCGGCCGGCCCGGGCCCGAGGGTGGTGCGGGTGGCGAGGACCGTGACGCGGCCGTCGGGGAGCCGGACGGCGGTGGCGCCGGGGTCGATGCCGGTGCCGGGGAGCAGGGCGGGCCCGGTCCAGGCCCCGGCCCGGTCGCGGTTCCAGACGCCCATCCGCCCGTCCAGCACGGCGAAGGCCCAGAGCCGGCCGGGGGTGCCCTCGGTGAGCCAGGAGGAGGTGTCGGCGCGGGCGTAGCGCAGCGACTGGGCCCAGTTGCGGCCGGTGGGGCTGCCCGCCACCTTGCGGTCGCCGCAGCCGGAGGGGGAGCCGCCGCAGTAGTCGGACCGGTCCTGCCAGGCGTACGTCTTCAGGAAGCCGGTCTTCGTCTCGGCGGTCTGCGGGTCGAGCGCGTGGGGGAGGCTGCCGTTGTGGTACCCGAGGTAGTTCTGGACCGAGAACCGCGGCCGGTCCGGGACCTGCTCGGCGTACAGGGCGGCGGCGGCCTGCGCGAAGCGTGCGCCGTACATGTGGTCCTGGTGGTCGGTGTACTTCCCGGTCTCCGCGTACCGGCCCGGCGTCGGGTCCTGCATCCGTATCGTCGTCGGCCGGTACCGCTCCAGGATCCCGGCTATCGAGCGGACCACCTGGTCCTTGGTGTACGAGAACTGCTGCTTGACCGGGGTGCCGGTGGTGAGCTGCGCCTCCAGCGCCGGTATCCGCCCGTTCCACAGCCCGCGCAGGCTGTCGGGGTTCTCCGCGGCCGGGTTGCGGGCCTCGCGCAGCTGGAACCAGACCAGGTTGACCTGTGGGCGGGCGACGAGGACGTCGAGCTCGGCCTGTCCGCCGCCGGCCGTGGGTATGACCGTGCGCTTCCACGCGCCGGTGCGGTCGCCGGTGGCCATCTCCGCGTAGGCGGACCGTATGCCGTTCTGCCGGGCCTCCGCGTACTGGGCGCGGTCGGCGGGCTGTTCCGGGTCCTTGGCCTCGCCGCCGCGGGCCTCGTTGCGGCCGTCGGCCTCGCCGGAGGTGAGGTAGGCGGTGGTGACGGGCATTCCGGCCAGCAGGGAGCGGCTGAGGTCGGGGTTCATGAAGAACAGGTCGTCGTCGGGGTGCGCGACGATCTGGACGACCGTGCCGGAGGTGGTGCTGGCGGGCAGGGCGGCGGCCGGGCCCTTCCCGTCGGCGGTCTCGGCCGAGGTCTGCTGGCCGTACGTGAGGGACAGGACACCGGAGGCGCCCACGGTCAGCATGGGCAGCACGGCCGCGAGGAGGAAGCGGCGGCGGGAAAGGGGCATGGTCACGGCCTCTTGAGGTCGCTTCGGGCAGGAAGAACCGCTGTGCAGTCAGTGAGAGGCCAAATCGGGGGAGTTGGTTCACCGATTTCGCCGATGACGCGCACTTTTCCGAAAACGACCGGATGTGATTGTGCCCTGCCGGCGTCCGTGCCCTGCCGAACCGCCCGGATCGTGGACGGGGTTGGTGCCGGCTACGGGGGCGGCGGCTGGACCGGAGGCCGGACCGAGGCCGGGCCGAGGCCGGGCCGACGCCCGGGCCGGCTACGGGGCCGGCGGATGCGCCGGTGACGGGGCCGTGTTGCGTGGGCCCACCGGCTGCCACGGCGCGAGGTACGCGTTCGAGTCGTCCGTCGAGGAGGTGACGTACAGCCGCGCGTCCAGGCCGACCACGGCCAGGCTGACCAGGTTCTTCCCCGTCATCGTGCTGGACGGGGCTCCCACGAACATCAGCGGCGAGCGCTGCCACGCCCCGCCCGGGCCGACGTCCGACCCCAGCTGCCCGCCCGCCGAGCGGCCCGCCAGCACGTGCCCGCTCGCCGTCACCGGCCCGTAGCCCTGGAGCCCGCCCAGGTCGGTGAGGGCGTCCGCCCTGAGCCCGCCGTCGGCCGTCACCAGCGCGGAGCGCACGTTGCCCGACCCCGGCTTGCGGAACAGCAGCCGCACGCCGCCCTCGCGCCCCTGCGCCGTCAGCGGGAGCGTGGTGTCCGGCAGTCCGGTGGGGGTGGCCGGGCCCAACGGGGCGCCGGGCTCCGGCTGCGCCCAGGCCGTCACCGTCTTCGTGGTGGCGGCGAAGACCATCCGCCGCCCGGCGCCGTCGGTGGCGGTGGCCGGGGTGCCGTGCAGGTCGGAGCCGCCGAGGGAGTCCCAGGGGCCCCACTCCCCGTCGGGGCGCTGGACGCGGCCGCGCAGGGTGGACGCGCCGTCGCGGACGTACACGGCGAGCGTCCCGGTGCCGTCGACCGAGACGGCGGGCGCGCTGATGTCGGAGGTCCAGGCGTCGTCGGCGCCCTCCGGGGTGCCGAGCGACTGCCAGGGGCCGAACTCGGCGGAGCCGGGGGCCTGCTGGACCGCGTACACGACCTCGCGGAGGTAGTCGGCGGGCTTGTCGCCGAAGGAGGTGCGGGTGCCGAAGGCCGCGATCCGGCCGTCCTGGAGGGTGACGGTGGATATGCCCTGGTCCATCCCGGTTCCGGGGAGCAGGTCGGGGCCGGTCCAGCTGCCGATCAGTCCGGTGCGGTGCCAGACGGCGACCTGGCCGTCGAGCACCTTGAAGGCCCACAGGCCGTGCTCGGCGTCGGAGGCGAGCCAGGAGGTGCTGGTGCCGCGGGCGTAGTTGATGGACTGCGTCCAGCGGTTGCCCGAGGGGTGGTCGGCGACCTTGAGGTCACCGCAGCCGGCCTCGCTGCCGCAGTGGTTCTCCTTGTCGAGCCAGGCGTAGGTGTCCAGGATGTCCAGCTTCTCCTTGGCCTCGCCGGGGTCGAGGGCGCTGGGGAGCGAGCCGTTGAAGTAGCCGATGTAGTTCTGCACGGCGAAGTGCGGGCGGTCCTTGACCTCCTGCGCGTAGGCGGCGGTGGCCGCCTGCGCGAACCGGGCGCCGTAGAAGTGGTCCTGGTGGTCGGTGTAGCGCTTGGTGTCCTGGAACCGGCCGGGGGTCGGGTCCTGGGCGCGGATGGTGGTGGGCCGGTAGCGCTCCAGGATGCCCTCGATGGTCCGGACGACCTGCTCCCTGGTGTACGTGAACCCGTGCCGGACCGGGGAGCCGGAGGCGAGCACCGACTCCAGGTGCGGGACGCGGCCGTCCCACAGGCCGTGGAGGCTGTCGGGGACGTCCGCGTAGACGTTGCCGGCCTCGCGGAGCTGGAGCCAGACGAGGTTGATCTCGGGCTTGGCGACGAGGACGTCCACCTCGGCCTGGCCGCCGCCCTTGGTCGGGATGACGGTGCGCTTCCAGGCGCTGCTGCGGTCGCCGGTGGCCATCTTGGCGTAGGCGGCGCGGATGCCGTTCTGGCGGGCCTCGGCGTAGGCGGGCTTGTCGGGCCGGGTGGAGGCCAGCTTGGCGGCGCCCGCGTTGATGCCGTCGGCTTCGCCGGAGGTGAGGTAGACGGAGGTGACGGGGTGGCCGGCGGCTATGGAGTACCGCAGGTCCGGGTTCATGAAGTACAGGTCGTCGTCGGGGTGGGCGACGATCTGCAGCACCCGGCCGGGGTCGGGGGCGTCCACGGCGGTGGCGGTGGTGGCCCTGGAATCGGCGGCGGTCGGCGCGTCGTAGGCGGCCAGGGCCTCGTTGCCCCGGATGACGAGCATGCCGCCGGCGGCGGTGGCGGCGACGAGGCCGACGGCCTTGACGATCTTCCGGGCGACCGGGTGCGGGGTGGCTGCGCCGCGGCTCCCGGGACCCCGGTCCGCGTCCCGCCCGGCTTCCGCCGCGCGGCCCGCGGCGGCGGGGGCGCCGGGGCCGGCTTCCGCCGCCGACCCGGCCGCGCCCGTCCCGGCGTCCCGCGGGGCGGGCACGCGGGCATGCGCCTCCGCGCCCGCGGCCCGGGGCGCCGGTACGCGGGGCGCAGTCTGCGGGGCCGCGGCCGGGGCGGGGGCGTCCTTCTCCTGGCCCCCCGCGAGGGGCTCGGCCGGGGTCGCGGCGGAGCCGGCGGGTCCGTCGGACATGGGGGCTCCTCGCGGCCGGTCGGGCGGGGACCGGGCCCCTCGGACATAGATCTAACAAGTAAGCAGATAATCCGATAATCCGCCTCATGATATCGGCCACGGCACCCGGTGAGTCGAACGCCTGCTCCGGCTAGGCTCGCCCTGGGCCAGACGCCAGCGACGCACCTCGGGAGGCGACGGGATGACAGTCCCGGGACGCAGGAGCAGCACCTTCATCAGGCTGTTGCGCAGCGGGTTCACCGACCCCACGCACGCCGCCCGGCTCCTCGACGCCGACGCGCTGGCCTCCGTACGCGCCGACCCGGTCCTCCTCGACGCCCTCGGCGCCACCGCCGACCCCGACCTCGCCCTGCACGGGCTGGTGCGCCTCGCCGAGGCCCAGACCCCCGAGGACCTGCCCCGGCTCCTCGACACCCTCGTCAGCGCCAAGCCCCTGCGCGACCGCCTCCTCGGCGTGCTCGGCGCCTCCGAGGCCCTCGCCGACCACCTCGCCCGCCACCCCCGCGACTGGCAGGCACTCGTCACCTACGAGGCCGCCGACCTGCACCCCGGCCTCGCCGAGTTCGAACAGGGCCTCGCCGACGCCCACGACCCCGTCGCCCTGCGCGTCGCCTACCGCCGCTGCCTGCTCTCCATCGCCGCCCGCGACGTCTGCGGCACCATCGACCTCTCCCAGACCGCCGCCGAACTCGCCGACCTCGCCACCGCCACCCTCCGCGCGGCCCTGCGCATGGCGACCGCCGCCGCCCCCGAGGACGCCGCCCGGTGCCGCCTCGCCGTCATCGCCATGGGCAAGTGCGGGGGCAACGAGCTCAACTACGTCTCCGACGTCGACGTGATCTTCGTCGGCGAGGCCGTCCCCGGCGCCGAGGAACACAAGGCGCTCCAGTCCGCCACCCGCCTCGCCTCCCACCTCATGCGGATCTGCTCCGAGACCACCGTCGAGGGCAGCATCTGGCCCGTCGACGCCAACCTCCGCCCCGAGGGCCGCAACGGCCCCCTCGTGCGCACCCTCTCCTCCCACCTCGCCTACTACCAGCGCTGGGCCAAGACCTGGGAGTTCCAGGCCCTGCTCAAGGCCCGCGCCGTCGCCGGCGACCCCGACCTCGGCGCCCAGTACGTCGCCGCCATAACCCCCCTCGTCTGGCAGGCCGCCGAACGCGAGAACTTCGTCGCCGACGTCCAGAAGATGCGCCGCCGCGTCGTCGACAACATCCCCGCCGCCCAGGTCGACCGGGAACTCAAGCTCGGCCCCGGCGGCCTGCGCGACGTCGAGTTCGCCGTCCAGCTGCTCCAGCTCGTCCACGGCCGCAGCGACGCCACCCTGCACTCCGGCACCACCCTCGACGCCCTGCACGCCCTCGCCGCCGGCGGCTACGTCGGCCGCGCCGACGCCGCCCAGCTGCACGACGCGTACCGCTTCCTGCGCGCCATGGAGCACCGCATCCAGCTCTACCGGCTGCGCCGCACCCACCTCGTCCCCGAGGACGAGGCCGACCTGCGCCGCCTCGGCCGCTCCCTGGGCCTGCGCACCGAACCCGTCGCCGAGCTGGGCAAGGCCTGGCGCAGGCACGCCTCCGTCGTGCGCCGCCTGCACGAGAAGCTCTTCTACCGGCCGCTGCTCGACGCCGTCGCCCAGCTCGCCCCCGGTGAGACCCGGCTCTCCCCGCGCGCCGCCGGCCAGCGGCTCGAAGCCCTCGGCTACGCCGACCCCGCCTCCGCCCTGCGCCACCTGGAGGCCCTCTCCTCCGGCGTCAGCCGCAAGGCCGCCATCCAGCGCACCCTGCTGCCGGTCCTCCTCGGCTGGTTCGCGGACTCCGCCGACCCGGACGCCGGACTCCTCGGCTTCCGCAAGGTCTCCGACGCCCTCGGCAAGACCCCCTGGTACCTGCGCCTGCTGCGCGACGAGGGCGCCGCCGCGGAGAACCTCGCCCGCGTGCTCTCCGCCGGACGCCTCGCCCCCGACCTGCTGATGCGCGCCCCCGAGGCCGTCGCCCTGCTCGGCGACCCCGAAGGCCTCCAGCCCCGTACGCACGAGGCCCTCGAACAGGAGGTGCTCTCCGCCGTCGGCCGTGCCGAGAGCGGCGAAGCGGCCGTCGCCGCCGCCCGCGGCGTCCGCCGCCGCGAGCTGTTCCGCACCGCCGCCGCCGACATCATCGCCTCCTACGGCACCGAGGACAGCCCCGCCGAGAAGGACTGCGGCGCCCTCGTCGACCGGGTCGGCGACGCCGTCTCCGACCTCACCGCCGCCACCATCGCCGGCGCCCTGCGCGCCGCCGTGCGCGACCAGTGGGGCGAGACCCTCCCCACCCGCTTCGCCGTCATCGGCGTCGGCCGCTTCGGCGGACACGAGCTGGGCTACGGCTCCGACGCCGACGTCCTCTTCGTCCACGAACCCCGCGAAGGCGTCGACGAACAGGAAGCGGCCAAGGCCGCCCAGACGGTCATCGCCGAAATGCGCAGGCTCCTCCAGCTCCCCACCGCCGACCCGCCGCTCCTCATCGACGCCGACCTGCGCCCCGAGGGCCGCTCAGGACCCCTCGTACGCACCCTCTCCTCGTACGCCGCCTACTACCGGCGCTGGTCGCTGACCTGGGAGAGCCAGGCTCTGCTGCGCGCCGAGCCCGTCGCCGGCGACATCGACCTCGGCAACCGCTTCATCGAACTGATCGACCCGCTGCGCTACCCCGCCGAAGGCCTCGGCGAGGACGCGGTCCGCGAGATCCGCCGCCTCAAGGCCCGCATGGAGTCCGAACGCCTGCCGCGCGGCGCCGACCCCACCCTGCACGCCAAACTCGGCCGCGGCGGGCTCAGCGACGTCGAATGGACCGTCCAGCTGCTCCAGATGCAGCACGCCTGGGCCGAGCCGGGCCTGCGCACCACCCGCACCCGCCAGGCCCTGGCCGCCGCCCACGCCGCCGGGCTGCTCCCGACGGAGGAGGCGCAGATCCTCGACGAGGCCTGGGTCCTCGCCACCCGCGTCCGCAACGCCGTCATGCTGGTCCGCGGCCGCGCCGGCGACACCTTCCCCTCGGACGCCCGCGAACTGGCCGCCGTCGGCCGCTACCTGGGCTACCCGGAGGGCAAGGTCGGCGAAATGCTGGACGACTACCGCCGCACCACCCGCCGCGCCCGAGCGGTCGTGGACGAACTCTTCTACGGGGCCTAGCTCCACGATGCGGGCCGCGGCCGTGCAGGCGGGCGGCTCGGGTCAGGCCGTCGGGCGGCGGTAGGTGGAGACGTGGACGCCGGTGGCGGTGGTGACCGTCGCGGCCAGGTCGAACGTGCGCAGCACGCCGTCGTCCGGGAAGAGCCGCTTGCCGCCGCCCAGGACCACCGGCATGATCATCAGCCGGAGTTCGTCGACCAGGTCCTCGCTCAGCAGGGTCCGCGCCAGCGAGGCGCTGCCCATGACCACCAGGTCGCGACCCTCGGCCTCGCGGAGCTTGTGGACCTGCGCGAGGGCCTCGCCGGCCGGGATGAGCGTGGTGTTGTTCCACGTCAGGTCCGACTCGCCGAGCGTGCCCGACACGACGTACTTGGCGACGCCGTTCATGTGGTCGGCGAAGGGGTCGCCCGCCCGCTCCGGCCACGCCGCCGCCATGGTCTGCCAGGTGCGGCGCCCGAACAGCAGGGCGTCCGTGGCGGCGGCCCACTCGGCCAGCGCGCCGCCCATGACCTCCGGGTCGAAGAAAGGGTGCGTCCAACCGCCGTGGGCGAAGCCCCCGTCGGTGTCCTCCTCCGGGCCGCCCGGTGCCTGGACGACGCCGTCCAGGCTGATGAATTCGCCCACCACGATGCGCATGGGAATGCCTCGCTTCCTGCTGTCCGTCGGGTTCGTTCACGACAGGGGAAAGCTATGCGGCGTTCAGTGAGACGGCAATCAGATCTTTGGGGGAGGCGGGTGTATGCGCTGGTCAAGCGGGGTTAATCGTTGCAGTGGATCTGAAGTGAACGCAAGGTCTGGCGGTCGTTCCATTGCAATGGGTGGAGGTGAACGCACGCCCGCCGCCGGCCCCGCCGCGACGGGCTTCAGGCCCTGCGGAAGCGGTTCAGCAGATCCGACGCCGGGTGCGGGCCGGTGGTCACCGGCCGGCGCGGCAGCCGGTGCGGCAGCGAGCCGTACCAGGCGCGGGACACGGTGTACCCGAAGGCCAGGCAGAGCACGCCGCCGACGGCGTCGAGCCAGAAGTGGTTGGCGGTGGCCACGATCACGACCAGGGTCGCCGCCGGGTACAGCAGCCCAAGGAGCCGCGCCCACGGCGCCGAGGCCACCGCGAAGATCGTCAGCCCGCACCAGAGGGACCACCCTATGTGCATGGAGGGCATCGCCGCGTACTGGTTCGACATGTGCTTGAGGTTGCCCGAGGCCATGGAACCCCAGGTGTGGTGCACCAGCACGGTGTCGACGAAGTGCCCCCCGTTCATCAGCCGGGGCGGCGCGAGCGGGTAGAAGTAGTAGCCGACCAGGGCGACGCCCGTGGTGGCGAAGAGGACGAGGCGGGTGGCGGCGTAACGCCCGGGATGGAAGCGGTAGATCCACACCAGCACGCCGATCGTCACGATGAAGTGCAGCGTCGCGTAGTAGTAGTTCATCCCGACGACCAGCCACGTCACCGAGTTCACGGCGTGGTTGACGGACTGCTCCACGGCGATGCCGAGCCCGCGCTCCACGGACCAGATCCAGTCGGCGTTCGCGAGCGCGGCCGCCTTCTGCTCGGGCACGGCGTTCCGGATCAGCGAGTACGTCCAGTAGCTGACGGCGATCAGCAGGACCTCGAACCAGATCCGCGGCCGCCGCGGAGCCCGCAACCGGGTCAGCAGCGCAGCGTCCGGCTCCGGACGGGTCCCGTGCTCCGTCACGGTGGGTGACGAGACGTCCGTCCGGGTTTCCAGTGTCTTCACGCTCGCTTCACCCATGGGCAGAGAGTCTGCCAGATGCGTTACCGCCTCCGATCATCCCTCGGGACGGTCTTCTCCGCCTCTTCTCACCCCGGGGGACTACCCCGCAACCCCTAGGGGGTACCGGGGTAGGTGCCAGGCAGTACCAAGGGGCTCTAAACGGTGCGCCGCTGCGCCGGCCCCGAGGCCGTCGAGCCCCGGACCACCAGCTCGGGCAGGAACACGAACTCGCTGTGCGGGGCCGGCGTACCGCCGATCTCCTCCAGCAGGGTCCGTACCGCCGCCTGCCCCATCGCCTGCACCGGCTGCCGGATGGTGGTCAGCGGCGGATCGGTGAACGCTATGAGCGGGGAGTCGTCGAAGCCGACCACCGACACGTCCTGCGGCACCCGCAGCCCCTGCTGCCGGGCGGCCCGGATCGCACCGAGCGCCATCATGTCGCTCGCGCACACCACCGCCGTGCAGCCCCGCCCCACGAGCGCGGCCGCCGCGGCCTGGCCGCCCTCCAGGGTGTACAGGGAGTGCTGGACCAGCTCCTCCACCTCGGCCTCGCCGAGCCCGAGCCGGTCCCGCATCGCGGCCCGGAAGCCCTCGATCTTGCGGAGCACCGGCACGAACCGCTTCGGGCCGACCGCCAGGCCGATCCGGGTGTGCCCCAGCGCCGTCAGGTGGGTCACGGCCAGCTGCATCGCGGCCCGGTCGTCGGGGGAGACGAAGGGGGCCCGCACCTTGTCGGAAAAACCGTTGATGAGGACGTACGGGACGCCCTGCGCCCGCAGCTGGTCGTAGCGGCCCATGTCGGCGGTGGTGTCGGCGTGCAGCCCCGAGACGAAGATGATCCCGGAAACCCCCCGGTCCACCAGCATCTCGGTCAGCTCGTCCTCGGTGGACCCGCCGGGCGTCTGCGTCGCCAGCACCGGCGTGTACCCCTGCCGCGTCAGCGCCTGCCCGATGACCTGCGCGAGCGCCGGGAAGATGGGGTTGTCCAGCTCGGGGGTTATCAGCCCGACGAGCCCGGCGCTGCGCTGCCGCAGCCGCACGGGCCGCTCGTAGCCGAGCACGTCGAGCGCGGCCAGCACGGACTCACGGGTGCCGGCGGCCACACCGGGCTTGCCGTTGAGCACCCGGCTGACTGTGGCTTCGCTGACCCCCGCCTGGGCTGCGATGTCGGCTAGCCGTGCGGTCACGGCACTGGACTGTACCGGTAGCCGGCTCACATCGCCCACCACGTGCAGGAATCGGGGGGAAGACGGACGGTGCGGCCGTCGGTCTCCACCGGTGCGCTGGAGAGCACCGGCCGGCCCGGAGAGGGCAGCTCCACGGCGGTGGACCTGGTGTTCAGGGTGCAGGCGAAGCCGGGGCGGGTGAAGAGGAGGACCCCGTCGGGCGCGGGCCGCCAGCGCATCCCCCGCGCGAACACCGCCGGTCCCGCCCCCGCCCCGGGCCACTCCTCGCGGCAGCCGCCCTGCCCCGACTCCGGCGCGCCCAGCCCCGGCATGGCCCGGCGCAGCTCCAGGGCGGCGCGGTACAGCTCCAGCGTCGAGTGCGGGTCGCCCGTCTGCGCGGCGACGCTCAGCCCCGCCCAGCCGGCGGGCTGCGGCAGCCAGCTGCCGCCGGGTCCGAAGCCGTACGGGGCCTCCTCGCCGGACCAGGGCAGCGGCACCCGGCACCCGTCCCGCAACCCGTCCTGCCCCTCGGCCTCCCCGGCCCCGGCCTCCGCCCCGCCCCCGCCGGTCCCCCCGCGGCCCCCCGCGGGGGAGCGGCGGAACGCCGGGTCCTGGCGGGCCGCGTCCGGGAGGTCGGTGACCTCGGGCAGGCCGAGCTCCTCGCCCTGGTAGACGTACGCCGACCCGGGCAGCGCCAGCATCAGCAGCGCCGCCGCCCGCGCCCGCGCCAGGCCCCGCGCCCCGCCCCCGTAGCGGGTGACGTGCCGCACGACGTCGTGGTTGGACAGCACCCAGGTCGTCGGGGCGCCCACCGATGCGGTCGCGGCCAGGGATTCGTCGATCACCGTCCGCATCGCCGCCGGGTCCCAGGGGCAGTTCAGGAACCGGAAGTTGAAGGCCTGGTGCAGCTCGTCGGGCCGCACGTACAGCGCCAGCCGCTCCGAGGACGGCGCCCACGCCTCGGCGACCCCGATCCGCCCGTCCCCGTACGAGTCGAGCAGCCGCCGCCAGGAGCGGTGGATGGCGTGCACCCCGTCCTGGTCGAAGAAGGGGAGCGGCTCGGTGCCGATCAGGGTGGCCTGCGCGCCCCGGCCGATGTCGGGCAGGCCCGGGGCCTTGACCATGCCGTGGGCCACGTCCACCCGGAAGCCGTCGACGCCGAGGTCGAGCCAGAAGCGCAGCACCGACTCGAACTCCGCGGCGACCTCCGGGTGCTCCCAGTCCAGGTCGGGCTGCTCGGGGGCGAAGAGGTGCAGGTACCAGTCGCCGTCCGGCACCCGGGTCCAGGCCGGGCCGCCGAAGACGGACTCCCAGTCGTTGGGCGGCAGCTCCCCGTCGGCGCCCCGCCCCGGGCGGAACAGGTACCGCTCGCGGGCGCCGGGCACGCCGGCGAGGGCGTCCCGGAACCAGGGGTGGGCCTGCGAGGTGTGGTTCGGCACCACGTCCACGATCACCCGCAGGCCGAGCGCGTGCGCGGCCCGGACCAGGGCGTCGGCGTCGGAGAGGTCCCCGAAGAGGGGGTCGACGGCCCGGTAGTCGGCGACGTCGTAGCCGCCGTCCGCCTGCGGGGACACGTAGAAGGGGGTCAGCCACACCGCGTCCACCCCGAGCCGGGCCAGGTGCGGCAGCCGCTCGCGCACCCCGCGAAGGTCGCCCACGCCGTCGCCGTCGCTGTCCGCGAAGGAGCGGACGTACACCTGGTAGATGACGGCATCGCGCCACCAGGCACCGCTCACGGCCGGGTCGCCGCAGGAACCGTTGGAAGCGTTGCTGGAAGCTCTTGCAAGCGGCACGGCCGTCAACTCGTGGTTCATACCGCAGTCAACGCGCGTACACACCCCGTGGTTGCGGGCCCGTGCAGTCGAAGGGGACTCGAACTAACAGCAAGCTGCGGCAACCGTAGGGACACACGGATGTAACGATCGCCTCCGCTTGCAGAAAATTGCCGCAAGGTCTTTCGGTCGGCTTTCAGGCTTGTTACGTTCCTGGCAACTCGGGACCGCGAGGGCGCGGCCGGGATCATCGAAGGAGTTCATATGCGGCGTGGCATAGCGGCCACCGCGCTGGTCGCGACCCTGGCGCTCGCGGCGACGGCTTGCGGCGGTGACACCAAGGACGACGGTGGGCAGAAGGCCGGCGGCGAGCTGTCCGGCACCGTCACCTGGTGGGACACCTCGAACGACGCCGAGAAGGCGAGCTTCCAGAAGATCGCGGAGGCGTTCACCGCGAAGCACCCGAAGGTGACCGTCAAGTACGTCAACGTGCCCTACGGCGACGCCCAGAACAAGGTCAAGAACGCCTTCAGCAGCGGCGCCGACGCCCCCGACGTGATCCGCGCCGACGTCGGCTGGGTCGCCGACTTCGCCTCGCTCGGCTACCTCGACGAGGTCCCCGCCGACACCGCGAAGAAGATCGACACCGAGTTCCTCCCGCAGGCCGCGGCCAGCGGCAGGTTCGAGGGCAAGACCTACGCCGTCCCGCAGGTCATCGACACCCTCGGCCTCTTCTACAACAAGAAGATGCTCGCCGACGCCGGCGTCCAGCCCCCCAAGACCCTTGAGGAGCTGAAGGCCGCCGCCACCGCCATCAAGGCCAAGACCGGCAAGACCGGCCTCTACCTGCGCGGCGACGACTCCTACTGGTTCCTGCCCTTCATCTACGGCGAGGGCGGCGACCTCGTCGACGCCAAGACCAAGACGGTCACCGTCGACAACGCGGCCGGCGTCAAGGGCTTCAAGGCCGCCCGCGACCTGGTCACCTCCGGCGCGGCGGTCACCAACGCCACCGACGGCTGGACCAACATGCAGACCGCCTTCAAGTCCGGGGAGGTCGCGATGATGATCAACGGCCCCTGGGCCGTCGCGGACAGCTACGCGGGCGACCAGTTCAAGGACAAGTCCAACCTCGGCGTCGCCCCCGTCCCGGCCGGCTCCGCCAAGGCCGGCGCCCCGCAGGGCGGCCACGACCTCGCCGTCTACGCCGGCTCCAAGAACACCGCCGCCGCACACGCCTTCGTCGAGTACATGACCTCCCAGGAGGTCCAGGTCCAGTCCGCCAAGGACCTGAGCCTGCTGCCCACGCGCACCGCCGCCTACGAGCAGCCGGACGTCAAGAGCAGCGAGATGGTCCAGTTCTTCAAGCCGGCCGTCGACAAGGCCGTCGAGCGCGCCTGGATCCCGGAGAACGGCTCCCTCTTCGAGCCGCTGAAGGTCGAGTACACCAAGGCCGTCACCGGCGCCTCGACCCCCGAGGACGCGGCCAAGGCGGCCGGCACCGAGTTCCGCAAGATCCTCAAGGGCTGGAAGTAGTACGGACGATGGCTGCTGACACCAGCCGGTCGGTGGCGAAGGCCGCGGACGGCGAGACGACCCTCGCCGCCCGCGGCCCCAGCCGCACGACTGCCAAGAACGCCGGAAGCCCGCGCGGCGGCCTCCGCCGCGCCCTCGCCACGCACTGGTACGCCTGGACCATGGCCGCCCCGGTCGTCCTCGTCCTCGGCGTGATCGTGGGCTGGCCGCTCGTCCGCGGCATCTACCTGTCGCTGACGAACGCCAACGAGCGCAACGTCGCCCGCACCATCGGCGTGCGCCACATCGACGCCACGTACGAGTTCGTCGGGCTCGACAACTACACGGAGGTCCTCGGCGACCCCGTCTTCTGGCAGCGGCTGGTGTGGACGGTGGTGTGGACCGTCGCCTGCGTCTCCCTCACCTTCGTCCTCGGCCTCACCCTGGCCACCATGCTCAACCGGCAGTTCCGGGGCCGCGCCGCCTACCGGATGGCGCTCATCCTGCCCTGGGCCGTGCCCGGCTTCGTCTCCGTCTTCGCCTGGCGGTTCCTCTTCAACCGCGACAACGGCATCCTCAACAAGGTCCTCGACGGCGGCGGCATCTCCGCCATCCCGTGGCTCGACGACCCCACCTGGGCCAAGCTCTCCGTCATCGCCGTCAACGTCTGGCTCGGCATCCCCTTCATGATGGTCGCCCTCCTCGGCGGCCTCCAGTCCATCCCCGGCGAGCTGTACGAAGCCGCCGAGATGGACGGCGCCGGCCCCTGGCAGCGCTTCCGGCACATCACCCTGCCCGGACTGCGGGCCGTGAGCATGACGGTGATCCTGCTCTCCACCATCTGGACCTTCAACATGTTCCCGGTGATCTTCCTGCTGACGCGGGGCGGCCCCGGCGACTCCACCGAGATCCTGGTGACCCAGGCCTTCCGCGAGGCCTTCATCGCCAGCCCGCGCGACTTCGCCGGCTCCGCGACCTGGGGCGTGCTGATCCTCGGCCTGCTCATGATCTTCGCGCTGGTCTACCGGCGCTCGCTGCGCAAGCAGGGAGAGGTGTGGTGACCGTGACCACCAACGAGACGCAGGCGGCGCGCCCGCGCGGCAGCCGCTCCCCGCTCGCCTCCTTCGCACTGCACGCCACGCTCGTCGTCGCGTCCGTCATCGCCGTCTTCCCCGTGCTGTGGATCCTGCTGACCTCGCTCAAGCCGGCCAAGTACGCCATCACCACGGACTTCGTGAAGGAACCCACCCTCTCGAACTACTCCCACCTGCTGGAGGACAGCCACTTCCTCAGCTGGTTCTGGAACTCCGTGCTCGTCGCCGGCGTCACCACCGTGCTCGGCGTGTTCATCGCCGCCACCACCGGATACGCCGTCAGCCGCTTCAAGTTCCCGGGCATGAAGCCGCTGATGTGGACCCTGCTCATCACGCAGATGTTCCCGATGGCCATCCTCATCGTCCCGCTCTACAACCTGATGGGAGACCTCGGGCTGCTCAACCAGCCGCTCGGGCTGATCATCACGTACCTCACCATCGCCGTGCCGTTCTGCGCCTGGATGATGAAGGGCTTCTTCGACACCATCCCGGTCGAGATCGACGAATCCGGCCGCGTCGACGGACTCAACCCCTTCGGCACCTTCTGGCGCCTGATCCTGCCGCTCGCCAAGCCCGGCCTCGCCGTGACCGGCTTCTACGCCTTCATCACCGCCTGGGGCGAAGTCGCGTACGCCTCCGCCTTCATGGTCGGCGAGGAGAACCTCACCCTCGCGGGCGGCCTGCAGACCTTCGTCACGCAGTACACCTCCAACTGGGGCGCCATGAGCGCGGCATCCGTCCTCATCGCGATCCCGGCGGCCGTCTTCTTCCTCTTCGCCCAGCGTCACCTCGTCGCCGGTATGACGGCGGGCGCCACCAAGGGCTGACCACCCGGCGTCCGTTCCCGCGTTCCACCGGCCCGATCTCTCAAGGACACCATGACCCAGCACCTCGCCGACGCACTCCCCACCCCGACCGGGACCCAGCCCGGCTGGTGGAGAGACGCGGTGATCTACCAGGTCTATCCGCGCAGCTTCGCCGACTCCAACGGGGACGGCATGGGGGACCTCGAAGGCATCCGCAGCCGGCTGCCCTACCTGCGCGACCTGGGTGTCGACGCCGTGTGGCTCAGCCCCTTCTACGCCTCCCCGCAGGCCGACGCCGGCTACGACGTCGCCGACTACCGGGCCATCGACCCCATGTTCGGCACCCTCCACGACGCCGACGCCGTGATCCGCGAAGCGCACGCCCTGGGCCTGCGGATCATCGTCGACCTCGTCCCCAACCACTGCTCCGACCAGCACGAATGGTTCAAGCAGGCACTCCGGGAGGGCCCCGGGACCCCGCTGCGCGAACGCTTCCACTTCCGCCCGGGGAAGGGCGAGTCGGGCGAGCGGCCGCCGAACGACTGGGAGTCCATCTTCGGCGGCCCCGCCTGGACCCGCGTCGAGGACGGGGAGTGGTACCTCCACCTCTTCGCGCCGGAACAGCCCGACTTCAACTGGGAACACCCCGCCGTACAGGACGAGTTCCGGTCCGTGCTGCGGTTCTGGCTCGACCTGGGGGTGGACGGCTTCCGGATCGACGTCGCGCACGGGCTGGTGAAGGCCGCCGGACTGCCCGACCTGGGGCGCGACGAGCAGCTCAAGCTGCTGGGGAACCAGGTACTGCCCTTCTTCGACCAGGACGGCGTCCACGAGATCTACCGGAAGTGGCGCACCGTCCTCGACGAGTACGCCGGCGACCGCATCGGCGTCGCCGAGGCCTGGGCCCCCAACGTCGAACGCACCGCCCTCTACGTACGCCACGACGAGCTGCACCAGGCGTTCAACTTCCACTACCTGACCACCGGCTGGGACGCGGCCGCCCTGCGCGCCACCATCGACGCGTCGCTCGACGCCATGCGGCCCGTGGGCGCCCCGACGACCTGGGTGCTGTCCAACCACGACGTGGTCCGCCACCGGACCCGCTTCGGCAGCCTGGACCGGGCGCGCGCCGCCGCGCTGCTGATGCTGGCCCTGCCCGGCTCCGCGTACGTCTACCAGGGCGAGGAGCTCGGACTGCCCGAGGTCACCGACCTCCCGGACGAGGTGCGCCAGGACCCCTCCTTCTTCAAGGCCAACGGGCAGGACGGGCTGCGCGACGGTTGCCGCGTCCCGCTCCCGTGGTCCGGCGACGCCGCCCCGTACGGCTTCGGGACCGGCGGCAGCTGGCTCCCGCAGCCGGAGGAATGGGCGGGGCTGAGCGTCGAGGCGCAGACCGGGGACCCGGGGTCCACGCTGGAGCTGTACCGCACCGCCCTGCGCATCCGGCGCGAGCACGCCGACCTGGGCGCCGGGGACGCCGTGGAGTGGCTGGACGCCCCCGAAGGGGTCCTGATGTTCCGCCGGGGCGGCTTCGTGTGCGCGGCCAACACGACGGGCGAGGCGGTGCGGATACCCGGGATGACGGGTGCGGTGCTGCTGGCGAGCGGCGAACTGCCGGAGGCGGACGTCCTCCCCGGTGACACGGCGGTGTGGTGGCAGGGGTGAGCTCCCCGCTGCGGCTGACGGACATCGCCTCGCAGGCCCAGGTCAGCGAGGCGACGGTCAGCCGCGTCCTCAACGGCAAGGCGGGCGTGGCGGCCGGCACCCGGCACCGGGTGCTGGCCGCCATGGACCTGCTCGGCTACGAGCGGCCGGTGCGGCTGAAGCGGCGCAGCAACGGTCTGGTCGGGCTGCTGATCCCCGAACTGACCAACCCCATCTTTCCCGCGTTCGCGCAGGTCATCGAGCAGGCCCTGGCCGGGCAGGGGTACACGCCGGTGCTGTGCACCCAGACCCCGGGCGGCGCGACCGAGGACGAACTGGTCGAACAGCTGGAGGAGCGGGGGGTCACCGGCATCGTCTTCCTGTCCGGGCTGCACGCGGACTCGTCGGCCGACCCGGCGCGCTACCAGCGGCTCTCGTCGCGCGGGCTGCCGTTCGTACTGATCAACGGCTTCAACGAGGCCATCAGCGCCCCCTTCGTCTCCCCGGACGACCGGGCGGCGGCGGAGATGGCCGTACGGCACCTGGAGGAGCTCGGACACCGGCGCATCGGGCTCGCCATCGGGCCGACCCGGTACGTCCCCTCGGCGCGCAAGGAGCAGGGGTTCCTGGCCGTACGGCCGGGGGCGGCGGAGGAAGGGCTGGTCCAGCGCACCCTGTTCACCGTCGAGGGCGGCCACGCGGCGGGCGGCGCCCTCCTGGACCGGGGCTGCACGGGCGTGGTCTGCGCCAGCGACATGATGGCCCTCGGCGTCATCCGCGCCGCCCGGGAGCGGGGGCTGCGCGTCCCCGAGGACGTCTCGGTGGTCGGCTTCGACGACTCCCCGCTCATCGCCTTCACGGACCCCCCGCTGACGACGGTCCGCCAGCCGGTCCGCGCGATGGCCACGGCGGCGGTCGGCGCCCTCCTGGAAGCGGTGGCCGGCACCCCGGTCCAGCGCACGGAGTACGTCTTCCAGCCGGAGCTGGTGGTACGGGGGTCGACGGGGATGGTGCGGGGGTAGGGGGCGTACGCCGCTTGCGGCTCGGGCGGGTGGGGGCGGGGGTTGCCCACCCGCCTCCCTGTCTGCTGGTCCGGGGCCGGGAGAGCGGTGTCCCGCTGGGCGGTCTCAGAGCAGGTTGGGGGCTTCCCGTCAGTCCCATCGTCCTTCCGGTTCGGGCCGGCCTGTCAAGGGCGCTCCTTCGTCGCGTCACTTCGTGATCGCCTTCGGCGACCCTTGACAGGCCGTCCCGCCCCGGAAAGCCGAAAGACTGCCGGGAAACCCCCAAAGAAACGGGACGGACGATCCTTGGAGGGGCGGGCGTCAGTGCTGAGGCGAGCGGCCGGGCGCCGGCCCGCCGGGCATCCGGGCCCGTCCAGCCTTGGCCCAGCGCCGGGGCGCGACCACCCGCACGAGAGGTTGACCAGAGCGACCTGCGGAGCCTCCGAGCGCGTCAGATCGCTACGCGCTCCTCTTTTCTCGGCGTCCGGCGGCTGCCTGTGGCTGATACCGCCGCGAAAGGACGAGCAGAGCAGGGCGGGATGCGCAGGGGCGCGTCAGATCGCTACGCGCTCCTCATTTCTCAGCGTCCGGCGGCTGTCCGGGGCTGGTGCCCGCACCAGAGGTTGATCAGAGCAGTGTCAGATCACGGGTGGGCGGCCCAGGCGGGTCATCCGCCACACCGTTCGCCAGCTGATGGGGCGTCGGGGTGGGCAGGGGCGGCGGACGCCCTCGAAGAAGCCGGCCCACCATGCGGCGAGGCCCGGGAGCGGGGGTCGCTGCGCCAGGGTGTAGGCGGCCCAGGTCGCGAGGTAGACGGGGACGAGGACGGCGGGCAGGTGGCGCTTGGCCAGCCATACGCGGTTGCGGCCCGTAAGGGTCCGCCCCACCCAGGCGGGGGACGTGCCTGCGCTGGCTCAGGCCGTTCTCGTCGGCGATCCGGAAGCTCACGATGCCGAGCCGGGGGTTCTCCGCGAAGGCGTCGCTGACCAGTCGAAGGGTGTCCGTGCGGGGGAGGAGGCCGTCGTCGTCCAAGACGACGACGAGGTCCGCCGCGTGTGCCTCACGCAGCGCGCGGACACCTTCGTTGCGGCCGCCCGGGATGCCGAGGTTCTCCGGCGGCTCGACCGTATCCACGCTGTGAGAGCCTGCGCCGCATGGGGATCGCCAAGAAGGGCACGCGGACGATCGTCGTGGACGGCGAGAGGTACCGGTGGGTGGTCGCGGCCGATGACGAGCCGGGGCTGGGGATCGTGGTCGTGCACGACCAGGTGGACGGGCAGCGGATGGTGACGTGGGTCGAGCACGGGACGGTGATCGCGCCCGGGCTCGTCGCGGGTGTCATCCGGCGGGCGTTGGAGCGTCATGGCTGGACGCCGCGGGAGCGGGGGAAGCAGCTCACGTTGCGCTAGAACGCCGCGGGGGCGGACCGACGTTGTCGTCGGGCCGCCCCCGCGGGGTCGTTCCGGGTCAGGCGCCCAGGTGGGAGCCGTTCGCCCAGTCCTTCTCGCCGTCCTTGTGGCAGGAGGACTGGTAGACCGGGCCGGCGAACGCCGGGAGGTTGTGGGGGACCGCGGCGAACGTCGAGCAGTCCGACGAGTAGGTCTTGTGGCCGGCGTCGAAGTAGTCGATCTCGACCCCGTCGTTGGCCAGGGCGGCACCGGCCCCGCCCAGGAGGATGCCGGCAGCCAGGACGGACGCGGTGACAGCGGAACGAATACGCATGACTCCCCTAAGGATCAATGGACGGACGCGCCGGTCGATCCGCGCGTCGGCCGGTCCAACCGTCCGCGGGCGCCGCCAGGAACGGCCGTTCACTCCAATGCCCGCAGCTGTATCGTTTCGCCTTCCCGCGCTTCCGCCGGTTGGGTGGGCTGTGCAAGCATCTCCGGATGATCAGACTTGCCGATGATCTCGGACATCTCGCGTACGTCGTTTCCGGTGACGGGCCGGCCGTCGTACTCGTGCACGCCGGCGTAGCCGACCACCAGATGTGGGACGCCGTCGTGCCCGGCCTCGCGGAGCGGTACACCGTCATCCGCCACGACCTGCGCGGCTTCGGCGAATCCGCCCCGCCGGCCGGCCCGTACAGCGACGTCGACGACCTGCGGCGCCTCCTGGACCACCTCGGTCACGAGCGCGTCCGGCTCGTGGGCGCGTCCTGGGGCGGCCGCGTGGCCGTGGACTTCACCCTCGCGCATCCGGAGCGGGTGCACTCGCTGGCGCTGTTCGCCGCGCCCTGGCCCGGCTACGACTGGTCCGCGCAGATGCACGCGTACGACGGCGCGGAGACGGCCGCCCTGGCCGCGGGGGACGTGGACGCCGCCACGCAGGTCAACCTGGACATGTGGCTGCGGGGTCCCGCCCGGGAGTGGGCGGACGTCGCGGCCGGTCTGGCCGACCGGGTCCTCGGGCCGATGCGGACGTCGCTGGTGAACATGGGCGTCCGCGACCAGCACGGCCAGGGGCCGGGGACGTCTGACCTCGCCGGCATCTCCGTGCCCACGCTGGTGGGGGTCGGCAAGCTCGATGTCGCCGACTTCCAGGACATCGCCCGCCGCTACGCCGCCGAGATCCCCGGCGCGACCCTGGTCGAATTCCCGACCGCCGCCCACCTCATCGCCCTGGACGCCCCGGACGAACTCGCCGCGCAGCTGAGCACGTTCCTCGCCGTGTAGCACTGGCCGACAGGGCGCTCCTCGGCTCTGGTGCGGGTATCAGCCCAAGGCGGTCGCCGGACGCTGAGACGTGAGGAGCGCGTAGCGATCTGTCGCGTCTGGGGGGTCTGGAGGGGGCTCTGGTCGGCCTCTCGTGCGGGTAGTCGCGCCCCGGTCCGGGATCGCGGATGTGAGGGCCCGTATGTCGGGCGGGCTGGCCCCCGGCCCCTCGCCTCATCGCTGAGACGCCCGCCCCTCCAAGGATCGTCCGTCCCGTTTCTTTGGGGGTTTCCCGGCAGTCTTTCGGCTTTCCGGGGCGGGTCGGGCTGTCAAGGGTCGCCGAAGGCGATCACGAAGTGACGCGACGAAGGAGCGCCCTTGACGGGCCGGCCCGAACCGGAAGGACGATGGGACTGACGGGAAACCCCCAACCCTCCCTGAGACGGGCCCGGGAAGTACGGCACGACCGGCCCCTTTGGCCCGGTTGGCGACCGTGATGACGTAGGCGCCCGTCCTGCCCCTGGGAAAGTCCCCTGAGCCGGGCGCGGCGCGTGTCTCACTCGTTCGCCGCCCTCCGCCCTTGCTCGGAAACAATTCTGCAATCTCTTGCGCAAGGTCTTGCAACACTCCTGGGCGCCCCCTACGGTCGCGTGCAACCCCCCACGCCTTCCCGCCAGGAGGACCCCCGCATGGCTCGATCCAGATCCCTGTCCGCGCGCGCCGGCAGAGCCGCGCTGGCGACGGCCGCGCTGGCCGCCGTCTCGCTCACCGTTCAGGCGCCGCAGGCTTCGGCCGCTCCGCCCGGGGGGAAGGACGTCACCGCCGTGCTGTTCGAGTGGCGGTTCGCCGATGTCGCCAAGGCGTGTGCCGGCAGCCTCGGGCCCGCCGGGTACGGGTACGTGCAGGTGTCGCCCCCGCAGGAGCACGTGCAGGGGTCCCAGTGGTGGACCTCGTACCAGCCCGTCAGCTACAAGATCGCCGGGCGGCTCGGGGACCGGGCCGCCTTCAAGGGCATGGTCGACGCCTGCCACGCCGCCGGGGTGAAGGTCGTCGCCGACTCCGTGATCAACCACATGGCCGGCCCCGCCGACCCCGGTGCGACGTTCACCGGGACCGGCGGGTCGGCGTACTCCAAGTACTCCTACCCCGGGCTCTACTCCGGCGCCGACATGGACGACTGCCGGGCCGAGATCTCCAACTACCAGGACAAGGCCAACGTCCAGAACTGCGAGCTCGTCAAGCTCGCCGACCTCGACACCGGCGAGGAGTACGTGCGCGGCCGGATCGCCGGGTACCTCAACGACCTGCTCTCCCTCGGGGTCGACGGGTTCCGGATCGACGCCGCCAAGCACATGCCCGCCGCCGACCTCGCCAACATCAAGTCCCGGCTGAGCAACCCCTCCGCGTACTGGAAGCAGGAGGCGATACACGGGGCCGGCGAGTCGGTGTCGCCGGCCGAGTACCTCCCGTCCGGCGACGTGCAGGAGTTCCGGTACGCCCGGGACCTCAAGCGGGTCTTCCAGAGCGAGAACCTCGCCTACCTCAAGAACTTCGGGGAGGCCTGGGGGTACATGCCCTCCGGCGCGTCCGGGGTGTTCGTCGACAACCACGACACCGAGCGCAACGGCGAGACCCTCACCTACAAGAACGGCGCCGACTACACCCTCGCCAGCGTGTTCATGCTGGCCTGGCCCTACGGCTCGCCCGACGTGCACTCCGGGTACGCGTGGACCGACAAGGACGCCGGCCCGCCCAACGGCGGTACCGTCAACGCCTGCTACACCGACGGGTGGAAGTGCCAGCACGCCTGGCCGGAGATCTCCTCGATGGTCGCCTGGCGCAACACCGCCCGCGGGCAGGGCGTCAGCGACTGGTGGGACAACGGCGGTGACCAGATCGCCTTCGGGCGCGGGGCCAAGGCGTACGTCGCCCTCAACCACGAGGCGACCGCGCTGACCCGGACCTTCCAGACCTCCCTCCCCGCCGGCACCTACTGCGACGTGCAGGGCGGCCGCGCCGTGACCGTCGACTCCGGCGGGCGGTTCACCGCCACGCTCCAGCCGCAGACCGCCCTCGCCCTGCACACCGGCGCCCGCGCCTGCACGCAGGTGTCCTCCGCCGGGGCCTCGTTCGCCGTGAACGCCACCACCGTCCCCGGCCAGGACGTCTACGTCACCGGCGACCGGCCCGAGCTCGGCGGCTGGAACACCGCCGCCGCCCTCAAGCTCGACCCGGCCTCCTACCCCGTGTGGAAGCTCGACGTCACCCTCCCGGCCGGGACCTCGTTCGCATACAAGTACGTCCGCAAGGACGCCTCCGGGAACGTCACCTGGGAGAGCGGGGCCAACCGCAACGCCACCGTCCCCGCCAACGGCAAGGTCACGCTGACCGACACCTGGCGCAACTGACCCCCGACCGCACCGCCCCACCCGAGGAGTGACCCCTTGATACGCCCCGCCGCGGGAGCCGTCGCAGCCGCCCTGGCCGTGACGCTCCTGCCCGCCCTCCCCGCGGCCGCCGCCGCGCAGGCCCCCGCGCCGCCGTCGGACGCGAAGCTGGCCGCCGAGCCCGCCCGGCACGACCTGACGCGCGAGCAGTTCTACTTCGTGCTCCCGGACCGGTTCGCCAACGGCGACCCGCGCAACGACCGGGGCGGGCTGGCCGGCGGCCGCCTGGAGACCGGCTACGACCCGACGGACAAGGGCTTCTACCAGGGCGGGGACCTCAAGGGGCTCACCGACCGCCTCGACTACATCAAGGGGCTCGGCACCACCGCCATCTGGCTGGCGCCGATCTTCAAGAACCAGCCCGTCCAGGGCAGGGGCGCGGACGCTTCGGCGGGCTACCACGGCTACTGGATCACCGACTTCACCCAGGTCGACCCGCACTTCGGCACCAACGCCGACCTGGAACGGCTCGTCGACAAGGCGCACCGGAAGGGGATGAAGGTCTTCTTCGACGTCATCACCAACCACACCGCCGACGTCGTCGACTACCGCGAGGGTTCGCACGAGTACCTGTCGAAGGGGGCCTTCCCCTACCTGACCAAGGACGGGGTCCCCTTCGACGACTCCGAGTACGGCGACGGCCGCGCCGGCGGGAAGGAGAGGTTCCCCGAGGTCGACGCCAGCCGGTCCTTCCCGCGTACGCCCTTCGTGCCCGAGGGGAAGAAGGACGCCAAGGTCCCCGCATGGCTCAACGACCCGGCGATGTACCACAACCGGGGTGACTCCACCTTCGCCGGGGAGTCCTCGGAGCAGGGCGACTTCTCCAGCCTCGACGACCTGTGGACCGAGCGCCCCGAGGTCGTCAGCGGGATGGAGAAGATCTACCAGAAGTGGGTCAAGGACTACGAGATCGACGGCTTCCGCATCGACACGGTCAAGCACGTCAACACCGGCTTCTGGACCCAGTGGGCGACCGCCCTCGACAAGTACGCGGCCCAGCGCGGCCGCCCGGACTTCTTCATGTTCGGCGAGGTGTACTCCGCCGACACCGCCGTCACCTCCCCCTACGTCACCCGCGGCCGCCTCGACGCCACCCTCGACTTCCCGCTCCAGGACGCCCTCCGCGCCTACGCCTCCCAGGGCGCGCCCGCCGGCCGGCTGGGCTCCGTACTCGCCGACGACTACCGGTACACCACCGACAAGGCCAACGCCTACGAGCAGGTGACCTTCCTCGGCAACCACGACATGGGCCGCTTCGCCTCCTTCCTCAAGCAGGACCGGCCCGGGGCGGGGGAGCGGGAGCTGCTCGACCGGTACCGGCTGGCCAACGAGCTGATGTTCCTCTCCCGGGGCAACCCGGTGATCTACTCGGGCGACGAGCAGGGCTTCACCGGCTCCGGCGGAGACAAGGACGCCCGCCAGCCGCTGTTCGCCACCCGCGTCGCCGACTACCTGGACGACGACCAGCTCGGAACGGCGCGCACGCACGAGAGCGATGCATACGATCCGGAGCACCCGCTCTACACCCAGATCAGTGCTCTCTCGAAGCTGACCAAGGCCCACCCGGCCCTGCGCGACGGCATCCAGAGCGAGCGCCTCGCCGACGGCTCCGCGTACGCCTTCGCCCGCACCGACCCCAAGACCCGTACCGAATACCTGGTCGCCGCCAACAACAGCGGCACCGCCCGCACCGTCGAGGTCGACGCCCCGCCCGGCGCCTCCTACCGGCCCCTGTACGGCGCCACCGGCCCCGGCGGCACCCCCTACGCCGCCCCCGCCCCCGTCACCGCCTCCCCGGCCGGCAAGCTCACCCTGAACCTGCCCGCCCTCGGCACCGTCGTCCTCCAGGCCACCGCCCCCCTGCCCGCCCCCACCGCCAAGCCGTCGCTCACCCTCAAGGCCCCCGCCCCCGGCGCCACCGGCACCGTCGAGCTGTCCGCCGACCTCACCCCCGGCACCGGCCCCGGCGCCCTCACCCGCGTCGTCTTCGCCGCGCAGACCGGCACCGGCAAGTGGCAGGTCCTCGGCTCCGCCGACCACGCCCCCTACAAGGTCACCCACCCCATCGACCAGGCCACCCCCGCCGGAACACCCATGCGCTACAAGGCCGTCGCCGTCGACTCCGCCGGCCGCACCGCCTCCGCCCTCGCCGCCTCCACCACCGGGCAGACCCCGCCGCCCACACCCCCCACCGCCACCCAGCGCGACCACGCCGTCGTCCACTACCACCGCCCCGACGGCGACTACACCAACTGGCGCCTGTACGCCTGGGGCGACCTCGCCGACGGGGAGGCCACCCCCTGGCCCGAGGGTCACCCCTTCACCGGCCGCGACGCCTACGGCGCCTTCGCCTACGTCCGCCTCAAGCCCGGCGCCTCCTCGCTCGGCTACCTCGTCATCGACAAGGACGGCAACAAGGACGGCGCCGCCGACCGCACCCTCGACCTGACCCGGACCGGCGAGATCTGGCTCGAACAGGGCCAGGAACCCGCCCGCACCGACCGCCCCGCCTACCCGCCGCAGGACCAGGCCAAGGCCGTCCTGCACTACCAGCGCCCCGACGGCTCCCACGACGGCTGGGGCCTGCACGTGTGGAACGGCGCCGCCACCCCCACCGACTGGTCCAAGCCCCTCCCGCCCACCCGCACCGACTCCTACGGCGCCGTCTACGAGGTCCCCCTCACCCCCGGCGCGACCAGCCTCAGCTACATCCTCCACAAGGGCGACCAGAAGGACCTGCCCACCGACCAGTCCCTCGACCTGAAGGCCACCGGCCACGAGGTGTGGCTGCTCGGCGGCCGCGAGAAGTACCTCCTCCCGCAGCCCGCCGGCTCCTCCGCCGCCCTCGACCTCACCAAGGCCGAGGCCGTCTGGATCGACCGCGACACCCTCGCCTGGAACGCCCCCACGACGGCCGCCTCCCTCCAGCTCCTCGCCTCCCGCGACGGCCGGATCACCACCCACGGCGGCGTCCTCCACGAGGCCGGCGCCCAGTGGCTGCGGCTGAACCGCTCCGCCCTCACCCCCGCCCAGAAGCAGAAGTTCCCGCACCTGGCCGGGTACACCGCGCACACCGTCGACCCCCGCGACCGCGACCGCGTACGCGAGGCCCTGCGCGGCCAGCTCGTCGCGAGCGCCCGCGCCGCGAACGGCGCCGTCCTCGCCGCCACCGGCGTCCAGCTCGCCGGCGTCCTCGACGACCTGTACGCCAACGACGCCCCCCTCGGCCCCGCCTTCGAGGACGGCCGCCCCACCCTCTCCGTCTGGGCCCCCACCGCCCGGCAGGTCGCCCTCGAACTCGACGGCCGCACCGTCCCCATGCGCCGCGACGACACCACCGGCGTCTGGTCGGTGCGCGGCGACCGCTCCTGGACCGGCAAGCCCTACCGCTACGCCGTCACCGTCTGGGCGCCCAGCACCCGCCAGATCGTCCGCAACCTGGTCACCGACCCCTACTCCACCGCCCTGACCACCGACTCCACCCACAGCCTCGCCGTCGACCTGGCCGACCCGAAGCTCGCCCCGCCCGGCTGGAAGGAACTGCGCAAGCCCGCGCCCGTCCCCTTCACCAGCGCACAGATCCAGGAGCTGCACGTCCGCGACTTCTCCGTCGCGGACGCCACCACCAGACACCCCGGCCAGTACCTGGCCTTCACCGACACCGGCTCCGACGGCATGCGGCACCTGCGCGACCTGGCCGCCGCCGGCACCTCCTACGTCCACCTCCTGCCCGCCTTCGACTTCGGGACCGTCCCCGAGGACCCCAAGGCCCGCACCGAACCCGCCTGCGACCTGGGGGCCCACGCCCCCGACTCCGAACAGCAGCAGGCCTGCGTCGCCGCGGCCGCCGCCAAGGACGGCTTCAACTGGGGCTACGACCCGCTGCACTACACCGTCCCCGAGGGCTCCTACGCGAGCGACCCGAACGGCACCGCCCGCACCGTCGAGTTCCGCAGGATGGTCCAGTCGCTGAACGGCGCCGGCCTGCGCACCGTCATGGACGTGGTCTACAACCACACCGTCGCCTCCGGGCAGTCGGACAAGTCGGTCCTCGACCGGATCGTCCCCGGCTACTACCAGCGGCTCCTCGCCGACGGCTCCGTCGCCACCTCCACCTGCTGTTCCAACACCGCCCCCGAGAACGCCATGATGGGCCGCCTCGTCGTCGACTCGGTCGTCACCTGGGCCAGGCAGTACAAGGTCGACGGCTTCCGCTTCGACCTGATGGGCCACCACCCGAAGGCCAACATCCTGGCCGTCCGCAAGGCCCTCGACGGGCTGACCGTCGCCAAGGACGGCGTCGACGGCAAGAAGATCGTCCTCTACGGGGAGGGCTGGAACTTCGGCGAAGTCGCCGACGACGCCCGCTTCGTGCAGGCCACGCAGAAGAACATGGCCGGCACCGGCATCGCCACCTTCTCCGACCGGGCCCGCGACGCCGTCCGCGGCGGCGGCCCCTTCGACGAGGACCCCCGCGTCCAGGGCTTCGCCTCCGGCCTGTTCACCGACCCCAACGGCTCACCGGCGGCCGGCACCCCGGCCGAGCAGCGGGCCCGCCTGCTGCACGCGCAGGACCTCCTGAAGGTCGGCCTCTCCGGCAACCTGGCCTCCTACGCGTTCACCGACTCCGCCGGCCGCCGCACCACGGGCGCCGGGGTCGACTACAACGGCGCCCCGGCCGGCTACGCGGCCGCCCCCGGCGACGCCCTCGCCTACGCCGACGCCCACGACAACGAGTCCCTGTACGACGCCCTCGCCTACAAGCTGCCCGCCGGGACCTCCACCGCCGACCGGGCCCGCATGCAGGTCCTCGCCATGGCCACCGCCGCCCTCTCCCAGGGCCCGGCCCTCTCCCAGGCGGGCACCGACCTGCTCCGCTCGAAGTCGCTGGACCGCAACTCCTTCGACAGCGGCGACTGGTTCAACGCCCTGCACTGGGACTGCCGCGACGGCAACGGCTTCGGCCGGGGCCTGCCGCCCGCCGCCGACAACCGCGCCAAGTGGCCCTACGCGAAGCCCCTGCTGACCGGCCCGGCCCCCGGCTGCGCGGAGATCACCGGAGCCTCCGCCGCCTACCGCGACCTGCTGCGGATCCGTACGACGGAGCCGGCGTTCGCCCTCACCACCGCCGAGGCCGTACAGCAGCGGCTGTCGTTCCCGCTGTCCGGGCCCGAGGAGACCCCGGGCGTCCTCACCATGGCCCTCGGCGACCTGGTGGTCGTCTTCAACGCCACCCCCGCCGACCAGCGTCAGCGCGTCCCCGCCCTCGCCGGCGCCGGCTACGCCCTGCACCCCGTGCAGGCGGCGGGCGCGGATGCGGCGGTGAAGCGGTCCGCGTACGACCCGGCGACGGGTGAGTTCACCGCCCCGGCGCGCACGGTCGCGGTGTTCAGGCGCGGCTGACGCGCGCACCCCGAGGGGGAGGTACCGACTGCGGTCCGGTCCCTCCCCCTCGGCGGTTCCCCGCCCGTGCCCGGCGGCGCTCCGGCCGTGCCTCAGACGTCGAGGCGCCGCTCCAGCAGGATCACCCCGTACACCCGGCCGTCCTTGCCCACCTTCGAGGGGAACTCGCCGACCACCCGGTAGCCCGCGCTCCGGTAGTACGCCAGCAGCTTCGGGTTGGTGGACACGCAGTCCAGCCGGGCCCGCTCCCGCCCCGTCCGGGCGATCCGGTACTCGGCGTGCTCCAGGATCCGCATGCCCGTCCCGGGCGGTGCGGCCTTCCGCTCCACCATCAGCCGGTGCACGTAGCCCGCGACCGGCGGCTGCACGCCCCAGGCCGCCTCGTCGGACCACCAGAGCTCGTACGCCCCCACGAGCCGCCCGTCGGCGTCCTCGGCGAGCCAGACCTCACCGTCGCGCATCCGCGCGCGGAAGTGCTCGGCGTCCTTGTCGCCCGGCTTCCACTGGTCGATCCCCCGGCCGAGCATCCACCGGGCGGCCTGGTCGTACAGCTTCGCCAGCGTGGCGGCGTCCTTCTCCCCGGCCGCCCGGAACAGTATCCCGTCGTCAATGATCACGCGGGCATTATCGCCAGCCGAGCGACCGCTCAGTCTCCCGGCTCTTCCCGCTCTCGCGGCCCGGTCCCCGGGACGAGGCCCGCCAGCCGCCCGACCAGTTCCCCGAACGGCCCGTCGGCCGGCTCGTCCGCGAGGATGCGTACGAGGATCCCCGCCATCTCCGCGTCGTACGCGGCGCTCACCGCCGCCAGCGCCGCGAAGTCGTGCACCAGCTGGAGTTCCAGCTCGGCCCGCGGGATCCGCCGCCCGTCGAGCCACAGCAGCGCCGTGGACTCGGCCAGCGACACCCAGGACCGTACGACGAGTTCCAGCCGGGCCGGCGGGTCCTGCACGCCGATGTGCACGAGGATCTGCTCGTACGCGGCCTGCCGGACCTCGTCGATCATCGCGTTGGCCCGGCTGCTGCCCGCCGCCGGTCCGCCGCGCAGCAACGCCGAGAAGCCGGGGCCGTGTTCGTCGACGAAGGCGAAGTAACGGCCCATCACCCGCAGCAGCCGGGGCCCCAGCGGGCCCTCCTGCGGCTCGACGAACCGCGCCGCGAGTTCGTCGGCGGCCCGGCGCAGCGCGGCCTCGTACAGGCTGAGCTTGCCGGGGAAGTAGTGGTAGACGAGCGGGCGGGATATCCCGGCGGCCGCCGCGATCTCGTCGATGGACACGTCGTCGGGGGAGCGGTTGCTGAACAGCTCCAGGGCCACCCCGATCAGCTGCTGCCGCCGCTCCTCGACACCCATCCTGCGTCGCACCCCGGTTGTCATGCCGACACCCTACTTCCCGGGCGGGGGTGGGCCGTACGGGTGAAGGCGCCCCGCTACAGGTCCAGTACGAGCCGGTCCGAGTCCGCGCGGGAGACGCACAGCAGCATCGAGTCGGCGCGTTCCCCGTCGGTGAGGAGATCGTCGCGGTGGTCCACCCGCCCGGAGAGGACGCGGTGCCGGCAGGTCCCGCAGAAGCCCTGCTGGCAGGAGTACGGGGTGGCGGGCAGCACCCGGCGCACCGCCGCCAGCGCGGACTCGTCCGCCGCGACCTCCACGGCGGTGCCGGTGCGGGCGAGTTCCACGGTGAAGGGCTTCGCCTCGGCGGGGGCCGCCGCCGCGAAGCGTTCCAGCCGGACCGCGTCCGGGTCGGGGACGGTTTCGGTGACGGCCCGCATCAGGGGTTCGGGGCCGCAGCAGTAGACCAGGGTGCCGGGCCGGATCCCGGACAGCGGGGCCAGGTCGGGCAGGCCCGTCTCGTCCTCGGCCGCGATCGTCACCCGGTCCCCGTAGGCGGCGAGTTCGGGCAGGAACGGCATCGAGGTGCGCGAGCGGCCCCCGTACAGGAGGGTCCAGTCGGCGCCGTCCGCGGTGGCGGCGCGGAGCATGGGCAGGACGGGGGTGATGCCGATGCCGCCCGCGACGAAGGCGTACGAGGGCGCGGGCTCCAGCTCGAACCGGTTGCGCGGCGGCCGTACCCGCACCTCCGTGCCCTCCAGGAGGCGTTCGTGTGCCTCGCGGGATCCGCCGCGGCCGTCGGCGACGAGCCGGACGGCGATGGTCCAGCGGCCGGCCTCGGCCGGGTCGCCGCACAGCGAGTACTGGCGCACCAGGCCGGAGGGCAGCGTCAGGTCGACGTGGGCGCCCGGGGTCCAGGACGGCAGCTCGTCGGACTCCAGCACCAGGCGCAGCACGCCCTCGGCCGGCTCGGTGCGGGAGGTGATCCGGGCGTGCAGGGTCCGGCGGGGCGAGTACCCGGACACCGGGTCCTCCAGCGCGGGCAGCGGCCACAGGGGGGAGCGGCCGATCCGCTTGAGCAGTGCGCGCCGGGTCAGGACGGCGGCCCCCGCCACCGCCGTGACGGCCAGGGCCCGCCTCACGGCCGCACCCCGCTGTTGGCGCCGGGCGAGGAGGCCAGGTAGGCGACGGCCTGGGCGGTGGAGCCCTCCTGGGAGGGGTGGTAGGTGCGGGAGAGGTAGGTCGGGATGGACCGGGCCATCGCCCCGGCCGAGGGCAGCACGCCGTTGCGGCCGGCCCGCAGGAACTGCCCGTAGGAGGCCTTGGCGCCGGGGCGGTGGGGGTCGTTCTCCACGAAGAAGCGGGCGCCGCGCTGCCAGAGGAAGAGCAGGGCGGCGAAGGCGCTGGCCCAGGTCCGCACCCGGCGGCGGTAGCTGCCGTCGAGGTGCATGAAGAGGTCGAAGGCGACCGAGCGGTGCTCGACCTCCTCCGCGCCGTGCCAGCGCAGCAGGTCCAGCATCATCGGGTCGGCGCCGCGCCGGTCCAGCTCCTTCGCGTTGAGCACCCAGTCGCCGAGGAAGGCGGTGTAGTGCTCGATCGCGGCGATCATCGCGACCCGCTCCATGAGCCACCAGCGGCGGGCCCGGCCCGGGGGGAGGGTCCGGTCGCCGAGGAGCTTCTCGAACATCCAGTCGACCTGGGCGGTGTAGGGGGTCGGGTCGAGGCCGAGGCGCTTGAGGTGGGGGAGCACGTCGTCGTGCGCGGCGGCGTGCATCGCCTCCTGCCCGATGAAGCCGATGACGTCCGCCCGCAGCCGCTCGTCCGTGATGAGCGGGAGCGCCTGCTTGTACACGTGCACGAACCAGCGCTCACCGGCGGGCAGCAGCAGGTGCAGCACGTTGATGGTGTGCCCGGCGAAGGGCTCGCCGGGCAGCCAGTGCAGCGGGGTGTCCTCCCAGGAGAAGGACACGTCGCGGGGTGCGAGGTCTATGTGTTCCGACGCCACGGGGGCGGGGGCGGGCGGCCTATTAGACATGGCGTCAATGTACTGACGGGTACCCGCCAGGAAAACCCCTCGGCACCACCGAATCCCGCGGGGGCGCGGGGAACTGCGCGCCCAGCCACGGAGGACCCGCAGCCGACACGCAACGCACCGCACCCCGCCCGGCAAACCTAGCGGAGCGCCCCGGCCTTGCTGCCGTCCGTCAGCTTCCCCGACAGGTCCACCTGTGCCCCCTCCGGCGCCTTAAGCGCCAGCCGGTTGCCGTTCGCGCTCCCGCTCACCCCCGCGCCCGACGCCGACAGCGAGGCGAACTGCGCACTGCCCGCCGCCAGTACGTACCACTGCCCGGCCCGGGACTTCCACAGCACCCCGGCCAGCACCCGCGGCTCCCGCGTCCCGCACGCCGGGGAGCCCTCCGCCTTGGCCGCCTGCGCCGCCAGCGGCGCGCCCGGGGCCAGGAACTGGGCCTGCACCCGGTCCGCCGTGCCCCGCCAGGTCTCGGCCCGGCTGCACAGCCAGGTCGCCGTCCCGTCCCCCTCGGGCAGCGGCTGCTTCGCGTACGTCCAGGCGTTCACCGACCGCACCCCGTGCGAGCGCACCGAGGGCAGCAGGCAAGCCGTCTTCGACCACTCGCCGAGCTCCGCCGCCTCCGTGACGTCCCGCGCGGCGCCCGGCGCGCCCGAGGTCAGCCGGGCCGGGGTCAGCTCGCCCAGGTCGGTCACCAGCCGGGTGGCGCCGTCGCCGGTCAGGGACAGCGCGCTCCAGCTGGTGCAGTCGCCGCTCGGGGCGGGACCCAGCACCGGCGGGGTCACCCCGTCCGGGGTGAGCTTCAGCGCGGCCGGCTCCTCGCCGGGCTTGAGCAGGTCGCGCAGGGCGGCCGCGGTCACCCAGGGGGCCGTCAGGTAGCGGACGTTGCCGTCGACCCGGCTCAGCACCAGCGCCGTCGCCGTGTCGGCCGTGGCCCCGTCGGTCCGGGCGAAGTCGAGGGCGGCGCCCGCCGTCCCGTTGCGCGGCTCGGCGTACCGGACCACGCGCAGCCCGTCGTACAGCAGGACCACCACGGCCTGGTCGACGGTGCCCGCGAAGAGCAGCTGCGGCGGGCCCATCGGCGGCCCCGACGGGGTGCCCGGCGTCGCCGAGACCACCACCTCCCTGCCGGGCCGGGCCCACACCGCGAGCGCCCGGCGCAGCAGCTCGGCGTCCTGGGCGCGGTCGCCGCGCGCAGGCCAGGCGGAGTAGTCCGTACGGGAGGACGTACGCCACACCGTGGGCGCCACCCGCAGCAGCTGCCCCGGGTCCAGGGCCTGTTCGGCCGCCGCGTTGCGCGCGTACGGCGGGGCGGAGGGCCCGTCGGAGCCCCAGCCGCCGCCCGGCAGCGCCAGCAGCGTCCCGCACACCGCGAGCGCGGCCGCCGCGGCCAGCCCGGCCCGCGCGAGCCGGCGCCGCCGCAGCAGGTCGGTGGGCCGGGCCTGGAGCACGCACGGGTCGAACTCGGGGGAGGAGAACAGGCCGTCGTGCGCCGGATCCCCCGACTCCGCGACCGCCGCCGCCGGGTCGGCGACCCCGGCCTCCGCGAGCACCCGCAGCACCTCCGGCCCGTCCAGCCCCTCCAGCGCCCGCAGGACGCAGGCCGCGCGGCCCGGGCCGTTGAGGGTGGCGAGCCACTGGTCCAGCGCCAGCTCCTCGGCCCCGCCCGCGCGCGGGAACAGCCGCAGCCCCCAGACCTGCGGCAGCAGCGCGGGCAGCTGCCCGCGCAGCGGGAGCGCCTTGAAGGTCAGCGGGATCCCCGCCTCCAGGGCGGAGCGCAGCACGCGCAGCCGGACGTACGCGTACCCGGACTCGGGCCCGCCCAGCCCGCCGCGCTGCGCCGGTACACCGCCCTGCACGGCCGCCGGTTCGGCACCCCGCCGCCCGCGCGGCAGCGCCCGCTGGGTCAGCGAGTGGGCGGTGAGCACCCGCCGGTTGCGGCCCAGGGAGGGCGGGAGCACCAGGTAGGCCAGCCGCACCAGCCGCGGGTAGTGCTCGACGATGGCGGCCTCGGCCTGCTCGACGTCGGGGGGCAGGGGGCGGGTGGCGGTATCCGGCGCAGTCACGTTCAGCAGAACGAGCGAATCGTCGGATGGTCACCCGTCTTCGCGCACCCGTTCGGGCGAATTTCGGGTTTCGAGGTGTACGTGCCGAGTTGCCGGGATTACCGGACAACGCGATCACGGGATCACGGGATCAGGCGATGAGCTTCGCCCGCAGCGCCGCCACGGTCTCCTCGGATACGCCGAGGCCCTCGTGCACGTACTTCTCCATCGAGCCGTACCGGACGCGGACCTCGTCCAGGCCCGCCTCCAGGTAGGAGGGGAACACGCCGATCAGCGCCAGGGCGATGTCCGGGTCCCCGCCCGAGGCGGTGAAGCCCTCGATCAGCGGGGCGAAGGCCTCCTTCACCGCCGGATTCACGGACAGGTACTCGGCCATCAGGGTGTCCTCGTCGGCACCGAGCAGCGACAGGACGAGCGTCGCGCCCCAGCCCGTACGGTCCTTGCCGGCGGTGCAGTGGAAGAGCAGCGGGCCCGCGTCGGGGTCGGCGGCCTCGGTGAGCAGCGTGCGGTACGCGGCGTGCGCGGAGCCGGTGCTGACGAAGGAGCGGTACACGGAGCCGAACAGGGCCTGGGCCTTGCCGCCGCCGAGGTGCTCCTCGGCCACGGCCGGGTCGCCGAGGAGGTCCTTGAGCTGGGTGGCGGCCGGCATGCGGTGGTCGCTCATCTTGTCGGCCAGCACGTCGCGCACCAGCAGCCGGACCCCGTCGGGTATCCGGTCGGGGTGGTCGGCCCGCTCGGCGTCGCTGCGCAGGTCTATGACGGTCCGCAGCCCCAGGGCCGCCACCGCCGGGTCGGCGTCGAGGTCGAGCCGGTCGAGGGCGCCCGCGCGCAGGACGAGGCCGGGGCGGACGGTGCGGCCGCCGGCGAGCGGGGTGCCACCGAGGTCGCGGAGGTTGGCGACGGTGGTGGAAGGGGTGGCGGTCATCGTGGCGGCTCCAGCGGTGAGGCTCGTTCGTGCGTGACGTGTTCGTGCGTGACGTGTCCGGGCGGGGTGCGGATGCGGGTGGTGCGCCCGGTGGTGCTCGTTCATGGCGTCGTGCCGGCAAGTGCCGGCAGGTGTCGTCCGGCGCCGACAGGTGGCGTCAGGTATGTGCGATTTTCCGACGGTTTGATCCGGAAAGACAATCGACGGCCACCGACAGCCCTATGCCCACGCCCAGCGCCACGAGGTGCCCGGCGTCGGTGAAGGTCCGCCCGCGCCGCAGCACCGGCTGCGCGGCGACGGCCAGCAGCCCCGCCCGGGCCGAGTTGCGGACCGCCCCCCGCGGCAGCGCCGAGGTGAGGGCGCCCAGGACGGCGTTGAAGCCGTAGCTCGTGCCGACGTCCAGGGCCCGGCGGGTCTCCCGGTCGGCGGTCCGGCGCAGGGCGCCGTAGACCAGGAGGGTCGCCGAGGCGTGCCCGAAGAGGAAGACGGCGGCCGTCCACCACGCCCCGTACGCGTACTCCGCGTAGCCCAGGACCGCGACCAGGAGCAGGGCGTACGGCAGCGGCATGGGCTCCTCGACCACGAAGGCGCTGCTCAGCAGGGTCTCCCAGTGGCCGGTGTCGAGGTTGTCGACGTTCGTCGAGCAGCCGCGCAGCACCCGTTCCCGCTCGGCCGGATCCAGCCGTCCGAGGGCGTGGGCGCCGAGCTGGACGCCGCCCGCGTAGGCCGCTCCCAGCGGCAATGACCATGACCGTGGCGATGGGTTCACCGGTCCATGATCGGACACCGCCCTCTTGCGGGAGGCGGCGGGCCCCGTGAGACCATGACCGGAACATGACTGGATCCCCACCCCGTGCGCCGGTGCGCGGTACGCGGGCCGCGATGTTCGCGGCCGTGTGCGTGGCATTGGGTGCGGTGGGGCATTCGTGCATGTCCGGGATGAATGTCCCCCTCGGCAGCCTGCTGGCCGCCTTCGCCGTCACCGGGGCCCTCGCCTGGGCCGCCGCCGGACGGCGCCGGGGACCGGCCGGCATCACCGCCGCGCTGCTCGCCGTCCAAGGGGTCCTGCACCTCGCCTTCTCCGCCGGCCAGGCCGCGGCACACGGGCACACCGCGCCCGCCCCCGCGGAACCGATGCCCGGCCACCACCACGTACCCGGCATGCGGATGGACGCCCCCACGGGCACCACCGCCGCGGCGGACGGCGCGGCGGGTGCCGGCGACATGGCGGGCGGCGTGGGCGACCTGGTCGACGGGCTGGGCGGCATGGGCGGCGGCGGCATGGCCGGCATGGCCGACATGGCGGGGCACGGCGGCCTCGGGATGATCGCCGCGCACGTCCTCGCCGGGGTCTTCTGCGCCGCCTGGCTCGCCTGGGGCGAGGCCGCCGTCTTCCGGCTCGCCCGCGTCCTCGGCGCCACCGCGCTGCTCGCCGCCCGGCCGCTCGCCCGCGTACTCGCGCTGCTGCCGGCCCGGCCGGCCCCCGAACCGGAACCGCCCGCGCACCGCCCGGCGTACGAACGCCCGCGCCGGCTGCGCGGAGCCGTACACGCCCACACCGCGGTCCGGCGCGGTCCCCCCGGGTGGCGAGACACCCACAGCACGGCCCCGAGGCCGTGCCGCCAGAGCCCCGCCCGGCCGACGGCCCCCGCCGCGTACGCACACCGCGTCGCCGCGGGCCGCCGGTGCGCCCCTTCGCGCGCGCACGCACCGGCCGGAGCGGCACCGGCGGCACCCGTCCCGCACCCCGCGCGCGCCTGACCGGCGCGCTCCGGACGCGGAACGGAGCGGAACCCGGGGCCGGTCCCCCCGTTTCGCCGAACCCTAGGACCGACATGTCCCTTGACGAACTCCAGCACGGCCCCGGCCGTGACGCCGACCCCGTCGGCGCGGCCGACGCGGCCGAAGCCCCGGCCACGTCCCCCCGCCGCACCGGCGGGAGCTGGGCCGCGCTGCGGCCGCTGCTCCTGCGCATGCACTTCTACGCCGGACTGCTGATAGCCCCGTTCCTCTTCCTCGCCGCCGCCACCGGACTGCTGTACGCCGGCTCGTGGCAGGCCGAGCGCGTCCTCTACTCCCACGAGCTGACCGTCGACAGCGTCGGCGAGCGCGCCGTTCCGCTCGGCACCCAGGTGAAGGCCGCCCAGGCCGCCGCCCCCGAGGGCAAGGTGCTCGGCGTGTGGCCCGCCCCCGAGGCCGACGCGACCACCCGGGTCATCATGGAGAAGCCCGGGCTCGGGGAGGGCGAGACCCTCACCGTCTTCGTCGACCCCTACACCACCGAGGTCCGCGGGCAGCTCACCACCTCCGGTGACGCCCTGCCGCTGCGCGCCTGGCTGAGCGAGTTCCACGCGAGCCTCCAGATCGGGGAGTTCGGACGCAACTACAGCGAACTCGCCGCCAGCTGGCTGTGGGTCGTCGCCCTCGGCGGCCTCGCCCTCTGGATCGGCCGCCGCCGCGCCCGCAAGGCAGACCTCGTCGTGCCCGACCGCAAGGCCACCGGCCGCCGCAAGACCCTCTCCTGGCACGGCACCGTCGGCCTGTGGGCCACCGTCGGCCTTGTCGGCCTCTCCGCGACCGGCCTGACCTGGTCCAACTACGCAGGCGAGAACATCGGACAGCTCCAGGACCGACTCGGCGGAGCCACCCCCTCCGTCGCCGCCAAGCTGAACCCCGGCGCGGGCGCCGGCGCCGACGGCGGTGACGAGCACGCCGGGCACGTCATGACCGACGGCATGGAGATGCCCCCGCCCGCCCCCGTCACCGACATCGGCATCGACGGGGCCGTGGCCGCCGCCCGGGCCGCCGGAGTCACCGAGAGCCTGCGCGTCACCCTGCCCGCCAAGGGCAAGGGCTACGTGATCAAGGAGAACGACAAGACGCTGCCGGTCCACCTGGACTCCGTCGCCGTCGACCCCGCCGACGGGCGGGTCATGGACACGCTGCGCTTCGCCGACTACCCCCTGCTGGCCCAGCTGACCCGCTTCGGCATCGACCTGCACATGGGCCTGACCTTCGGGCTCGCCAACCAGATCGCGCTGGCCGCCCTCGCCGTCGCCGTGATGTTCCTGATCGTCTGGGGCTACCGGATGTGGTGGATGCGCCGCCCCACCAAGGAGGACCGCCGCTCGGTCGGCCGCGCCCAGCCGCGCGGAGCCTGGCGGAAGCTGCCGGTGACCGTGCTGCTGCCGTTCGCCTGCGCGACGGCGGTCGTGGGCTGGTTCGTCCCGCTGCTGGGGCTCAGCCTGGTGGCCTTCCTCGTGATCGACCTGGCCGTGGGCTTCGCCGCGCGCCGTCGCGGGGCGGACGCCGCCGCCTGACCGGTGCCCGAACGGCGGTGGGCCCGTACGCGCGAGAGCGGGTACGGGCCCACCGTCATACCGGGCACGTAGGGCGCCGGCCGCCGGGCGTCAGGGGGTGTACTTGTACCCCACGCGGCGGACGGTCTGGATCGCGCCGCGGTGCGCCGCGCCCAGCTTGCGGCGCAGCCGGGCGATGTGGACGTCGACGGTCCGGCCGTCGCCGACGTGCCCGTAGCCCCACACCGTCGTCACCAGCTGGTCCCGGCTGTGGACCCGGTGCGGGTGGGCCACCAGATGGGCGAGCAGCTCGAACTCCAGGTAGGTCAGGTCCAGCAGCTCGCCGTCGACCTCGGCCGTGCGCTGGGCGGAGTCGATCCGCACGAGCGCGTCTCCAGTCGTCGTCGACGGCTCGGACGCAAGCTGGGCGTGCGGAACCGGTCCGGCGACGGGCACGGGGACGGACTGCGGGGCGAACGCGATCTGCTGCTGGTCGGCCGGTACGAGGACCAGGTAGCCGACCATCGGGGGCTGGCCCGGCAGCGTCGGAACGGCGTGCTGGGGCGCGGGCAGCCAGGTGGCGCCCGGCGGGAGCAGGTCCACCACCCGGGCCACCTCGTCCCGGTCCACGGCGCGCAGCCGGTGGCGGGGACTGGGCGGGAAGGGCAGCGGAGCGGTGGTCGCAGCGGAGGCGGCAGAAGCGAAGGAACGGGTGTTCGTCATGAGTGGTCAGCTCTTTCACGCGGAGTGATCGGCAGAAGACGTACGTGTGCATGTGCGAGTGCACGTAGTCGTTGCGTACCGCGCAGACCGAAGGCCCCGGGGCGGGTCTGGTGAGAGGGTCCCGGAGGCTTTAGAGGGCCGGCGCGTTCTCGGCGCGGCAACACACCCGGTCGAAGTCGTGATCCTGACGGGACGGCCAGAACGGCTCCAGGTCGCTGCGACCTGTCGGGAAGTACGAATGGCTGGCCATGGGCGCCATTGAAGCAGAAACCAGGGGCCTGGGGCAGGTGGTATCTCACCTGCTGGATAGCAATCTCATATTCTGTCGTGAAGTCTTCGTCACCCCGTCACAATCCCGACATACCGTCAACCAGAAAGCCGCTTCCGCCAGTCCATCCCGGTCACCCGTATCGCATCGTGGGCCGATCCGTCCCAGGCCCATGCCAGCCCCGCGCCGTCCAGCGCCGCGACCACCTCCCGCCCCACGGAGGCCGTCAGCTCCTCGTCGGGCTCGAAGCCCCCGTAGAGGAGGTACAGGTCCCCGCCGTCGGCCGCCCCCTCCGTGCACTGGGAGTGGAAGAAGACGAAGCCGCGCGCGTCCTCCTCGCCGTCGGCGTGGATCTCGCCGAGGCCGCAGGAGCGGCAGCAGGTGAAGTTCTCCCGCGCGGTGATCCCGCTCGCGCCGAGCGCCTCGAAGGCCCGGGTCAGCCGCTCCGGGTCGGTCTCGCCCACCCATCCGGCCTGCTCCGCGACCCGCTCCCGCCACAGCCGGTCCACCAGGTCCGCCGCCTGCGCCCGGGACACCGGCCGGTCGTCGCCGGACACCAGGTAGTCCTCGGCGCTCTCCGTCAGCGCCGCCCGGTCGTCGTACGCGCAGCGCAGCCAGCCCCGCACGGCCTCTGTCAGCTCCTGCGCCACCTCCGGATCCAGCGGCGCCGCTTCCTCGACCGGAAAGTCGAGCCGCTCCCAGGCCGGCCCCCGGTCCCACTCCTCCTCCCGGGCCGCCCAGCGGAGCATCACCTCCACCACCTCCTGCGCGGAGTCCACGAACGCCTGAAAGTGCCGGTCGGGCGCGCCCTCACGGTGCTCCAACTGGTAGTCGCCGCCGGACTCGTGCCAGACCTGCACGTAGACGTCCGGGTCGTCCGGGACCCGATTCACGACGAGGAACCGGTCGCCGTCCCCGCCTATGCCCGCCACGAGGTCGGACAGCCGCCCGCGGCTCCCGGGGCCGGAGAGGTCGTGGTGGTGGCCGGGTTCGGTGTGGACCCTGATGGGGTGGATCGCGTGGTCCGCGTGCTCGCTGGTCATGGGGACACGGTGACAGGCCTCACTGACAACGGCCGCGGCGCCCGCCTCCGGGAGGGGAGGGTGGGCGCCGCGGCCGGTTCCGGGGCGGTCAGACCAGACCGTCCTTCTCCAGGCCCGTGCAGCAGGTGTCCGTGATCAGGCGGGTCACCACGTACGGGTCCACGTTCGCGTTCGGGCGGCGGTCCTCGATGTAGCCCTTGCCGTCCTTCTCCACCTGCCACGGGATGCGGACCGAGGCCCCGCGGTCCGAGACGCCGTAGCTGAACTCGTTCCACGGAGCCGTCTCGTGCAGACCCGTCAGGCGCTCGTCGATGCCCGCGCCGTAGTTCTTGACGTGGTCCAGCGGCTTGCTGCCCTCGCCCAGCGCCTCGCACGCCGCGATGATCGCGCGGTAGTCCTCGCGCATCGCCCTCGTGGAGAAGTTGGTGTGCGCGCCCGCGCCGTTCCAGTCGCCCTTCACCGGCTTCGGGTTCAGCGTCGCCGACACGTTGAAGTCCTCGGCCGTGCGGTACAGCAGCCAGCGTGCGATCCACAGCTGGTCGGAGACCTCCAGCGGGCCCAGCGGGCCGACCTGGAACTCCCACTGGCCCGGCATGACCTCCGCGTTGATGCCGGAGATCTCCAGGCCGGCGGCCAGACAGTGGTCCAGGTGCTTCTCGACGATGTCACGGCCGAAGATCTCGTCCGAGCCGACACCGCAGTAGTAACCGCCCTGCGCCGCCGGAAAGCCGCCCACCGGGAAACCGAGCGGGCGGGTGCCGTCGAAGAAGGTGTACTCCTGCTCGATGCCGAAGACGGCCTCCTGCGAGGCGAACTTCTCCGCCACGGGGCGCAGCAGCGCCCGGGTGTTCGACTCGTGCGGGGTCATGTCGATGTTGAGGACCTCGCACAGGACGAGGAGGTTGTTCCCGCCGCGGATCGGGTCCGGGCAGGAGAAGACGGGCTGGAGGACCCGGTCCGAGGCGTGGCCCTCGGCCTGGTTCGTGCTCGAGCCGTCGAAGCCCCAGACCGGCAGCTCCGCACCGTCCGCAAGGATCTTCGTCTTGGAGCGGAGCTTCGCCGTCGGCTCGGTGCCGTCGATCCAGATGTACTCAGCCTTGTAGCTCACGGGACCATCCTGACTCTGCGGGTGCTGCGGGACGCTGCGGTGTTGACCGCAGCGTGCCCCGTGGCGATTTCTCATCCGTTGCCCGTGCGTGAACCCCGTGTTACCGGGGTTTACGCCGCAGGTCGGGTGGCTTGATCGAGTCGGTCACCGTACATCCGTCCGGGTGCGGCAGACTGGGCGGGTGAGCATTTCATACGATTTGAACTCCGCCGGTGGCGCCCCGGACGAAGGCCCCCGGCGCCCCCGCCCCCGCGTCGGCCTGCTCGGCACCGGCCCCTGGGCCCGCCGCACCCACGCCCCCGCCCTCGCCGCGCACACCGGCTCCGAGTTCGCCGGAGTCTGGGGCCGCCGCCCCGAAGCCGCGGCCGAGCTCGCCGAGGCGTACGGCGTGAAGGTGTACGAAGACCCCGACGCCCTGTTCGCCGACTGCGACGTCGCCGCCTTCGCCCTGCCGCCCGACGTCCAGGCCCCGCTCGCCGTGCGCGCGGCCGCCGCCGGCTGCCACCTGCTGCTCGACAAGCCCGTCGCCACGACCGTGGCGGACGCCCGCGCCGTCGCCGCCGCCGCCGCGGCGCACGGCGTCGCCTCCGTCGTCTTCCTGACGCTGCGCTTCGCCGAGCCGACCGCTGGGTGGGTCCGCGAACAGGCCGGGCGCTCCGGCTGGTTCACCGCCTCCGCGCACTGGCTCGGGGCGGTCTTCCCGCCCGACGGCGAGCCCAGCGCGTACGCCGACTCCCCCTGGCGCAAGGCCAAGGGCGGCCTGTGGGACGTCGGCCCGCACGCCCTGTCCGTCCTGATCCCCGTGCTCGGCGAGGTCACCGCCGTCACCGCCACCGGGGGCCCGTCCGACGTGGTCCAGCTGGCCCTGCGGCACGCCTCCGGAGCCGCCAGCACCGCCGTGCTCAGCCTGGGCGCGCCGCGCGCGGCCGCCGGGGTGGGCCTGGAACTGCGGGGGGGCGAGGGCGTCTTCTCGCTGCCGGACTGGAGCGACGTGCCGGGCGCCTACGGGCGCGCCCTGGACGCACTGCTCGACGCCGCCCGGACGGGGGTACCCGACCCGCGCGGGGCGGAGTTCGGGGCCCGGCTGACGGAGATCCTGGCCGAGGCGGAGGGGCAGCTGCCTACTTGATGACGGCGTTGGCGACGATGATCGCCAGCCCGATGGCTGCGTCGGCCAGGCCGATGAGCAGCGCGGAGGCGATCCGGTAGCCGACCCGCAACGCCACGAAGGACCCCCAGGCGAACAGCAGCGCGGTGTTCAGCCCGAGCCCGACCGCCGTCACCCCGTACGGCTCCCAGCCCGCGATCTCGGCGAGCAGGAGCAGGAGCAGGGTGGGGACGGTGGCCGCGATCATCGGCCACTCGTTCCACAGCGCCCGGGCCAGCAACCGCCACCGGTGCGCGGCGGCACCGGCCAGGTGGTCGGCCATGTGGTGCGCGTACCCGTGCGCGAGGGCTGCGGCGGCGGCGGTGACCAGGATCCAGGCGGCGTCGGCGAGCGGGGTGTAATGCCCGCCCCGCTCGTCCAGCGCGGCCAGCAGCGCACTGGCCAGCACGGTCCCGTACACCCCGCCGAACATCCAGTCGGCTCCCCGGCGGTGACGGGTGGGGCGGGATGTGGGCTGGGACATGGGGTGGTCCTTTGGTGGGGTTTCGTACTGTTTTCTCCTCGGGCCACCCTAAGGGGGACGGGGGTGGGGGCGGCGTGAAGGTGGGGGCCGGGTGCGGGTGCGGGTGGGCGGTGTCCCCCGGGGCGGTCTCATCGATGGTTGGGGGCTTCCCGTCAGTCCCATCGTCCTTCCGGTTCGGGCCGGTCCCTCAAGGGCGCTCCTTCGTCGCGTCGCTACGCGATGGCCTTCGGCCACCCTTGACCGACCGACCCGAACCGGAAAGCCGAAAGACTGCCGGGAAACCCCCAAAGAAACGGGACGGACGATCCTGGGAGGGGCGGGCGTCTCAGTGCTGAGGCGAGGGGTCGGTGGCCGGCCCGCCCGACATACGGGCCCTCAAGAGTCGAGATTCGGAGCCGGTGCGCGACTACCCGCACGAGAGGTCGATCAGAGCCCCCTCCAGACCCCCCAGGCGCGTCAGATCGCTACGCGCTCCTCTCGTCTCAGCGTCCGGCGACCGCCTGTGGCTGCTACCCGCACCGGAGGACGAACGGAGCAGCCCGGGATGCGCAGGGGGATGGGTACCTTGATCCACACAGCTGATCGATTCTGAAGAAAGCCTCATCGTGAGCGATTCGCGCCCCCACGTCCTCTTTTCGTTCGGCACGTTGATGGACCCCAAGGTCCAGACGGCCCTCTTCGGCCAGGTCGTACCCAGTCGCCCCGCCTCGCTGGCCGGGTACGCGACCAGGCCGCTGAAGATCACAGACCCGGACGTGATCGCCGCCAGTGGCCTCGACGTGCACCTGATCCTGGAGCGCAGGATCGGTGGTGTCGTCGACGGAGTCGTTCTCGAGCTCACTGACGAGCAGTTGGTGGCGGCCGACGGCTACGAGGTCGACGACTACGCGCGACGACGGGTGCTCCTCGCCTCCGGGGAGAGTGCCTGGGCGTACCTGGACGCGAAGCCGCTGCGGCCGGCGGCGCGGATCCTGATCGTGGGCGACAGCATCGCCTACGGGCGTTGCGACCCGGAGGGGGGATGGGCCGCCCGGCTGGCGGCTACGCACATCGCCGAGAACGAGGCCGCGCACCGGGTGTTCAACCTCGCCATACCCGGCACGACCCTGGCCGCCGTCAGCGAGCAGACCCCCGTCCTGTTGCGCCCTCGCCTGCCCGACACCATTCTTCTCGCCGCAGGGATCAACGACTCCGCCGTCCCCCTCGCGGCGCCGGACACCGACGGGCTGGCGGACATCGCGAACGGTCTCGACGCGCTGGCGGCCACCGCCCATGCGCACAACGCGCGCCTGGTCGTCCTCGGACCGATCTGGCTGGACGAGGAACGGACCGGGGACTACGAGGGTCTACGCTTCACCCGGGACCGGGCCCTGAGGCTGCGCGAATCCCTGCGGAACTGGTGCGCCGACAACCACGTCGACTTCGTCGACATGTGGGACCCCCTGCGCGACCGGCCCGACCTCCTCGTCGACGGCATACACCCCAGTGGCGAGGGCCACCAGGCACTGTACGAGTACCTCGTCGGCTGACCGCTTCAGCCGCTTGCCGCCCACGCGCTTCCCGCCCGTCCTGACCACCCTCTGGTGCAGGTATCAGCCACAGGCGGTCGCCGGCCGCCGAGACGAGAGGAGCGCGTAGCGATCCGTCGCGCCCGTCGGATCCCTGCGCTGCTCCGCTCGTCCTCTCGTGCGGGTATCAGCCCAGGACGGCCGTCGGACGCTGGGAGATGAGGAGCGCGTAGCGATCTGACGCGTCTGGGGGCTTCCCAGGTCGCCCGCATCAACCTTTGGTGCGGGTTGCCGCGCCCCTGGCCCGGGATCACGGACGTGGGGGGCGGATGTAGGGCGGGCCGGCGCCCGGCCCCTCGCCTGGTCCCTGAGACGCCCGCCCCTCCAAGGATCGTCCGTCCCGTTTCTTTGGGGGTTTCCCGGCAGTCTTTCGGCTTTCCGGTTCGGGCCGGTCGGTCAAGGGTGGCCGAAGGCCATCGCGTAGCGACGCGACGAAGGAGCGCCCTTGAGGGACCGGCCCGAACCGGAAGGACGATGGGACTGACGGGAAGCCCCCAACCTGCTCTGAGACCGCCCGAGGGGACCCCGCCCCCCGGCCTCCCCCGTACGCAGGGAAAGCCCCGCCCGATCCCGGACGAGGCCCTCCCCAACCCCCTCCGGTCAGTCGCCGGTGTTGGTGGCCCAGACGGGGCGGCCCGAGCCGTCGTAGACGACGGCGTTGCCGTCGTCCTGGACCGCGAGGTAGCGGCCCTTGGACCAGGTGCCGGCGGCCCACACGGGGGTGCCGGAGCTGTCGTAGACGACGAAGTTGCCGTCCTCCTGCATGACGGCGGTCGCGGCCTTGGGCCAGACGTTGGGGGCCTGCCAGGCCGGGCGGCCGTCCTTGTAGAGGACGAAGTTGCCGTCCTCCTGGACCCGGAGGACGGTCCGGCCGTTGCCGGAGGTCCAGGCCTGGTTCTTGCGGATGGTGGAGGGGGCGTAGAAGTGGGCGTCGCGCCGGAGGGCGTTGGCGGACGCGGCGGCGTTGGCGGGGGTCGCGTCGGCGGCCGGCACGGCGGTCAGGACGGGCAGGAAGGCGAGTGCGAGCGCGGGCAGACCGCGCCTCACGAGGTTCTTGATCATGCCGACCGTTCTAGGCGCCCCGCACCTGCCCGCGACAGCGCAGAAACGACGCCCTCACCCGTTCGGCCCATCCCTTTCACCAGCCGAAACGCCACTTCGCCCCCGGCGCGCCAGGCCGTCTCCTTTGGATCTTGTTGGCCAGCCTGCATCCACCAGCACCGCATGGGACGACAGATGCCTGTGGTTGCCAACGGCCCGGCAGAATGTGGTGTGACCTGTGATGTCTGTGGCCATGAGATGCGGCGGATGCCGGTGGGTGAACCGTCGATGTGGGACGTGGCGGTGAAGGAACGCTGGTTCTGTCCCTGGTGCTATGCGTGGACCAAATTCGGATACGACCCGCGCGAGGTCTCGCGGCCGCAGTACGGCTACATACCGTGGGAGCGGGCGGAATCCCCCCGACTTCCGGAGGGCATCGCCCACGTGTACGACGCGGCGTACGCGTACTCCGCCGACGGACTGGGTGCGACGCTGTGCGGGCTGGCCCATGAGGGCCTCACAGCCTCGCCGTACCTGTGGATGTCCGAGTGGTCGAGTGCTTGCGAGGCGTGCAAGGAGGCGGTTTCGGTCATCGACGAGCGCTGGCCTCTGCATATGCGGAACGGCAACCGGGTCTCTCCCGCCCCGCCTCCGGGTTCCGACTGGCCGCCCTTCTAAGCGCTCCATTTAGAACATCTGATCCCTGGTCCGGTGTGTCGATGACTGACGCCCAGCGGGCCCGCATTGAGTCGTTGTTGCCGGACCGGAGCCCTCGGCGGAGCGGGAGGCCGACGGCACGTGGGCGGAGGTCTTCACCGCCCTGCTCGCCCGAGCCGACGCCGAGGGCGACCTCGACTGGCGCCGGTGCAGGCCGCTCGCGTTCGTCATTACGCCGGGACAGGCTGGTGACGCACCCGCGTTCGAGCAGGTCATGGCCCGCCGGCGCGTGTCCAGGCTGATCGGCCGCCCACGATCGCGACCGCCGGCCTTCGACCGTGAGGCCTACAAGGAGCGGAATACCGTCGAGCGATGTATCAACAAGCTCAAGCAGTGGCGTGGCCTGGCCACTCGCTTGGGCAAGGACACCACCGTCTACCTCGCCGCCATCTTCATCTGGTCGGCGAGATGATCCGAAGGAGACGACCTAGGGGATGGCCGTGACGCCGCCGAGGAACGCGCCCCAGGCTGCATGTGTTACGGCCACCTCGGGGCCGCCCGTTGCCTTGGAGTCTCGGATGCGGACGGTTTTCGCGCCAGGGGCGATCTCCACGCAGTTGCCTTGTTCGGGGCCACTGTGACTGGACTTGACCCAAAGCTCCTGTCGCGGGGGCGGAAGTATCTTCACGTCAGTTTCTCCATCTGATCTCTGATGAGGTCTGCGCTGCGCCGTGCAGGGAGGGCCTCGCCCATCAGGTCTTCGAAGGCGCGCTGTGCTGCCCGCACGTGCTCAGGCTCTTCGAGGATTCCGATAGTACGGTGCGCCTCCACGCAGACCACTGTCACGTGGTTCGGGGCTGTGAGGAAACTCGCCGAACCGGTGAGGAGAAAGTGTGCTTCTGCGTCCAGCGGTAGCACGCGGATGCCCGTCGTCGGACGTTCCGCGTGAGTGAGAAGGGCAGCGAGCTGACCACGCATTGCCTGGCGCTGGCCCAAGTGCCGCCGGAGTACTGATTCGCACAGCACCACACGCAGTTGGGGCGGGGCGGCTCCACGAAGGATTTCCTGCCGTGTGAGCCGGGCCCGTACCCCCTTCATGATCTCAGCCTCGTCGGCGCGGGGGTCGCCCTTGCAGAGGATGGCGCGAGCGTAGTCGGCGGTCTGCAACAGCCCCGGCACGACGTTCTGGGACCACTCACAGATGGCGATTGCCTTCCGCTCCAGCTCCATGCGTCGTTGGTAGATCGCAGGGAAGCTCTGCGCCACCGTCTCCTCGTACAGCCGCTTGAAGAGGCCGTCCGTCTCGAAGACCTGGTCCAGGACCGCCGGCAGCTCCGGAGGGATCGGTCCTTCACCGGACTCCATCCGGCTGATCGTGCTCTTCGACGTGCGAGCCAGACGGGCCGCGTTGGTCTGGGTCAGGCGGCGCTCCGGGTACAGCTCCCGAGCGCTCTTGAGCTCCTCGGCGAATCGGCGGCGTGGATCCGAGTCCACAGACGTCCCCTTCCCGCGTTCCCGTGCGGTTGGTCACGACCGGCTGTGACGTGTTTCCGCAGGTCGGCCGGGCCGGAATATGCCACTCCGACCAATGCCCAGGTCGGTCACCTGGATGCTTTCGATCGTAGCCCCGCCTCCGTAACTCTGGTCTCACGCAAGGTGATTGAGTACTCGAACGAATGGTGGGATGTCATGCATGACGCGACGGGCGCTGGTGGCGACAGTGACACGGAATGGCTGGCCGGTGTCCTCCCCCAGCTCGACCAGGCCTGGGCCGATCTGGTCACCGGCCTGGACGCGGCCCTGCAGGGCTTCGTCTTCGTGCAGCGGTTCAGCGCCACGCCGCGCGGCGCCCGCCTCGCCCGGCATCTCGCGCTCGTGCAGCTGCACGCCTGGGGGATCCCCCACGGCAGCGGCGTCGCCGACGGCGTCGGACTCGTGATCGCCGAGCTCGCCGCCAACGCCGTGACGCACGGGCGGGTGCCGGGGCGGGACTTCGAGCTGCGGGTCGTCCGGCTCGACGGGGTGGTGCGGGTCGAGGTGTCCGACGGGCGGCGGGACCGGCTGCCCTGTACCCGCGAGGGCGGGTACGGGATGCGGATCATCGAGGGGGTCGCCGCCGGGTGGGGGGTCTCGGACCGGATGGTCGGGAAGACCGTGTGGGCCGAGTGCCCGCTCAGGCCGTGAACGCCTCCCTCGCCGCCGTCAGGAAGGCGTGGATCGTGGTGCGTTCGGCGGGGGAGAGGGGGGCCAGGGCTTCCAGGACGCCGTTCAGCATGGGGCCGAAGAAGTCCTGGCCCAGGGTGACGGCCTCCGGGCGGACGCGGATGAGGACGCGGCGGCGGTCGGCGGGGTCGCGGACGCGTTCCACGTGGCCCAGGCGCTCCAGGCGGTCGACCACCGCCGTGGTGCCGGCCGAGTTGAGGCCGAGTCGGGTGCCCAGGAGGCCCGGGGTGGCGGGTTCGGCGGCGCGGGTCGCGTCCAGGAGGCAGATCAGGGCCCGCACGTCGGTCGGGTGCATGCCGTTGGCGGCGGCGAACTCCGCCTGGCGCAGGCCGAATTCGACGGTCACCGCGCGCAGCAGGTGCACCAGTTCAAGGTTGTCGTCCACATCGCTCCGCTCTAGTATCTCTCGCTGGGCGAGATTATCGCTCACCGAGGGATTGGAGTCGACCGTGTCCCGTACCCCCTTCCGCACCGCCTACGACCAGGCCCTCGCCCAGTGGCCCGTCCCCGTCGAGGCCGTCGACGTGCCCACGCCGTACGGGGTCACCCGGGTCAACAGCTGCGGGCCTGCCGATGCCTCCGCGTCGCCGCTGGTGCTGCTGCCCGGCGGTGGGGCCAGTTCCACCGTGTGGGGAGCCTGCGTCGCGGCCGGGCTGGGGCGGGACCGGCGGGTGCATGCCGTGGACCTGGTGGGGGAGCCCGGGCTCAGCGTGCCGGCGCCCGGGCGGGCGGTGCGCCGGGTCGGGGACCTCACCGCCTGGCTCGACGCGCTGCTCGACGGGCTCGTAGGCCCCGGCGGCGGGCCCGTGACCCTGGCCGGGCACTCCTACGGGGCCTGGATCGCCGCCCACGCCGCCGCCCAGCGGCCCGGGCGGTTCGACCGGCTCGTCCTGCTCGACCCGACCCGGGTCTTCGCCGGGCTGCGCCCCGGGTACGTGCTGCGGGCGCTGCCGATGCTGGTGCGGCCCACCCCGGCGCGGGTGCGGTCCTTCCTGGCCTGGGAGACCGGCGGGGCGGTGCTCGACCCCGCCTGGACGCGGCTCCAGGAGGCGGCGGCCGCCTTCCCCACCGTGCGGCCGGTCACCGGTCCGCGCCCCGACCTGGCCCGGCTCGGCGGGCTGCCGGTGCAGGTGGAGGTCCTCTTCGCCGGGCGGGCCCGCTGCCACGACCCCGGCCGAACCGCCGCCGCCGCGCGGCGGGCGCTGCCAGGCGCGCGGGTCGACGTACTCCCCGGGGTCTCGCACCACGCGCTGCCGGCAGCGGCGGCCGAGGAGATCGCCCGACTGCTGGACCCGCCGGCCTGAAGGCCTGGATCCGTCACGACAGGCGTGGCCGGGCCTTGCTGGGTAGCGTGGGTGGTGGCACAGCACCATCGGTGCGCACGCGTCGGCCGGGCCGGCCGAGGCATCCCACCCGCCGAAGGCATCTGAGACCACGCCGGGCGTGGAGCGCCCGCCGTCGCCCCTCGTCGCCCCCCGTCGCCGCCGACTGGGCCCGGTCCGACGCCATGCACCAGCAGAGCCCCCAACCGGTGACCACGGCGTCACCGCCTGGCCGTTGGTTGCGACTCCCACTCCGCGCAAGGAGGGCCGCGCATGTCCAGACCGCCACTTCTACCGTCGTGGCCCGACCCCCACCCGTGGCGGGGACCGCACGGACGGCGGGACCGCCCCGGGCCGCACGCGCGGTCCGTCCTGGCATTCGCCCTTCCGGGCCCGGCCCTTGCGCTCGGGCTGGTCCTCGGGTTCTCCGGAGTCCCGGACGGTGCCACCCTGCCGAAGCACGACACCAGTGGCCAGGTCACCGGGCTGGTCGCCAGTGATGTGGAGGAAGTCCGCGCGGGCGACTGCTTCACCACGGACGACGATCTGAAGCAGTACGAAGGAGAAGGGGGCGGCAAGGCCTCCACCCAGGTGCGCCTCGTGCCCTGCGACGAGCCTCACGACGGGGAGGTGTACGCCGTCTTCAGCCTGCCGGACGGCGCCTACCCGGGCAAGGAGAAGATCCGTCCGATCGCCGAGGACACGTGCGGAGACGCGGTACTCAACGCGTACACGGGCGCCGCCGCGAAGCTCCCCGAGAAGCTGAAGCGGTATTACTTCTCTCCGAGTCCCTCCACCTGGGACATTGGCAAGCGCCATATCGTCTGCTTCGTGGGCGACGAGACCGGTACGAGCACCGGCTCGGTTCACCACCCCGGCTCCTGAGCCCCGCTCCAGAGCAGGAGTCCCAGGACTCGGTCACAGGTCTGTGGCCACCGGGTTTTCCGATGTCGGTGTGGGCTAGCCGGCGTTCGGCTTCGGGCCCTTCATGACCTTGCTCAGGGCCTCCAGGCCCTGTTCCTTCATGCCGCGCACGTAGTCCCAGCCGTTGTGGTCGCCGCCCTTGATCTCGTACAGGTCGATCTTGATGGGGCCCTTGCCGTTCTCGCGCTGGAACTTCTCCAGCCGTTCCCGGCCGCCCTCCTTCGTCCCGTACTGGAAGTTGACGTAGACCTCCGGCCCCTTCGACTGGATCAGCTTCTGCGCCAGCTTGGCGGGGTCGTTGGCGTCCATCTCCGCCTTGTTGTTCTTCCACAGCGGGGAGTCGGGGGCCGTCTCGCCGCCGTTCGCGATCACGCCCCGGAACTTCTCCGGGTGCTGCATGACCTGCTTGAGGCCCACGAAGGCGCCGGAGGAGTTGCCCATGATGGCCCAGCCGTCGCGGGACTTGTACGTGCGGAAGTTGGCCTTGGCCAGGTCGGGGACGTCCTCGGCGATCCAGGTGCCCATCTTGGGCTGCCCGGGGATGTCGGAGCCGTCGTAGTAGTTCTTGTTGTCGGGGTTGAGCAGCGGCATGACCAGGACGAAGGGCAGGCCCGTGCCCTTGGCGGAAGCCTCCGCTATCGCCTTCTGGAGACCGATGTTGGGCATGGTCGCCCAGTAGTTGTCGGGGTAGCCGTTGCCGCCGGGGAGGGCGATCATCACGGGGAAGGCGCTGTTGGCGTACTTCGGGTCGTCGTACTCCTTGGGCGTCCACACCCAGACGTCGCCCTCGAAGCCGGACTTGGCGCCCTTGAGGCGGGTCTTCGATATTCGGGTGCCGTCGTCGAGCTTGGTGGTTTGCTTGAACTGTGCGGCGGGGCCCGCCGGCAGGGAGACGTCCGGGTCGGGGCCGGTCGCGGCCGCGCCGCCGCCGGAGCCCTCGCCCGCGCCCTGGGCCGGGGGCTTGGGCTTGGCGAAGGTGACGTCCTCGCCGTTGCCGTCGAACCAGTCCGTCCCCCAGTACGCGTAGCCGCCCCCGCCGGCGAGCAGCGCGGCGACCACGGCCCCGCCGATCCAGAGCTTGGCCCGGGACCGCTTGGGGCGGGGCGGGCCGAACGGCGGCTGCCCGCAGTGCACGCACAGCTGCTCCGGGCCGGCGCCGGGCCCGGGACCGTGGCCGGGGCCCATGGGCGGGTGCCCGTACGACGGCTGCGGCTGCGGCTGCTGCGCGTACGGCGATGTCTGCGGGTACTGCTGCTGCAACGAACTTCACTCCGAGCGGTCGGGGCTGCCCAGCGGGCGAGCGGAGGTATCTCCCTGTCAGTCCTGATGGGAGAACGTACCCTCCGGTTGCAGAACCGGCAGAATTTGCCCTGTTTATTCATTTATGGGAGGTCGTCGTGATCATCCGCGGCCTTTGCCCGTGCGGGAGAGGGCGTCGCGGACGGCCTCCTCCGAGCGGGCTACCACCGCCGTGCCGTCCTCGGCGGTGATGATCGGGCGCTGGATCAGCTTCGGGTGGGCGGCGAGGTGGGCGATCCAGCGGGCCCGCGCCCCGTCCGTCTCCTCGCGCGGCAGGTCCCGTACGCCGGTCTCCTTCGCGAGGGCGTCGGAGGTGCGCGTGATGTCCCACGGCTCCAGCCCGAGGCGGCCCAGCACCTCCCGGATCTCGGCCTCGGACGGTACGTCCTCCAGGTAGCGGCGCACCGTGTAGTCGGCGCCCTCCGCGTCCAGCAGGGTCAGCGCGCTCCGGCACTTCGAACAGGCGGGATTGATCCAGATCTCCATGCCCGCAAGGGTAGTCAGACTCTGTCCGGCCAGGGCTTTTGTCAGTGCCCGCCGGTAAAATCGAAGGAGAACGACAGGAAGCCAACTACCGTTTGGGAGGCTGTAGATGGCCGCTGCCGCGATCATTTCGATGCCCAAGAAGAAGCCGCTGCCGGCGGGCCTGCCCCGCGAGTGGTACGAGAACCACAACCGCCGTCTGAAGGCGATGCGGCTCGCGATCTCCCTGCTCGACACGGGGACGTACGACGCCAAGCGCGCGACCAACCGCAAGATACGCACGATGGCGGTGCGGGTGGGCATCCGCCGCCCGTCGAACGTCACCTGCCGGATGGTCCGCGCCTTCATCGTGGCCAACGGCGGCTGACGCACGGGTGCGCAGGCGGGGGCGGCGGCCGGCCGGCCCGGGGAAGTGCCGGCGGGCCGCCGCTCACCGCTCCACGAAGACGACCTCCGTCGGGCCGTGGGTCATCCTCACCACCTGCCCCTCCACCTCGACGATGTGGTGCATGCCGCTGAACACGCCCGGCCTGCCCTGGAGGTGGAACCGGTCCTCCCACGCCCCCGCCAGGTAGGCGCGGAAGCAGGCGAGGGACGGGTTCCCCGGCTCCAGGTCCAGGTAGTCCTTCAGCCGGCGGAAGAGCTTCGGGAGGATCACGGCCCCCTGGTCGCCGGTCAGCGAGGACAGGGAGACGACCTCGGCCCCCCTGAGGGTTCGGTCCTCCTTCCATACGCCCTTGCCCGCCTCCCGCGCCGCCGCGGCGGCCGAGGTGAGGGACGCGCGCAGCACCTCGGAGAAGCCGCTGTAGTAGGTGGGGTAGACCAGGCCGTCCTTGATCAGCTGGTAGTTGACCGTCTTCTCCAGCACCGCGTCGTCCACGTCGACCTCGTAGCCGTTGAACGCGGGCGGCAGGCCCTTGCCGACGAGGGCCACGCACCGGCCGTAGACGTCGGCGCCGCGGGTGAGGATCCAGCCCTGGACGGTCTCCGGGATGGTGCTGGTGATCTTCTCGGCGTCGTCGCCGGCCGTACCCCCGGTCCCGGTTCCTGCCCCGGTCCCGCCGCCGGTCTCGGTCCCGCCCCCGGCCGTGTCCCCGGCCCGGTGGAAGTCGGTGAAGCCGACCGCCTTCAGCAGCGCGTCCGCGGCCGCGTGTGCCAGGGTCAGGGGCTGGTGCTGTACGCCCGAGGGCGAGTCCTTGTCGCCGTAGTGGGTCTCCAGGGCGTCGATGCTCTCGAGGCGGATGGAGGCGCTGCCGAAGGCCCCCGGCACGACCGGCCTGGCGCCCGGCACGCGCTTCCAGTCGCTCACGTCGTCCGGGGTGAAGGAGAGGGTGTCCCCGTCGGGTTTGGTGCCCTTCGCGCGGAAGGTTCCCCTGATCAGCAGCATCGGCATGGACATGGCGGCTCCCACGGGTGTCGGGACGAGGACGCACAGTGCATGCCCCCTGAAACTAGGCGGGCCCCGCCGCGCCCGGCAACCGCTGTTCGGGCGACAGCAGCAGCAGCGCCACGTCGTCGCGCGGGCCGCCGGCGGTGAAGGCCGCGAGGTCCCGCCACACCGCCGGTACCAGCCCCGCCGGGTCGTTCGCCAGCACGGGGACCCGTACCGCCAGCGGGTAGAAGTGCCCGGCCGCGTCGCGGGCCTCGGTGACCCCGTCGGTGTGCGCGAGCAGCCGGTCGCCGGGCAGCAGCGGCAGCTCGGCCACCGCCGGGAGTGCCGGCCCGGTCAGGCCCAGGCCCAGCGGGGGCCCCGGCTCCACGGCCACCTCCGTGACCGTGGGCCCCCGCAGCAGCAGCGCCGGCGGATGCCCGCACGACACGACCCGTACGAGGTCCAGCGCCGGCGGGAACTCCAGCAGCAGCGCCGTCGCGAACAGCTCGGGGTGCGCCACGCAGTCCGCGGCCGCGTCCGCCGCCAGCCGCCGGTCCAGCCGCGTCGCCACCGCCGCGAGCCCCCGGTCGTCCAGGACCGCCTCGCGGAACGCGCCGAGCAACGAGGCCACCGTTCCGACGGCCGCCAGCCCGTGCCCCTGCACGTCCCCGACCACCACCCGCACCCCGTACGGCCCGGCCCGTACGTCGAACAGGTCGCCGCCGACCAGCGTGCCCCGCTGCGCGGCCCGGTACAGCCCGGCGCAGCGCACCCGGCCCACCCGCTCCGGCACCGGCGGCAGCACCGCCAGCTGGGCCGCCTCGGCGACCGTACGCACGCTGACCAGCTGGGTGTCCCGGCGCCGCCGTACCCAGGCGATGACCATGCTGAGCAGTCCGACGGTGGCCACGGTGGCCAGGTCGCTGCCGCGCGCGTGTCCGACCCGCAGCTCGGGGACGCCGAGCAGGAGCAGCACGATCGCGGCGAAGACGGCCGTGCCGGCGGGCCCGTAGGCGAAGGCGGCCACGGCGGGCAGGGCCGCCAGGAAGTAGCCCAGCTCCTCCGTGCGGGTGGTCCACTGGGTGAGGCAGAGGGCGACCAGGGCCACCGCGGGCGCGATCCGGGCCCAGCGCGGCGGCGGTGCCCCCTGCAGCCAGCCCGGCTCCTCCCGTCCGCGTCTCACCCCTCCACCCTGGTACGGCGGCCCGGACCGCGCACGCCGGGTGGCCCTGCCGGGCGCGCGCCGCGACAGTGGTGGCGTGACGGATACGCGGAGCGCGGCGATCAGCACCCGGCTGAACTGGCTGCGGGCGGGGGTGCTCGGCGCCAACGACGGCATCATCTCCACCGCGGGCCTGGTCGTCGGCGTGGCCGGCGCCACCACCTCGCGCACCGCGATCCTCACGGCGGGCGTGGCCGGGCTCCTCGCCGGCTCGCTGTCGATGGCGGCGGGGGAGTACGTGTCGGTCAGCTCGCAGCGGGACTCCGAGCGGGCGGCGCTGGAGGTGGAGCGGCGGGAGCTGGCACAGGAGCCGGAAGCGGAGCTGGACGAGCTGACGGAGCTGCTGGCCGCGCGGGGCCTGAGCCGCGACCTGGCCCGGGAGGCCGCCGTGCAGCTGACGGAACGGGACGCGCTGCGGGCGCACGCCCGGGTGGAGCTGGGGATCGAGCCGGACGAGCTGGCGAACCCGTGGCACGCCGCCTTCGCCAGCCTGCTCGCCTTCACGGCCGGGGCGCTGCTGCCGCTGCTGGCGGTGGTCCTGCCGGGGGCGTCGTGGCGGGTGCCGGTGACGGTGGTGGCGGTGCTGGGGGCGCTGGCGCTGTGCGGGGTCGTCAGCGCGCGGCTGGGCGGGGCGCCGGTGCCGAGGGCGGTGCTGCGGAACGTGGTGGGCGGGGCCGTCGCGATGGCCGTCACGTACGCGGTGGGCACCTGGCTGGGCTCGGCCTGACCCTTGCCCTGGCCGGGCGGGGACGGGTCCGCTCCGGGGGCTCCGCCCCCGGACCCCCGCGCCTCGAACGCCGACGGGGCTGGGATTCGCTGCGCACCGGCGGTGGAGGCCGGGGAGCCGCGCGGGCGGGGCGGCGGAAACGGGGAAGACTTGGGCGCATGCGCATCGCCATCACCGGAGCCTCCGGACTCATCGGCAAGGCCCTCGTCCGCTCCCTCCACGCCGACGGCCACGACACCGTCCGCTTCGTGCGGCGCGACCCCGCCCGGGAGGGGGAGGCGCGCTGGGATCCGCGGAGCGGGTACGTCGACCCCGCCGGGCTGCGCGGGTGTGACGCCGTCGTGAACCTGGCGGGGGCCGGCGTCGGCGACCACCGCTGGACGGAGGCGTACAAGAGGGAGATCCGCGACAGCAGGGTGCTGGGGACCGGCGCCCTCGCCCGGGCCGTGGCGGCGCTGGACGATCCGCCGGGGGTGTTCGTGTGCGGGTCGGCGGTCGGGTACTACGGGGACACGGGGGAGCGGGCCGTCGACGAGTCCGCCCCCGCCGGGAGCGGGTTCCTGCCTTCCGTCTGCGTCGAGTGGGAGGCCGCCGCCGCCCCCGCCCGGGAGGCCGGGATCCGGACCGTGTCCGCCCGTACCGGGCTGGTGGTCGCCGCCGGGGGCGGGGCCTGGGGGCGGATGTTCCCGATCTTCAAGGCGGGCCTCGGGGGGCGGCTGGGCAGCGGCCGCCAGTACTGGTCGTTCATCTCCCTGCACGACGAGGTCGCCGCCCTGCGGTTCCTGATGGAGACGCCCGGCCTCGACGGGCCCTTCAACCTGACCGCCCCGCAGCCCCTGACCAACCGTGAGGTCACCGCCGCCATGGGCCGTGTGCTGCGCCGCCCGGTCGCGTTCGCGGTCCCCGCCCCCGCCCTGCGCCTGGCCCTCGGGGAGCTGTCCCAGGACGTGCTGGGCAGTCAGCGGGCGCGTCCGGCGCGGCTGTTGGAGTCCGGGTTCACGTTCACGTACCCCGGCATCGAGGAGTCGATCAGGGCGGCCATCAACGAGTAAAGGCGGGAGCAGGGGTGCGATCGTGTGCGACCGTTCGTGACCCGTGTGCGACCGTCGTGCGACCGGATCTGTGCGCAATCCCCAGCCGGACTCGGGTTCTCCCGGAGCCCGTTGGGGGAAGGAGGATCCCCACACAGCCGCGCCGACCTCGGGGAGGGGCACGTGCTCAGCAGCTCACACCATGCCGCACATCACGCGGACGTCGTCATCGTAGGAGCCGGAGTCTCAGGACTCGCGGCCGCGCACCACCTGATCGCGGCAGGGGTCACCGTCAGCGTCCTGGAGACCGCCGACGACCCCGGCGGCCGCATGGCCACCGAATCGGCCGACGGGTTCCGGCTCGACCGGGTCGGCCAGCTCCTCAACACCGCCTACACCGAACCGGCCCGCACCCCGGGCCTCACGGGACTGGTCCTGCGCCCCTTCGCCCCCGGCGTCCTGGTGCACGGGGCCGACGGCAGGCAGCAGCGGGCCGGGGCCCTGACCCCCGCCCGCGCGCTCGCCAGCGGCTCCCTCGACCAGGCCCGCTTCAGCGCCGCGCTCGGCCGGCTCGCGGCGCTGCCCCTGGACCGCGTCCTCGCCCGGCCCGAACGCACCGCCCTCGCCGCCCTCGGCTCCCGCGGCCTGCCCCCGCGCACCGTGACCGGCGTCCTGCGCCCCCTGCTGTCCACCCTGCTCCGCGACCCGGAGCTCACCACCTCCAGCCGCGTCGCCGACCTCGCGCTGCGCACCTTCGCCAGAGGCCGCCTCGCCGTGCCCGAGGGCGGCGCGGCCACCCTGCCCGGCATGCTCGCCGCGGCCCTGCCGCCCGGCACCGTCCGCACCGGGATCCGCGTGCGCTCGGTGGCGACCAACCTCGTCACCACCGAGGAGCACGGCGACTTCGGCTGTCGCGCCGTCCTGCTCGCCACCGGCGCCCGGGCGGCCGCCGAACTCCTCCCGGGACTGCGCGTGCCGGCCTTCCACGAGGTCACCGTCATCCACCACGCCACCCCCGAACCCCTGCCCTGGGACGGCTCCCTGCTCCTGGACGCCGACCCGAAGTGGCCGCTCGCCCACACCACCGTGATGAGCGCCATCGACCCCACTCGGGCCCCCGCCGGCCGCAGCCTGGTCACCACCACCGTGCACGGCCCGCCGCCGCCCGCCCGGACCGTCGCCTCCCGGCTGGCCCGGCTGTACGACACCTCGACGCGGGACTGGGAGCCGCTGGCCGTCCACCACACCCCGGAGGCCGTCCCGGCGATGCCCCCGCCCCACGACAGGCAGCGGCCCGTACGCGTCCTGGCCGGGCTCTACGTCTGCGGCGACCACCGCGACTCCAACACCGTCCAGGGCGCCCTGCACTCCGCCCGCCGCGCCGCGACCGCCCTGCTGCGCGACTTCGGCATCCCGCTGCCCGCCCGGCCCGAGCCCGCCCTGCCGGCGGCCGCCTGAGACCACCGGCCGCGGGCCCGGTCCCCCCGGGGGCCGGGCCCGTGGCCGCCCCCGGCCGCCCCGTCAGCTGAGCGCCGACACCCGGTCCCGGTACGTCCGCACCGCCGCCGCGTCCCGGTACGGCTCCAGCCGCCGCTCGAAGTCCCGTACGTACTCCACCGCGCGCACCGACCGCATCTCCATCGCCTGCTGCGCCGCCTCCGCCCCCAGCGCGCACGCCTGGTCCAGCTCGCCCAGCCCCAGCCGCGCCGTGGCCAGCACCACCCGGCAGAACAGCCGCGACCGCGCGAAGCCGGGCGCCCTCAGCTGGAGCGAGCGCTCCGCGTGCTGCGCCGAGGCCCGGTACTGCTGGAGGTCCCGGTGGCAGTGCCCGAACTCGTCCGCGAGCTGCCCCTCGTCGAACAGCCGCGCCCAGTGCGGTACGTCGTCCCCCGGCCGGGCCGCGCCCAGCGCCCGCTCCGCCCGCACCAGCGAGGCCGTCGCCGCCCGCACCTCGCCCAGCACCGCGTGCCCCCGCGCCTCCGAGGCGTGCAGCAGCGACTGCACCACCGGCGGCGGCCCCGAGCCCACGCCCTGCTGGGCGACCCGGGCCAGCTGCACCGCCTCCCGGCCGTGCCCCAGGTAGACGGCCTGACGGCTCATGGTGATCAGCACGTACGACCCGTACGGCCGGTCCCCGGCCGCCTGCGCCAGCCGCAGCGCCTGGACGAAGTACCGCTGCGCCAGCCCGTGCGCGGCGATGTCGTAGGAGGTCCAGCCCGCGAGCCGGGTCAGGTCGGCGGCCGCGGCGAACAGCCGGCGCCCGGTGGTCTCCCCGTAGGTGCCGCGCAGCATCGGCTCGGCCTCGTGCTCCAGGTACCGCACCAGGGCCTGGCGGGCGTGGCCGCCGCCGTAGGTGTGGTCCAGGGTCCGGAACAGCTCGCTGACCGAGCGCAGCGCCGCGATGTCCCCGCTGGTCACCCGCTGTCCGGGCCCCCGGTCGATCTGCCGCTGCCGGGGCACCGAGGTGCGGCCCTGGGTGGGGACCCGGTGCGCGGCGGGGTCGGCGCCGCGGCCGACGCGTTCATCGGCGCGTCCGATCAGCCAGTCCCGGCTGGGCACCACCAGGCCGGCCGGGGTGAAGGCGATCTTGCGGAGCTCGGCGTGGGAGCCGGAGTCCTTGCGCCACAGCCCGCTCGCGATGTCCACGGCCTCCTCCGGGGTGGCCGCGAACTCCAGCCCGGCGTAGACGGGAGCGCACGCGTCCAGGCCCAGATCCTGTGCCGACAGCCGCCGCCCGAGGCGGCGCGTGAAGACCTCCGCGATCAGCGCCGGGGTGGTGCCGCGGGGCTGCTGGCCGCGTAGCCAGCGGGTCACGGAGGTTTTGTCGTACCGCAGGTCCAGACCGTGTTCCAGACCGAGCTGGTCGACACGGCGGGCGAGCCCGGCGTTGGAGAACCCGGCTTCCGCGATCAGTGCCGCGAGCTGCCGGTTGGGGACACGCTGGGCAGGTCGTTCGGTCATCGGCTCCACGGTTTCCGTACGTGACGGACCGGGGTCCCGGCCCTGTGAACGGCGTGAATGTAGCGGCCAACTCCCCTCACACCGCCCTCTCTGCCCCACATTCATCCGATCGTGTGCAGAATGGGTAGGGCTCTTTACGGACCGACCCGCTTGGTCCGCGTACTCTGCGCCACATGACCAGCCGTCCCCACGGGGCGTACCTCCCCGACCCGTCCGCCGAATCCACCGCCCCGCTGCCCGCCCCCGAGATCACCGAGGCCGAGTGCCGCCGCTGCGGCACCCTCATCGCGGGGCTGGACGGGCGGTACGCGTGCGGGGTGTGCGGCTGGGTCAACGACCACTCCGAGGGCCACCGCAGGCTGCCCCGGGCCGACGAGGACCCGGACCGGCCGGCCGCGGGCCGCAGGCGCCCCCGCCGGACGCCGGGGGCCTGAGGGGCCGCGCACGGGTCGCCGTACTCTTGAGCGGTGCGATAGGTGCACACAGCAGGTTCAACGAGGAGGCGCTGCGGTGACTGAGCTTCGGTTTGTCCATCTGGGCTTCGGGCCGGAATCCGTCGAGTACACCGCGGCCTGGGAAGAGCAGCGCCGGGTGCACGCGGCCCGCTTCGCGGACGAGATCGACGACACCTGCCTGATGGTGGAGCACGAGCCGGTCTACACCGCCGGCCGCCGCACCGACCCCAGCGAGCGCCCCCTGGACGGCACCCCGGTCATCGACGTGGACCGCGGCGGCAAGATCACCTGGCACGGCCCGGGCCAGCTGGTCGGCTACCCGATCATGAAGCTGCCCCGCCCCGTCGACGTGGTCGCCCACGTGCGCCGGCTGGAGGAGGCCCTCATCCGCACCGCCGCCGAGTTCGGCCTGGAGACCACCCGCGTCGAGGGCCGTTCCGGGGTCTGGGTCCTCGGCGACCCCGTGGAGCAGCGCCCGGCCATAGGCGGCCTCTCCCTGGACTTCAGCGTCCCCGCGCCGGACCCGCGCACCGGCGACGACGAGTTCGACGCCCGGCTCCACGGCCCCGAGTACGCCCCCTCCAACGCCGGCCAGCGCCGCGAGGACCGCAAGCTCGCCGCCATCGGCATCCGCGTCGCCAAGGGCGTCACGATGCACGGCTTCTCCCTGAACGTGAACCCCGACAGCACCTGGTTCGACCGGATCATCCCCTGCGGGATCCGGGACGCCGGTGTGACCTCGCTCTCGTACGAACTGGGCCGCGAGGTCACCATCGCCGAGGTGCTCCCGGTCGTCGAACGGCACCTGAAGGACGTGCTGGAGCACGCCGAGCTGCGGCCCCGCGAGATCGAGGCCGCCGGGGCCTGACCGGGCCGGGGGAATGCCTCCGACCGGCCCCCGGTTGGCGGACGTAAGAGCGTACGAATTTACGGGCGTACCCTGGTGGGCGCCGAAGAATCGAAGTCACAGGGAGCCGGTCGTGTCCGCAGTCGCACCCGACGGACGCAAGATGCTGCGCCTGGAGGTCCGTAACAGCCAGACCCCCATCGAGCGCAAGCCCGAGTGGATCAAGACCCGGGCGAAGATGGGCCCCGAGTACACCAAGATGCAGGCCCTGGTGAAGGGCGAAGGACTGCACACGGTGTGCCAGGAAGCCGGCTGTCCGAACATCTACGAATGCTGGGAGGACCGCGAGGCCACCTTCCTCATCGGCGGCGACCAGTGCACCCGGCGCTGTGACTTCTGCCAGATCGACACGGGCAAGCCCGAGGCCCTGGACCGGGACGAGCCCCGCCGCGTCGGCGAGTCCGTGGTCACCATGGACCTGAACTACGCCACCATCACCGGCGTCGCCCGCGACGACCTGGCCGACGGCGGCGCCTGGCTGTACGCGGAGACCGTGCGCCAGATCCACCAGCAGACGGCCGGCCGCGAGGGCGGCCACACCAAGGTCGAGCTGCTGGCCCCCGACTTCAACGCGGTCCCGGAGCTGCTGGAGGAGGTCTTCGCCTCCCGCCCCGAGGTCTTCGCGCACAACGTCGAGACCGTGCCGCGCATCTTCAAGCGCATCCGCCCGGGCTTCCGCTACGAGCGCTCCCTCGACGTGATCCGCCAGGCCCGCGCCTACGGCCTCGTCACCAAGTCCAACCTGATCCTGGGCATGGGCGAGGAGCGCGAGGAGGTCTCGGAGGCCCTGAAGGAGCTCCACGAGGCCGGCTGCGAGCTCATCACCATCACCCAGTACCTGCGGCCCTCGCCGCGGCACCACCCCGTGGAGCGCTGGGTGAAGCCGGCGGAGTTCGTGGAGTTGGCGAAGGAGGCCGAGGAGATCGGCTTCTCCGGTGTGATGTCCGGCCCGCTGGTCCGGTCCTCGTACCGCGCGGGCCGCCTGTACAACCAGGCGATGGAGAAGCGCGCCGCCGTCTGACCCGGCGGCCGCGCGACTTCCGGCGGCCGAGCATGACCGTGCGTGAGTGTGAACTCACGCACAATACCTACCAATCGGTAACACCGCATCGACGCGGCCCCTAGGCTCTTTTCGTGTGAGGAGCCCGGCGGGTCGCGTCTGTGTTTGCAACGTGTCCATCACATTTGACCGACCGGTCATGCCCTGGTAACACCAGTCAGTGACGCTGGATCCACGCACCGCACACGCCGAAGATGCGAGCAGCGAGAGTAGGGGTCGACATCATGCAGGCCGCGCCAGTCCGCGCCATCGCCATTCCGTCCTTCACCGAGGCCTTCCGCGGCCTGGAATCGCTGCTCATGAGCGGTGCCCGGCGCAACGCGTGGGCCGCCGTCCTGGAGGACCGCCGCCGGGCGAAGGACCGCGTGGAAACCGAGCACGTACTCGAGGCCGCGGCGACCCGGACCCCGCAGGACACGTAAACTCGCCTTATGGCGAGGAAGTCAAACGCAGAGACTGCTGCGAACCCCGGGCGACTGAAGCAGATCGCCCTGACGTACAAGATGACGCGCAAGGCCGACCCGAAGGTCGGTCTGATCGTCGCGGGCGTGGGAATCGTCACCTTCGGTGTCTTCCTTGCGATCGGCTTCCTGATCGGCCACCCGGTCTACCTGGGCATCCTGGGCCTGCTGGTGGCGTTCCTCGCGATGGCGATCGTCTTCGGGCGGCGCGCCGAGCGGGCTGCCTTCGGGCAGATGGAGGGGCAGCCGGGCGCTGCCGCGGCCGTACTGGACAACGTGGGACGGGGCTGGACCACCACCCCGGCCGTCGCGATGAACCGGAACCAGGACATCGTCCACCGGGCCGTCGGCAAGGCGGGCGTCGTCCTGATCGGGGAGGGCAACCCGAACCGGGTCAAGGCCCTGCTCGCGGCCGAGAAGAAGAAGATGGCCCGGATCATGCCCGACATCCCGGTCCACGACTTCATCGTGGGCACCGGCGAGGGCGAGGTGCCCCTCAAGAAGGTCCGCACCACGCTGCTGAAGCTGCCGCGGGTGCTGTCCGGCGAGCAGATCACGATGACCAACGACAAGCTCCGCGCCATGGGTGACCTCATGAGCAACATGCCGGTGCCGAAGGGCCCGATGCCCAAGGGCATGCGCATGCCGCGCGGCGGAAAGATGCGCTGACGCACTCCTCGTACACACACAGGGGCGCCCCCGAGCCATCCGGCTTCGGGGGCGCCCCTGTGCGTATACGACCGGTGCTTTCCGGCCACCGCCGCCGCACGCGTCCACCTCTACGCGCGGGCGGTGGTGCGCGGCTGGTGTCCCGCTGGATCCGGGCCTAGATCCGGACCTGGACGGCGCCCGCGAGGCGGTCGTGCAGTCCGCGCCCGTCGCGGTCCCAGATCAGCGCCGGGATGACCAGGGCCAGCAGCAGCGTCCGCAGCACCACGCGGGGGATGCCCAGGCGGCCGCCGTCCTGCCCGATCACCCGGAGGCCGAGCATCCGCTTGCCAGGGGTGAATCCCACGGTGCCCACGGTCAGCAGGGTCAGGGAGAGGAACAGCGCGAGCGTCCAGTTCCCCGCGGCGGACAGGTCGCCGTGGGTGATGAGGCCGTACGCGATCAGCTGGCAGCCGATCCAGTCGACGAGGACGGCACCGAGCCGGCGTCCGAAGCGGGCCACGGAGCCGGGTCCCGACTGGGGCAGGCCGAGCCGCTGGCCCGGATAGCCGAAGTCGACGCCCATCTCCTCGGCAGCCGCCCGCGGGCCGGAGAGCCAGGAACCGATTGCTTGCCTGTTGTCCACTCCACCACGGTACCGGTGCTCCTCCACGGGGCCTGGACCGGACCCTGGTTAACTTGTGCGAAACAAATGGGTCATGCTTGGGAAATCCCGTCTGCTTATGGTCGGTCAGCGTGCGGCACCGCACTGACGCACCACGAGCTACAAAGCCCGTCCCTGCCCCGGGACCGGGAGTAGGAGGAGTTGGATGTTCAAGAACGCCGACGAAGTGAAGCAGTACATCGAGGAGAACGACGTCAAGTTCGTCGACGTCCGCTTCTGCGACCTGCCTGGTGTGATGCAGCACTTCACCATCCCGGCGCGAGCGTTCGACCCGGCGGAGGAGCTCGCCTTCGACGGTTCCTCGATCCGCGGCTTCCAGGCGATCCACGAGTCCGACATGGCGCTGCGTGCCGACATCACCACCGCGCGCCTGGACCCGTTCCGCAAGGACAAGACGCTCAACATCAACTTCTTCATCCACGACCCGATCACGGGTGAGGCCTACAGCCGCGACCCGCGCAACATCGCCAAGAAGGCCGAGGCCTACCTCGCCTCCACCGGCATCGCCGACACCGCGTTCTTCGGCCCCGAGGCCGAGTTCTACGTGTTCGACAGCGTGCGCTTCGCGACCTCCGCGAACGAGGGCTTCTACCACATCGACTCCGAGGCCGGCGCCTGGAACACCGGCTCCGAGGAGAACAACCGCGGCTACAAGGTCCGCTACAAGGGCGGCTACTTCCCGGTCGCCCCGGTCGACCACTTCGCCGACCTGCGCGCCGAGATCTCCCTCGAGCTGGACGCCCAGGGCCTCCAGGTCGAGCGCCAGCACCACGAGGTCGGCACCGGCGGCCAGGCCGAGATCAACTACAAGTTCAACACGCTGCTCGCCGCGGCCGACGACCTGATGCTCTTCAAGTACATCGTGAAGAACGTCGCCTGGCGCAACGGCAAGACCGCGACCTTCATGCCGAAGCCGATCTTCGGTGACAACGGCTCGGGCATGCACGTCCACCAGTCCCTGTGGGCCGGCGGCGAGCCGCTCTTCTACGACGAGGCCGGTTACGCGGGCCTGTCGGACACCGCCCGCTACTACATCGGCGGCATCCTCAAGCACGCCCCGTCGCTGCTCGCCTTCACCAACCCGACGGTGAACTCCTACCACCGCCTGGTGCCGGGCTTCGAGGCGCCGGTCAACATGGTGTACTCGCAGCGCAACCGCTCCGCCGCCATGCGCATCCCGATCACGGGCTCGAACCCGAAGGCCAAGCGCGTCGAGTTCCGCGCGCCGGACCCGTCCTCGAACCCGTACCTCGCCTTCTCGGCGCTGCTCCTCGCGGGCCTCGACGGCATCAAGAACAAGATCGAGCCGATGGAGCCGATCGACAAGGACCTCTACGAGCTCTCGCCCGACGAGCACGCGAGCGTCCCGCAGGTCCCGACCAGCCTCGAGGACGTCCTCAAGGCCCTGGAGGAGGACCACGAGTACCTCCTGGCCGGCGGTGTCTTCACCCCCGACCTCATCGAGACCTGGATCGACTACAAGCGCACGCACGAGATCGCCCCGATCGCGCAGCGCCCGCACCCGCACGAGTTCGAGCTCTACTTCGACCTGTAAGAGCCGTGCCCGAGGGCCCCTTCGCTCCCCTGTGGAGCGGAGGGGCCCTCGGCCGTCCCAGGCCTCGTCTCGGTTACGGCCGAGCTTCCGTATGCTCCTTCGCCAGCGGGAGGACGTACTCGCCGGCGAGCTTCGCCAAGTGCAGGGGCAGGGGCCAGGCCAGCGGGCTGTAGGAGTCATGGAACCTCAGCTGGTGAGCGAGCATGGCCCAGTCGGCAGGATCGTCGGGCTGCTCCTGCTCGCGTCCCGCATCCGCCAGGGCCTTGGCGGACAGGCATCCGGCGACCGTGATCTCCAAGCCGCGCGGATTCCACGCGTTCTTCGTCGGGGCCGTACGGCCATCGGCGTCGGGAACCAGCTTCATCAGGCCTTTCGGCCGGGCGGCCGTGTGGGGCACGTCCGCCGTGCTGTAGAAGACGCGACCCGCGGTGTGGCCCGGCGTCCACAGACCGGCGGAGAAGCCGGTCGCTCCGGTCTCGTCCCGTGCCCACCACTGCGGGACCTCTCCCCGGCCGTTGGCGTCCCTGAGCAGCACGAACCGCAGATCGGGGCCGTACAGGGAGAGCCTCTGCCCGGGTTCCCCGGCGCCGAAGGCGAGTTCGTCCGGTGTCAGGACGGCGCTCGCGATCCCCGGCCAGCACTGTCGGAGGTTGCCGGCGCTCGCCAGCAGCAGGGTCGGCCGGTCCCGGGTCTGGAACAGGATGTTCTGGATCTGCCGCTGCGCATCCTCGCGCCAGGGGTTCTCGAAGCCGTTCCAGCGGGCGGCAGAGCCGTCCGGGCGACCGGGCACCCAGGTGCCCGGTTCGTCTTGTGCGAGGCCCCGGTCGGACGCCAGGGTGAGGAGCAGCCGACGGTAGGGCACCCAGGCCTCCCCGATGTCGTCCCAGCCGTGCACCGGCTCGTGATCACCGGGGCGGATCCGCAGGGCGATCAGCCGACGGGTCGCGCACCGGGTGGGGCCGCGTGACGTGTGACGGACCAGCCACAGCCCGACGTACTGGAGGTTTTCGGGCACTCCCTTCCCGGCCTGGTGCGGCGGGAAGGGCACCGCACCGATCTGACGGAGCACGTCGAGGCAGGCCGATCTGGCCCGCTGCCCGAGATCGGGCGCTTCCTCGCCCGGCGGCTGGATGAACTGGGTCAGCTTGCCCGCCGCGGCGAACCCGAGCCGCAGCGCGTGCTTCGGATCGGTTCCTGGCCGGGGGTAGCGAGCCCGGCCGTCGAGTTCGATCACGGTGGCGTGGGCCAGGGTGGCGGGGGAGCCGGCGACCTGCTCGGCCCTGGCAGTGATCGCCTGCCCCAGTGAGACCGCCCGGCGGAGGCCGCGACGCTGCGGGAGCTTCAGCGGGCCCCCCAGCCCGCCTCGTCGGATGGCGTGCATGCGCACCGTCAGGCCGTGCGCTTCGCTGGTCCACTCGTCGCGGGACGTCCTTTCGGGGTGTGGCAGCCCGAGAAGCTCCGGCAGGGCGTGAAGCACCTCGTCACGGACTTCTTTCGAGTGCCATACGACGTCGAGCCGCAGCGGCTGCTCCCCTAGGACGTCGTGCAGTGCCTGCCGCCGCCCCGCGGCCGCTGCGGCGACCGGATTCGGGGAGGTGGCCGTCACCCCTCTCCGGTCGGGGTCGGGGTCGGCGGTCCTGCGGAGGAGCGGCTTGCTCACGCGGTTGATGCGGGTGAGATCGGGGACGCGGCGAAAGACAGGAGCCAGGCTTTGCGCCACCCATTCGTCCAGCTCGGCGCGTTCCCGAGGCATCAGCCCGGGGCCGATGCGGTGGGTCCCCTGCATGGTCGGGTGGTACGTGATCCCCGCCCGGAAGGAGTCGCGGCCGAGAAGCAGGTCTTCCGGGGAACGGAAGAGTTCCTCGGGGTCCGGGAAGGTCCGAACGATGTCCACGTGAGGGAGGAGCTTCGCAGTGCTCCTGCGCTGCCATGCCAGGCGGCGCAGCCGATGGTCGTAGCCGACGCTGTTCCCGATCAGCCGTGGGGTGCGCTCGTCGGAGTCGGCCCACGGCAGCGGGGCGTCGATCAGCACCGTGGCGCGCCGCCCGGGCCCGGGCCGGGCCCCGCTGCCGGTGACCCAACGGCGGATCCCCGGACTCACGTGCACACGGAACCGACCGTGGAACGGGACGGTCTGTACGGTCACGGAGAGCCGGGCCGAGTAGTACCAGGCCCGCCGGTGGGTGACGTGGCGCAGTGGAGGCCAGGAGACGAGCTCGGAGCGTTCCCCGTCGGTGACCGCCTTGAACCGAAGGGTGCGCCCGCGGACGTGCCAGGGGCGTGCCGTGAGCCGGGCGGCGGCCCACTCCGTGAGCAGTCGGTAGACGTGTCGGCCGGGCAGGGCGGTGCCTGCGGGCGACGTGGCCGAGGCGGTGAGGTCGATCTCCTGCGTCGTCCAGGCGGGCGGTGCTTCGTAGAGCTGTTCCAGCAGGTGCTCGATGCCCTTGGCGCCGGCCGGTTCGCAGTCGGCGCGCTCGTGTTCCGGCGTCCCGTTCTCGTACCAGTACCCGAAGCCGTCCTCGTCGTCGGAGTCGTCCCCGGCGGTACCGGGGACGTCGGTGGTGGTGTGTCGGGGGGTGAGCAGGTCGGTCGCCCAGGTGTCGATCAGCGGGACGACGACCTCGTCCGGTACGTGCTCCCGGGCGTAGAGCCACGGCGTGTCGCCGTGGGTGGAGGCGGCCTGGGCATCCGCCGTGACCACCCCCGGGGCCAGCGCGCACAGCAGGGAGCCCAGGTGCTTGGTCGGCAGCCCGTACGCCGGGTCGCTGCGCCTGGTACTTCGGTACCGTTCCGCGAGTTCGGCCCACCAGGCGGGGTCCGGTCGCATCATGTGGTGCGCTTCGATGACGGGTCCGTGATCGGGTTCGACTTCGTACGCGGCGGTGCGGATCAGCCTGTACATGAGGGAGTCTCCTCGGGTGTGCCGGGCAGCGGGTGGAGCAGTCGCTCCAGCCCCTCCCACAGCGGTTCGTAGAGTGCGGTGACGATGAACCGGTCGTCTTCGGGGACGTCGGTTCCCGGAGTGAAGTAGGGCTTCAGCGCGTCGGTCATGCTGTGCAGCAGGCTGGATTCCGCGGTGTCCGGCAAAGCGGGAACCGCGGCGGCGTTCGGTGTGAACGCGGCGTCGACGAAGGCCACCCGGGCGGGAACACCGCCCCGTACGAGCCGGCCGATCACCTGCCAGATCACCACCATCAGGTCCCATGTCACCGTCGCGCGGTCACCGTCCTCCAAGCGGCTCCAGGCGACGCTCCGGCGCAGCAGCCGGTACCACTCGGAGCGGGCCGCTGCACGGACCCGGAGCGCGCCGGCGGCCAGACCAGCCCCGGCTCCGGCCCAGGCGTTGAACCGGCCGTCGTCCAAGGCCCGGCTCATCCAGCTGTTGATGCTGCTGACGGCGAGGGAGAGGTCCTCGGGATGGGGGTTGGGCCGGACCAGGAAGTAGACGCTGCCGATGGCGGCCTCGCCGTTCGAGTTGAGGACGTTGTGGCCGCGCTCCATGGCCAGCAGGGGAGCCACCAGTACGTCGGCCCCGCAGTCCTCCAGGCGTTCCACGTCGCCCCGGCGCAGGACACGGGCGCGCCCGTGACGGTCGGACGGATCCACGTCGTCGGTGTCCTCGCCGTCCGGGACCAGCCGGAGCACCTTGTCGTGCCAGCGGTCGTTGAGATTGTGCAGCGTGTCAGCCACCAGTGCGGCCTCCTCGTAGCTGCCGACCAGCAGGAGGATGTGCGACCGCTCGGGGGCCAGCCGCCCGAGTTCCCGTTCCAGAGGGCCGCCTTCCGGAAAGGTCTCCGCACTCGCGCCCAGTGCCGTGGCGATCCGCTCCAGCCGGACGGGCCGCTCCTCCATGCCGCTCCCGGACACGGTGACGGCCTCGCCGCCCTCCCGGACGAGTTCCATGCGCATGTCGACACGCGGTACTTGCCGGGCGCGCGGTTCGAGCACGATCCCGACTTCGGACGGGACGTGGTACCGGTTGGACGCCCCGGCCCAGCTGCTTCCGGAGAGCAGGAGGAGGTTCGTCGTGGGACGGCCGTCCACGGTGGCGAGTGTGGGGAGGGCCTGGAGCAGCCCACGTCCGAGTCCGCTGCACCGGAAGAAGCTCAGCTCGCCGCTCCCCACTCCGCCGCCGTCGTCCTGAGGGCCGTCGGGGCGGAAGCGGAAGCCGAGGACGTTCCCCATGGGTGCCTCGGGCACCATCGGACCGTAGTCGTCCGGCCGCCGGTACAGGGAGTTGAAATCCAGGTTCAGAGCGCCCTGGACCTGCGGCCAAATGGCGTTGATCAGGGCCAGCCGGGGTTCGAGGGCGCTGAGCACCAGCATGAACTCGAAGCGGGTGAGCAGGGAGCGGTGCCACGTGGCTGGCTCTGCCGACAGCTTGCGGCGGCGGCCCTTGGGGCCGCTCCCCGCCGAGCGGGCCTCCTCGGCCTTGGCCTCGTCGTAGGCGGCCTGTCGTGCTTCCACGGCCGGCCCCATGTTGAAGATCCGGTCCATGAGATCGCCGAGCCGGGCGCGGGTCTGCTCGGGCTCGTCGGTGTGGAGCACCTGGAACAGCAGGGAGGTCAGTTCGGCCGTGTCGTGTTCGCCCGGCAGCCCCCGGTCCCCGAAGGGGTCGTCCCGGAAGGCTCCGAACAGGTCGGTCAGCCGGTCCCGCGCGTCCTTGTCGGGGTCGGGCTCCGAGGCCGACTCCGGCACGGGATGACGCTCCTCCACCAATCCGGCCTGGAGGGTCCAGGCGCTGAAATAGCCGCTCCGGACATGCTCGCGGAGGTTCTCGTCGGCGACCAGCATCCCGTAGAGCCGCTCGATGGCGAGCTTGGCGGTGTGCAGCGCCGCCGTCCAGTCCTGCACGTAGCGGTCGGAGAGCTGGAGCGGGGCACCGGTGGCCAGCTCCAGGTTGGTGTGCCGCATCAGGTTGTCGATGAAGGAGTTTTCGGGGTCCTCCGGATCGACCAGGGGTACTGCCGGTGCGAAGATCCGGTCGAAGTGCATCTGGACCCGGTCCACCTCGTCGATGACGACGAGATCGCTGCGGCGACAGGCCAGTTCCAGGTACCGGACCGACTCGGCGTTCTGCGGCCGTGGAGGGCGTGCGTCGACCAGGCTCGCCGAGGTCGCCACCCAGATGGGTGCCTCCACCAGCCCGCGCGCGGAGTGGTGGCGCGGACACCCTCCCCAGAAGGGGCAGACGTGGCGGGGCCGGCGCTTCAGGAAGCGGGCCGACGGACCCCGGCGCGTACGGGTACCGCCGTCCTCCCCCGGAGGGTCGTCGGATCCGGGGCCGTCCTCCATCGGCATCAGGCCGGAACACGGAGCCGCGCCGTAAGGCAGGGCGCCTGCGCCGGGGACCTTCCCCTCCACCCGCAGGGCGTTGACGGCGCACGAGGTCCCGAGGTGCGCGAAGGCGGGGTCGTCGTGTGCGGCGAGCCGGTGTTCGCCGCGGCCGGCGAGCCGACGGTGCAGGCGCTGTGCGTGCTGCTCCCGGCTGGTCACGCCGATGACCGGGACGGCGGACCCGGGCGCGAAGGTGTTGTACAGCTGGACGAGGCGCAGTACGTCGGCCACGTCGTTGACCACGACGGTCACGCGCATACCGCGCTCGCGGGCGAGGTGGACCGCGACGATGTCGCGGAGCGTGCTCTTCCCGGCCCCGACGATGCCCAGGAGGTGCTGGACGCCGTCGATGGTGAGGGCGTGCCGTTCCGTGAACGCGTCCTCGGACCGGACTCGGAACACGAGTGAGTTCAGCCGCTCCACCCACTTCTGGGGGTTGATCTCGTCCATGAGGGCAGCTGTCCGCAGGAGTTCCCTCCTAGTCAGGTGCAGGGGATCCCCGCCGTTCGCCGGAGGCATGTCCAGGTCGTGGCGGGGTACCGTCGCAAGCCCGGGCAGATCCGGCAGTTCGACGGGTGCGGTGTGCCGGCCCAGCACGAACTCGTACGGGCCGGGTCCCGCCGTGGTGGCTCGGCGCCGGACGAAAGGCGGTGCGGTGTCGAGTAGTTCCCCGTACACCGCCCAGCGCTCCGCACCGGGTGCCGGGTCCGTGCGTACGGCGGGCTGCGACGGGTCGGGGAGGTCATAGCCGCGCAGCCCGGGATCGAACCGCTGGTACCACTCCAGGGCGTGCTCCCAGGCCCGCGGTCTGCTGAGGGTCCACATCGCGTACCGGGCGACACGGAGCCGGTGGCGGTCCTGTCGTGAGACGGCGATGCCCTGTGCCACGGCGTACGGATATCCGCTGAAGAGCGGCCAGGCGTCGAGCGCTGGTGCACCGGGATGGAACTGTTGCTGGAGGAAGAGCCCCAACTCGATGCGGCAGAGTTGCTCCAGGTGCCGGCGGCGGCGTGGGGTGCGGGAGAAGTCCTCCAGCTCGTCGATCACGTTCTTCAGGGGCGACGCGAGGGTACGCATCAGGTCCTTCCCGGACGGTGGGCACGGCGAGGGGGCGGGGCGAGCAGGTGGCGGACCGCCCGCCGCGTGGTGAGTACGACCGGCCGGACGCCGCAGCCGGAGTGGACGGCGGCGCGCAGTTCGCGGGCATGGCCGGGCTCCGTGCGGGTCTCCGGGACGATGACCAGGAGCCCGTCGCGGACGGGCAGCTCGGACCACGGCACGCGGTCGGCCCATAGACGGGGCTGTGCCCGGTCCACGACCAGGGCCGTGACCGGCGGCCCCGCGGACGTGGTCAGCTCGAAGGAGGAGCGGGCGACCGGAAGCCGGGTGCACGTCACCCCGGCCTCGGACAACCCGGTGAGGACCGAGCGCTCGTGGTCCCCGGGCAGTGTCACGAACAGACGCAGGTTCCGGTCCAGCAGGAGTGCGTCCCCCGGTTTGCGCAGCTCGGTAAACCCGGCCTCCGGGTCGCAGCGTTCGCCTTCGCACCACCTCGCCGCCGGTCCTGGGCGGCGTCCCGGGAGGGTGCAGCTCCGGCACATCCGGAGCCTGTCGTCGTCCTGAAGGGACTTGGGAACGTCGCCGTAGAGGTGCCTGACACGTGTCCACAGCGCCACGTCCCAGTGCCTGCGCCAGCGCAGGTCCGCGCTGACGACGGGGTGTTCCACCAGGAAGCGCAGGCATTCCCGGTACCGCTGCGGGCCCAGTTCGGAGCGGAGGCCGCGCATGGCGGCCTCGGCCTTGCTCTCCGGGCCCGGTGCGGGCCCCAGCTCGGCGAGCTCGGCACAGGAGCGTGTGGCGGTGCGGCCCACGGGGTCGACCAACCGGGTGCCGGGGAGTACGCAAGCGGGACCCGAGTCCGGTAGCGGCCAGTCCGCCAGCGGCCGGGCGCACCACGCGAGTAGCTCCGGCACACTGCCGGGCGGTGGAACGCCGTACCGGAGGCATCGCAGGGTGATCCGGTCCGCCACGACCTGGAGGTCCCGCGGATAGGGAAGGGTGAGTGCTTGCAGGCGGTCCTGCGCCGTGGCGGTCAGGACGGCGCGGGCGACGGCTCCGAGCAGTTCCTCGTCCAGCGCGTCCGCCGCGGGCGCAGCGGCGCTGCGCCCGCTCATGAGTCGTCCCGGTCGCCGGAGGTCGGGAGCGCCACATCGGGGCACCACTGGCTGACCGGGCAATCGGCACACTTCGGACCTGGTTGCGGCTCGAACGCGTCGTCGGCGTGCCATGCGTCCGTCAGCGGAGCGAGTGCCTTGCGCGCACGGTCCCGGACGGCGGGCGACGAGGGGTCCAGGGTGACGAGGGAGGCGCCGTGCGGCCTGAGGATCTCGGCCTCGACCCGGACGTTGCCGGGCTTGCCCGGCCATACGGCCTCCGCGGCCATCAGGACGGCCAGGGCCAGCTGAGGGTAGGTCTCCATCAGGTTCGACGTGCCGGAGAAGCGCCGCGAGGTCGATTTCACCTCCCGCCACACCCACGAACCGCCGTCGCGGTACACCAGGTCGGGATCGGTCACGACGACCACACGGGCGGCAGGGTCCTCCATGGTGACGGTGGGCTCCACCCGTACGTCCTCGGCGCCCAGCACCCGGTGCAGCGGGCACACCGCCGCGTGCCGGCGGAGCTGGGCGGTTGCGATCAGCAGTTCCCGCGCCTCCAGTGCGAAGCCGGCCGGTACCCAGTCCTCGGGTATGTCGTTCGAGCAGGGGACCGGAGGGTCCACCCGGTGCCGGGCCGCCAGGTACGCGTGGACCGCGCGCCCCCGTTCGGCGGCCGGGCTCCGCTCGACCGCGTCCAGGGTGGGAAGCCGCAGGGACCGGGCCCTGCTCCGGCGGGGGCAGGCCGTGTACTCCCGTCCGTCGGTCGGGGACCATGTCCGCCGCGGACGGCCCTTCCCCGACAAGCCCGTCAAGCCCGGGGCCCGCAAAAGTGCGGGGCAGCCGGACGTGAACGGGCAGGAGCCGCAGGCGGATCCCGGACGGTACTCCGCGGAGTCGAGCAGGGCGCGTACGGTGTGCCGCCCGTGCCGGCGGTGGAGCGCTCTGGCCTCTTCGGGGGTTCCGGCGAAGAGCAGCTCGGGTCCGGTGCCCGCCGCGGGGAAGCGGACGACACGAACGTGTTCGGGTGGGTCCGCCTGCCGGGCCTCGGCGGTGACGAGGGCCGCGAGGGCCACGTAGCCTTCGGGGGGTACGTTGTGGGCTCCGGACCGGTGCACCGGCAGACGGAGTTCGCGGACGCTGCCGTCCGCTGAGGCCAGACACCGCCCCCACACGGTGATCCCGTACTCCGTGGCGCCCCGGTGGTCGTCCGCGGCGGCCGGGTACCGGTAGGTCCAGGGGCGCGGGACCTCCCTCATGCCCGAGTCGCCGTCCGGGCGGGCGAAGGCCGAGTCGTACGCCCCGACGGCGTGTCGGGTCCAGCTCTCCAGCACCGGGTCGAGCCGGTGCCGCCAAGGGGCGGTCGGCCCGCGCCGGCCGTCCAGCTCGTCCATGAGGGGCCGCAGGGCGACCTGCTCGAGCACCTCGCGACGCCCGGGCGGCGGGCTGTCCGCTGTGTATCCGAGTGCCCTCATCGAATCCTGTACCGGACACCGGTACTTGCTGCCTGAGAACATGCCCAGCGACATCCTCACGGCCCGGCTCGTCCGGGTCACGCCGTGGTGCCTGGATTCCATCACGCTCACATCTCTCTCTGCCGTACGACTGGAGGAAGTGCTGTGCAGGGTCAACTGGTCGGAAAGCGTTTTGTCGTAAGGGAATTCCTGGGCGCTGGCGCGGAGGCTCAGGTCTACCGGGCGGTCGACCAGGAAACGGACCACGAGGTCGCACTGAAGTTCCAATTTGCGCGGGGTCCTGAGACGGTCAGGACGTACCGCGCAGACGGCGAGAACCTCACGCACGCCGCTCACCTGGGGATGTTTCTCGCTGACGTGCGCGGGGTGCCGGAGGTGTACTGGCACGGTCGGCACGGAGAACGGCACTGCCTGGCCACCGAGTTCGTCGACGGGATCTCGGTGCAGGAAGCCACCTCCAAGGCCAGGCCGGTGCGCTGCGTGCCCACGCTGGTCGCGACGTTGGGGCAGATCTGCGAGACGCTCTCGGTCATGCACGAACGAGGCCTGGTCCACTGCGACCTCAAGCCGGAGAACCTCCTCATCAGTGCGCGTAACGATCTCCTCCAAATCCTCGATCTCGGGTCCGCGGAATTCGTCGGGCGTCCCTTCAGGGGAGGCACCAGCGGATATGCCGCACCGGAGAACCTGGATCAGCTGGGGCCGGTCTCGGCCAGGGCCGACGTCTTCTCGCTCGGCTGCGTCCTCATCGAGATGACGACGATGAAGCTCCCCTACGGAGGCCAGGAGGGGAGGCCCGAGGCCGGCCTGGAACCCTTGGCCGCAGGCGATGCCGCACTCATCCCTGCTCCGCTCCGAGATCTGGCACTGCGCATGGTCGCCTACGACCCCGATCACCGTCCCCGCGATGCCGGGGCCGTTCTGGCCGAACTGGCCGGCCGGCTGCCGCGGCTCGGCGACCCGCGCCCGGTCAAGGCCTGGGATCCGGATCCGACCGCTCGTTACCGTTGTTGCGTGTTCTCGGAGCCGCCCCCTGCTGCGCGGCGGGCCAAGCGGATCACATCGTGTCCAGTCTGTGCCGCACGGATTCCGCGAAGCCGTCGCCCGCGCGTGTGAACGCCGTATGGGCCTCCTCCAGGGCCTCCCGTGCCTGCTGGACAGCGCCGGTTTCGATGTGCAGGTCTGCCAGTGCGCACAGGGTCCTGCCGATGTTGCGGTCGTAGCGGAGGTCCTTGTAGATCGACAGTGCCTGCCGGAAGGCGGCCTGGGCGGGGCCGGGTTCGGAGCGTGCCTGGTGGATGGTGCCGAAGGTCCGCTGGACACTCGCGCGGCCGTTGCGGTCCCTGCTCAGCTGGAAGGCGGCCTGGGCCTTGAAGCAGAGGTCGAGTGCCTGGTCGTACTCCCCCCGGTCGCAGTGGATCTCCGCCAGGCATTCCAGGGCGGCGCCGATGGTGGGGTGATCGTCCAGCGGACGGAGGACGTCGAGCGCGTGGTGCAGGTGCTCCATGGCTTCCGCTTCCTGCTTCTCGGTCTTGCGTACCAACCCCAGGGTGTGGAGCGAGCGGCCCAGGCTCAGCCGGTCGGCGGCTGCGCCGGAGCCCTCGACGAGGGCGATGGCCCTGTGCAGGTGGGCGACCCCCTCGCCGAGCCGCCCCTGGTTGAAGCAGCATCCGGCGAGCATCCGGTGGAGTGTCGAGCGCTCTTCGGGCGTGGTGATGCCGCGCGTCAGGTGGAGAGCGGCGGACAGGTTCTCCTCGGCCGCGGCGTACAGGTTGAGGCGCCACTGGTAGGTCATGACGGCGAGCGACAGCAGCCACATCGTGCGGTGCTGTCCCGCTTCCCTCGCCAGTCGGATGGCGGCCATCACCGGTCCGTAGGCCTGTTGCAGCCAGGCCATGGCGGCGTTCTCGTCCTTCGGCCGGATCGGCTCGACGGTGGCGCAGGGCTGGATCGGCAGGCCACGGTCCGGCGCGAGTACCCGGTCGCAGGCCCAGACGTTCTGGAGGAGATGGTCGAAGACCCGCTCGCGGGTCCGCTCGCCCAGTCCCGTGTCGTCGGCCTCGGCCAGTTCGGTGGCGTAGGCGCGGATCAGGTCGTGCATGCGGTACGCGCCCCCGGAGCACTCCAGGAGATTCCCCGTGACGAGTTCCTCGGCCGCGCGGTGCACGTCCTTGATGGCTCCGGCACGTGCGATGTCGGCCAGGGCGCCCCAGGAGATGTCGGCACCCGGATAGAGGGTGAGCTGCCACAGCAGCCGGCCGGCGTCAGGGCTGAGCGTCTGGTACGAGCAGCGGTACGCCGGCCACACAGCGAGCCGGTTCCGGTCGTCGAGGACCGCGGCACGGTTCTCGCCCATGGACGACACGAAGCCGCCCAGGGCGGACGGCGGCTGGTTCCGCAGGCGCGCCGCGACCAGCTGCAAGGCCAGGGGCACTCCGCTGCACCATTGGACCAGCTGCTCCAGCAGCAGGTCGGCTTCGCCGTCCACTTCTCCGTGCATGGCGTCCACCAAGAGACTCTTCGCCGCCACGTTGGCGAGCGGTCTGATTTCCGTCACGTGAACCTCCTCGTCGGCCGTCAGGTCGCAGAGGCGGTCGCGGCTGGTGATGAGGGTTGCGCAGCGTTTGTTACTGCCGATGAGCGAACGGATCTGGTCGCTGTTGCGGGCGTTGTCCAGGACGACCAGCACGGAACGTTCGGCCAGGATCGAGCGGAACAGGGCTGCCTTGTCCGCGAGGGACGAGGGTATGTCCGTCAGGCCGAAGGCGGTGAGGCAGTGCGACAGGGCCATCTCCGGCGCGAGGGGAGCGGTGTCCGGGGAGGTGAAGCCCTGCAGGTCCAGGTGGAGGGAACCGTCCGGGAACAGGTGCTTGATCAGGTTCGCGAGGCGTCGGACGAGAGCCGTCTTCCCGACACCGGGCATCCCGGTGATCACGAATACGCCGCAGGTCCGGGCCGGTGCCCCGATCGCCGACACCAGCTCGTCCAGGGTGTTGTCGCGGCCGCGGAGGGGCGGGCCCTGAGAAGGGAGCTCGCGGGGCACCACCAGGTGGGCCGCACGGCCTAGGACACGCTGTGACCGGCCGGGCGTGGCCAGGTCGCGTATGTAGGCGCGGAGCCGGGGGGAACCGTCGGGGTGTTCCGCGTACCAGTCGGCGAGCCGCTGCTCGGCGGCGCGGGTGCCGTGGGCGGCGGCGATGCAGTCCAGCAGGCGCTCGACCACCTGCTCGTCCGTGGGCCAGAGCATCAGGAACTGTTCGGCTTCGGTGATCGCCGATTCGAGGTCGCCCAGCGCCTGTGTGACCCGGACGAGTTCTACGGCGGCGCGCTTCTGTTGGATGCGAAGCCGGCTCCGGGCCTGAACGACCCATTCGCCGGTCAGCCCGCCCAGGAATTCCCGAGGGCTCCATTCGCGCATGCCCAGCCTGAGCGCGGCGAGGCGGTCGGGGGCGGGCCTGGCGAGGTCCCGGGCGATGGCCCAGGAATGCCGGAACCTGAGGTAGTCCACGGATTCCGGGGGGACGTTAATCGAACAGATTTCCCCGTTCTTCACGGTGGCGATTTCTCCCGGCAGAGAGGATCCGAGCCGGCTCAGCGCCTTCGTCAGGGCGTACTTCTTGGGACTGTCTCCCCAGATCCATCTGTTCAGGTCGTCGCGGGAGGCCTGTTGTCCAGGGGAGACGAGGAGCGCGGCGAGGACGCCCATGAGGCGTGAATGACGAAAGACGTCCAGTTCACAGCCCTCTGGGGCGGTGACTCGGTCGAGTACGCGGAACGCCATGGCTCTCTTTCGGAATGGTGTCTGACCCGTAATTCGCGATCATGCCCGGAGTCGATCCGATCGCGTGGGGATTCAACGAAAGACCCCGGATGGTGAGGCCAGTTCAAGCCATGGGGAGAGGTGTGAAACAGGCCTGTGTCGCGACCGTGTCACCGACGCGCGATGCACCGGATGCGATCGCCCCGCCATTCTGTGGATCGCCGCGGCCGAGAAGGCGACGGGAAGGTCCGCGGTCACCCGACCCAAGAAAGGAGTGCAAAGCATGCCGAAGAAGCCGCGCGGTCGCCGGGCCGCAGTGCCGCCCCGGCGCAGCTCGTTTCCGCCGAACCGCAGGAAGCGGCCCCCCGGTCCGCCCAGGACCGCGCCGCCGACCGACCCGCCGCCCGCGCCGCCCGCGGTATAGCGGGTTCTGAAACCGAGGGGTTGGAGGCCGGGTGCCTGCGCGATGGCGGGTGCCCGGTCGATCCGACGGCGAACTTGCTCAGCGACACCTACTGGAGGGAACGCATGGGACTGCTCCGCTGGAACGGCGTGTTCGACGCCGTGGACGAACAGTTCGGGGAACTGGCCCCGGACGGGAGCCGTGACCTGTGGATCGCCACGGCGGAGGGAGGACTGAGCCTCCCGGTCGGAGAGGCCCGTGCCGCCGCTCTCGCCGTCGGCGGCGGTGACTCGATGCGGCGCGCCGTATGGGCGGAGGTGGTCCGCCGGGCACGCGGCGAGGATTCCACGGGCGAGCCGTGGAGCCTCTTCGGCGTCTGGCTGGGCCTGCCCGTCCTGCGGGGACTGAGTTTCCGGGTGGGCCGCTATGCGCGTGGCGAGCGCAAGGACGTGGAATCCGAGCTGCTGCTCGGCTTCGTCGAGGCGGTACGGGACGCCGATCCGGAGGCGTCGGACGTGGGGCACGCCCTGCTGGTGGCAGCCGGGCGCCGGGCCTGGGCGTTCGCCAAGTCCGCCGAACGGGAGACGGCGGTGGAGGACACCGAACTGCTCTCCGCCTGCCGGGGCGCGCCCCAGGGCGACCCGCTCGCTGTCGACGGCTGGGAGATTCACCTGCCGGCGCCGGCGCGACAGGGTGGCCTCTCGGCGCCCCTGCGCCTGACGGCCGGCTCGCGGACCGCGGAAGGCGAACGGCTCGGGATGGTCGCGGAGGAACTCGGTTTGGGGGATGTGCTCGACCGTGCCCGGTGCCGTACGCGAGGCCGCACCCGCGTGGCCACGGTTTCCCTTCGCTGCCCGAGGAAGGCGCTGTGACCGGGACCGGGAAGCCGGGGCTGACTCTCGGCGAAGCCTTTGACCTGCCGTTGTCCGTCGGCCTGCAGACGGCCGCCGCCGCGTACGGGCTCAGCCTGTCCACGGCGTACAAGCTGGTGCGCCAGGGCCGCTTCCCCTGTGAGGTGAGGAGGGTGGGAGGGCGCTACCGCATCGCCACCGCGGTCCTCATGCGGTCGCTCGGCATCGAGGAGATGCCCGTCTACCTGGACGACGTGGAGAACGGAGCCGCCATATGCCGACAGGAACAGCTGCCCTTGGACGACGGCCACTGAACCGGCCGCAGACGTCCGGATCCGCTGCTTTTGACAGCTCGCCTGATCGGAGTAACGGTGGATAGGACCTAAAAGCCCGATAAGTGCTATTTGTATCGGAGGTGCATGAAGATGCGCCGTAGGATCGTCGGAGCCGTTGTCGCCGGGGCCGCCGGACTCACCCTGGGTCTGCTGCCGGTCGCGAACGCCTCCGCCCATGACGGTGGCTGGGACTCGCGCTCGGACCACCGCCACTCGAACCACTGGGACGATGACGACTGCGGTGGGAACGGCCGCTGGAGCGACCACGACCACGGCTGGAACGACAACGACTGGGGCCGTTGGGACAACGCGAGCTGGCACGACCACGGCGACTGGTACGACGACTGGGGCGGCTGGCGCTGACCACCTCGCACCCCCACTCCCGGTGCCCCTGCCCCGCTCAGCGGAGCAGGGGCATCGCGCCGGTCAGCTCGCGCAGGGCCCGGACCGCGAGGTCCGCGGGGGAGCCGGGGCCCGAGACCGGGGCGTCGCCGGCCGACCAGAGCTCCAGGGAGACGCGGATCGCGTCCGTGGCCGCCGCCGCGAGCAGGCGTACCGACATCGGGTCCGCCTCCGGGCCGGCCAGCCGGGCCACCACCGGGACCAGGCGCTCCTCGGAGTCCTGGTTCACCCGGTACCAGACCGCCCGCAGCGCCTCGTCGGAGGCCGCCGCCCGCAGCAGGCCGCGGGTGACCTCCAGCCCCTCCTCGACGGTCCGGGAGTCGCTCAGCGAGCGCCGCACCGCCCGCTCCAGGGCCTCCGCCAGGGGGGTTCCCGGGCGCTCCTCGGCGAGCAGCGCCCGCCAGGCGTCGCCGCCGCCCGCCAGCAGCGGGGCCACGGCCTCCTGCTTGTTGCGGAAGTAGCGGTAGAACGTGCGCAGCGCGACCCCCGCCCGGTGGGCGATGTCCTCGGCGGTGGTGCCGTCGGGGCCGTTCGCGGCGAAGAGCTCGCACGCGGCGCGGGCGATGTCGAGCTGGGTGGCGGCCTTGCGGCGCTCGGTCAGCGACTGGGTTCCGGGGCCGCTCTGGGGGGAGTACGGGCGGGGAGATCTCACGGGTGAAGACTACGCCAGCGCCGGCTGAAGAATGCATTTCATGCCAGGCTGGCAAAACGTGTCACACGCTCGGTAGGCTCGCCCCCATGAACCGTTACGAAGGACGTCGCGTCCTCATCACCGGCGGCGGCTCGGGCATCGGCCAGGCCACCGTCCACCGCATTCTCTCCGAGGGCGGCCGCGTCCACGCCGTCGACGTGAACGAGGCCGGACTCAAGGCCACCGCCGACCGGGCGGCCGGCGACGGCACCGCCGGCCGGCTGACCACCGCCGTCCTGGACATATCCGACGAGGCCGCCGTCAAGACGGGCGTCGCCGCCGCCGTCGACGCGCTCACCGGCGTCGACGTACTGGTCAACGCGGCGGGCATCCTGCGCTCCGCGCACACCCACCAGACCACGCTCGACCTGTGGAACCAGGTGATCTCGGTCAACCTGACCGGCACCTTCCTGATGATCCGCGAGTCGCTCCCCGCCCTGCTGGCCGGCGAGCAGCCCGTCGTCGTCAACTTCAGCTCCACCTCGGCGAGCTTCGCCCACCCCTACATGTCCGCCTACGCGGCCAGCAAGGGCGGCATCCAGTCCATGACCCACGCACTGGCCGCCGAGTACAGCAAGCAGGGCCTGCGCTTCGTCAGCGTCGCCCCCGGCTCCATCGAGAGCGGCATGACCACCGGCACCGGCCCCGGCCTGCCCGAGGACACCGACTGGAGCCTGTTCGCCAAGCTCGCCCCCGCCCTCGGCCAGGGCTTCGCCGGCCCGCAGACCGTCGCCGGCGTCGTCGCGATGCTCGGCTCCGAGGACGGCGCCTTCATCACCGGCACCGAGATCCGCATCGACGGCGGAACCCACTACTAGGAGCGGAAGCGGTCCCAGAGCCGGGGGAAGCGCTCCGCCAGCACGGCTTCGTTCTCGAAGTCCAGCGGGGTGCCCTCCGGCTCCTCCGCCTGCAACGGGATCCCCAGGTCCGGCGCCACCACCCCGGTCAGCTGCTCGTAGGCCTCGTCGGCCGCGTACCCCAGCTCCTCGCCGTCCCCGTCGATCTCCTCGTCGAAGTCGCCCAGCAGCTCCGCCAGCCGGTCCGGATCGTGCACCGCGCCCTCGAAGACCTCCCTGCCCTGACCGATCAGCCAGCACCGGAAGTAGTCGAACGCGTCGTCGCTCGCCCCGTCGAGCAGCACCCACGCCGCGCCCCACAGGTCCCAGGTGTACGCCCGGTTGTACCGGGACTCGAAGTGCCGCGCGAAATCCAGCACGGAGTCGGGGTCGAGCTGCGCCAGCCGTTCCACGAGCAGCTCGGCATGCTCCTCGGGGTCGCCCTCGGCGGCCTCGCGGGTACGGTCGACGATCTCCCAGAACTCCGTCTCGTCCATCACGGGATCCAGCATCACGGCTGCACCCCCGCGTCGCCACCGCTCGTACGGCCAAAGGCCGGTGTCCCACCCCCTTGGGGGTGCGACACCGGCCTTCGGCACGTCAGCGGGACACGGCTCAGAGGCCGTAGCGCTCCCGGGCCTCCTTGACGGCGGACGCCGGCACCTCGCCGCGGCGGGCGAGCTGGGCCAGCGAGGCCACCACGATCGACTGGGCGTCGACACCGAAGTGGCGGCGGGCGCCCTCACGGGTGTCGGACAGACCGAAGCCGTCCGTACCCAGCGAGGTGTAGTCCTGCGGGACCCACTGGCTGATCTGGTCCGGGACCTGGCGCATCCAGTCGGAGACCGCGAGGACCGGACCCGGGGCGCCCTCCAGCACGCGGGTCACGTACGGGGTGCGCTCCTCGCCGCGCAGCAGCGCCTCGTCGCACTCCAGCGCGTCGCGGCGCAGCTCGCCCCACGAGGTGGCGGACCACACGTCGGCGGCCACGTTCCAGTCGGCGGCCAGCAGCCGCTGCGCCTCCAGGACCCAGTGGATCGCCGTGCCCGAGGCCATGAGCTGGATCTTCGGGGCGTCGGCGGCCGGGGCCGCCTCCAGGTCGGCGGCCGTGTTGAACCGGTACAGGCCCTTGACGATGCCTTCCTCGACGCCCTCGGGCATCGCGGGCTGCACCTTCGGCTCGTTGTAGACCGTCAGGTAGTAGAAGACGTCCTCGGGCTGCTCGCCGTACATGCGGCGCAGACCGTCCTTGACGATCACCGCGATCTCGTACGCGAAGGCCGGGTCGTAGTTGAGCGACGCCGGGTTCGTGGACGCGATCAGGTGCGAGTGGCCGTCCGCGTGCTGGAGGCCCTCACCGGTCAGCGTGGTGCGGCCGGCGGTGGCGCCGACGATGAAGCCCTTGCCGAGCTGGTCGGCGAGCTGCCACATCTGGTCGGCGGTGCGCTGCCAGCCGAACATCGAGTAGAAGATGTAGAAGGGGATCATCGGCTCGCCGTGCGTCGCGTACGACGTGCAGGCGGCGATGAAGTCGGCCATGGCGCCGGCCTCGGTGATCCCCTCGTTGAGGATCTGGCCGTCCTTGGCTTCCTTGTAGTACATCAGCTGGTCGCGGTCGACCGGCTCGTACGTCTGGCCCAGCGGCGAGTAGATGCCGGCCGACGGGAAGAGCGACTCCATACCGAAGGTTCGGGCCTCGTCGGGGACGATCGGCACCCAGCGCTTGCCGGTCTCCTTGTCCCGCATCAGGTCCTTGACCAGGCGGACGAAGGCCATGGTGGTGGCCATCTCCTGCTTGCCGGAACCCTTGATGAGCGGGGCGAAGGAGCGGTCGGCCGGAGCCGGCAGCGCCACCTGGTGGACCTTGCGGGCCGGGGCGGGGCCGCCGAGGGCCGCGCGGCGCTCGTTCAGGTACCGGACCTCGGGGCTGTTCGCGCCCGGGTGGCCGTACGGGACCTTGCCGTCGGCGAAGGCGCTGTCCGGGATCGGGAGGCCAAGGAGGTCGCGCATGTCCTTGAACTCGTCGATCGTCAGCTTCTTCATCTGGTGGTTCGCGTTCTTCGACTCGAACCCGGCGCCCAGCGTGTAGCCCTTGACGGTCTGCGCGAGGATGACCGTCGGAGCGCCCTTGTGCTCCAGGGCGGCCTTGTACGCGGCGTACACCTTGCGGGGCTCGTGGCCGCCGCGGGAGGTGTGGAAGCACTCGGCGATCTTCGCGTCGGAGAGCAGCGCGCCCAGGGCGGCGAGCTCGGCGTTGGCGCCGAAGAAGTGCTGGCGGATGTAGGCCACGTCGCGGGTGGCGTACGTCTGGAACTGCGCGTCCGGTACCTCGCGCAGGCGGCGTACCAGGGCGCCCGTGGTGTCGAGCTGGAACAGCTCGTCCCAGGCTGTGCCCCACAGGGTCTTGATGACGTTCCAGCCGGCGCCGCGGAACTGGGCCTCCAGCTCCTGGACCACGCGGAAGTTCGCGCGGACCGGGCCGTCGAGGCGCTGCAGGTTGCAGTTGATGACGAACGTCAGGTTGTCGAGCTGCTCGCGGGAGGCCAGGGCCAGGGCGGCGGTCGACTCGGGCTCGTCCATCTCGCCGTCGCCGAGGAAGGCCCAGACGTGCGAGTTGGAGGTGTCCTTGATCTTGCGGTTCTCCAGGTAGCGGTTGAAGCGCGCCTGGTAGATCGCGGAGAGCGGGCCGAGGCCCATGGAGACCGTGGGGAACTCCCACAGCCACGGCAGGCGCCGCGGGTGCGGGTAGGACGGCAGGCCGTTGCCGCCGGACTCCTGGCGGAAGTTGTCGAGCTGCTGCTCGGAGATGCGCCCGTCGAGGAAGGCGCGGGCGTAGATGCCGGGGGAGGCGTGGCCCTGGATGTAGAGCTGGTCGCCGGATCCGTCGGCCTCCTTCCCGCGGAAGAAGTGCTGGAAGCCGGTCTCGTACAGCCACGCGGCGGAGGCGAAGGTGGCGATGTGGCCGCCGACGCCGTACTTGGAGCCGCGGGTCACCATGGCGGCCGCGTTCCAGCGGTTCCAGGCGGTGATCTTGGCTTCCATCTCCTCGTCACCGGGGAAGGCCGGCTCGGCGGCGGTGGGGATGGTGTTGACGTAGTCCGTCTCCAGCAGCTTCGGCAGGGCGAGGCCGGCGGCCTCGGCGTGCTGGAGGGTGCGGCGGAGCAGGTATTCGGCGCGGCGCGTACCGGCGGCCTTGGCGACGGCGTCGAGGGAGGCCGCCCATTCGGCGGTCTCCTCGGTGTCGCGGTCCGGGAGCTGGTCGAGCTCGCTCGGAAGCTTTCCTACGGGGTCGGACATCGGTGTGCGCCGCCTTCCGGACAAAGGAGAGGAGGTGGTGAAGAAAACCCTGACGGGCAGGACAGGGTCGATGGACCCGGTTGGGGCCCGCAGTGACTGTAAATCCCTGATCGATGATCGATCAAATAAAAGTGACCAATAATCGACGCCGGGACGAAAGTCGGCACCCGGTGCCATGAAGGCAGGCACCCGGTGCCGGTTTCATCAGTACATGTCAACCCAGCTGGAATTCACTGGAGGATCGCTAAAACCCGCAGGTCAGAAGGGGTGTGGGGGAGGGGTCAGGCGCTACGCGGGGCGCAGCCCAGGACGTGCCGCTTCACCAGAACCCCGATATCGGGGTCCTGGCTGCGGAACGCCGCGACGAGGGCCTCGTGCTCCTCGGCGTAGGACTTCTGGACGGTTCCCAGCCACCGGATGGACAGGGCCGTGAAGACCTCGATGCCCAGGCTCTCCCAGGTGTGCAGCAGCACGCTGTTCCCGGCCGCCCGCACCATCTCCCGGTGGAAGCCCACCGTGTGCCGCACCTGCGCCGTGCCGTCCTGGATCCGGTCGGCCTCCCACAGGGCCTCCACGTGCGGCTCCAGGGCCGAGCAGTCGGCCGCCAGCTTCGGGGCGGCCAGCTCGGCCGCGATCTGCTCCAGGCCGGCCCGGACCGGGTAGATCTCCTCCAGGTCGGCCGCCGAGAGGTTCCGTACGCGGACGCCCTTGTTCGGCGCCGACTCGATCAGCCGCAGCGTCTCCAGCTCGCGCAGCGCCTCGCGCACGGGCGTCTGGCTGACCTCCAGCTCCACGGCGATCCGGCGCTCGACGATCCGCTCGCCGGGCTTCCAGCGGCCGCTGACGATCCCCTCCACGATGTGCTCGCGGATCTGCTCGCGCAGCGAGTGCACGACGGGTGGGGTGATCATCGGGTTTCAACTCCTGTGTGTGCGGACACGCGGGGCCTGATGCGTAGACAATACGGCCGCCGTGGCCTGCTCCGATGCGTTCGTGGTCAGGGACGCAGGGTGAGGCTCGTTACAACGGGGCGCGACGGGGCACAACGACGGCGCCCCCGCCCGGACGAATCCGGACGGGGGCGCCGCGAGCGACAGCCGGGGCTGTGCGCAGGGCCTTACAGGCCGAGCTCGACCTCGAACTCGCCGGCCTCGAGGATCGCCTTGACGGCGGTGAGGTACCGGGCCGCGTCCGCGCCGTCCACCAGGCGGTGGTCGTAGGACAGGGTCAGGTACGTCATGTCGCGGACACCGATGACGGTGCCCTCCTCGGTCTCGATGACCACGGGACGCTTGACCGTGGCACCGATGCCCAGGATCGCGACCTGGTTCGGCGGAACGATCACCGTGTCGAACAGCGCACCGCGCGAGCCGGTGTTGCTGATGGTGAAGGTCGCGCCGGACAGCTCGTCCGGGGTGATCTTGTTGCCGCGGACCTTGGCGGCCAGGTCGGCGGTCGCCTTGGAGATGCCCGCCAGGTTGAGGTCACCGGCACCCTTGATGACCGGGGTCATCAGGCCCTTCTCGGAGTCCACGGCGATGCCGATGTTCTCCGAGTCGAAGTAGGTGATGGTGCCCTCGTCGTCGTTGATCCGGGCGTTGACGACCGCGTGGGCCTTCAGCGCCTGGGCAGCGGCCTTGACGAAGAACGGCATCGGGGACAGCTTGACGCCCTCGCGGGCGAGGAAGCCGGCCTTGGCCTTCTCGCGCAGCTTCATGATCTTGGTGATGTCCACCTCGACCACGGAGCTGAGCTGCGCCTGCGAGTGCAGGGCCTTCATCATGTTGTCGCCGATGACCTTGCGCATGCGGGTCATCTTGACCGTCTGACCGCGCAGCTCGGACACCGCGGCCGGAGCCTTGGCGGCCGGGGCGGCAGCGGCGGCGGCCGGAGCCGGGGCGGCGGCGGCCTTGGCGGCCTCGGCGGCGGCCAGGACGTCCTGCTTGCGGATGCGGCCACCGACACCGGTGCCCGTGACCGTCGCCAGGTTGACGCCGGACTCCGAGGCGAGCTTGCGCACCAGCGGGGTCACGTACGCGCCCTCGTCGCCGGAGACGGCGGCGGGAGCGGCCGGCGCGACCGGAGCCGGGGCGGCGACCGGCGCCGGAGCGGCCGGAGCGGCGACGGGGGCCGGAGCGGCGGCCGGAGCCGGGGCGGCCGGAGCCGGGGCGGCCACGGGGGCCGGAGCCGGAGCGGCGGGGGCCGGGGCGGCGGCCGGAGCCGGAGCCGGGGCAGCGGCGGCCGGGGCGGCGGCCGGAGCCGCGCCCGCGACACCGATGACGGCGAGACGGGCGCCGACCTCGGCGGTCTCGTCCTCGGCGACCAGGATCTCCAGCAGGGTGCCGGAGACCGGCGCGGGGATCTCGGTGTCGACCTTGTCCGTGGAGACCTCGAGCAGCGGCTCGTCGGCCTCGACGGACTCGCCGACCTCCTTCAGCCAGCGGGTGACGGTGCCCTCGGTGACCGACTCGCCCAGCGCGGGCAGCACGACGTCGGTGCCGGAGGCGGCGCCCGCCGGAGCGGCGGCCGGAGCCGGGGTCTCGGCCGGTGCGGGGGCGGCCGGGGCCTCGGCGGCGGGGGCCTCGGCGGGGGCCGGGGCCGCGGGGGCCTCGGCGGCGGCCGGGGCGGCAGCGGCGGCCGGGGCGCCGGAGCCGTCGTCGATGACGGCCAGCTCGGCGCCGACCTCGACGGTCTCGTCCTCGGCGACCTTGATGGAGGCCAGGATGCCGGAGACGGGGGAGGGGATCTCGGTGTCGACCTTGTCGGTCGAGACCTCGAGCAGCGGCTCGTCGGCCTCGACGCGCTCGCCCTCGGCCTTGAGCCAACGGGTGACAGTGCCCTCGGTGACGCTCTCGCCGAGCGCCGGAAGGGTTACGGAAACCGACATGGTTTCAGTTGCTCCTAACGAAAGTGCGGAAGTGGTCGTCGCGCCCGTGACGATTAGTCGTGTGCGTGAAGCGGCTTGCCGGCCAGGGCCAGGTGGGCCTCGCCGAGGGCCTCGTTCTGGGTCGGGTGCGCGTGGATGAGCTGCGCGACCTCGGCCGGCAGGGCCTCCCAGTTGTAGATCAGCTGGGCTTCGCCGACCTGCTCGCCCATCCGGTCACCGACCATGTGGACGCCGACCACGGCACCGTCCTTGACCTGGACGAGCTTGATCTCGCCCGCGGTCTTCAGGATCTTGCTCTTGCCGTTGCCCGCCAGGTTGTACTTGAGGGCCACGACCTTGTCCGCGCCGTAGATCTCCTTGGCCTTGGCCTCGGTGATGCCGACCGAGGCGACCTCGGGGTGGCAGTACGTGACGCGCGGGACACCGTCGTAGTCGATCGGCACGGCCTTCAGGCCGGCCAGGCGCTCCGCGACGAGGATGCCCTCGGCGAAGCCGACGTGCGCGAGCTGCAGGGTGGGGACGAGGTCACCCACGGCCGAGATGGTCGGCACGTTGGTCTGCATGTACTCGTCGACCAGGACGTAGCCGCGGTCCATCGCGACGCCCTGCTCCTCGTAGCCCAGGCCCTGGGAGACCGGGCCGCGGCCGATGGCGACCAGCAGCACCTCGGCCTCGAAGGTCTTGCCGTCGGCCAGCGTGACCTTGACACCGGTCTCGGTGTACTCGGCGGACTGGAAGAAGGTGCCCAGGTTGAACTTGATGCCGCGCTTGCGGAAGGCGCGCTCCAGGATCTTGGAGCTGTTCTCGTCCTCGACCGGGACGAGGTGCTTGAGGCCCTCGATGACGGTGACGTCGGTGCCGAAGGACTTCCACGCCGAGGCGAACTCGACGCCGATGACGCCGCCGCCCAGGATGATCGCGGACTGGGGCACGCGGTCCAGGACCAGCGCGTGGTCCGAGGAGATGATCCGGTTGCCGTCGATGGTCAGGCCCGGCAGCGACTTCGGCACGGAGCCGGTCGCCAGCAGGACGTGGCGGCCCTGGATGCGCTGGCCGTTGACGTCGACGGAGGTCGGGGAGGACAGACGGCCCTCACCCTCGATGTAGGTCACCTTGCGGGAGGCGACCAGGCCCTGCAGGCCCTTGTACAGGCCCGAGATGACCTCGTCCTTGTACTTGTGCACACCGGCGATGTCAACGCCCTCGAAAGAGGCCTTGATACCGAACTGTCCGGCCTCGCGTGCCTGGTCGGCGATCTCACCGGCGTGCAGCAGAGCCTTCGTGGGGATGCAGCCGTTGTGCAGGCAGGTGCCGCCGAGCTTGTTCTTCTCGATCAGCGCAACGTCGAGACCCAGCTGGGATGCGCGCAGAGCCGCGGCGTAACCGCCACTGCCACCGCCGAGGATCACTAGGTCGAAAACGGTGCTGGCGTCGTTCGCCACGTCACGTCCTCCATGCATGTGCGCCGGGCACCGGTCCTCTGTGACCGGGCGGCGGCTGGTAATCGGCCGCTTGTTTCTTCGGCCCTGTGGTGGGGGCCCTGTCCTGCCGAGAACCCATCTTCGCATTTGTCGGGGGAACGCGGGACGCCGGGCCCCGGGTGTGGACCGTCGTTCTGCCCGAGATCCGGGTTACCCGTGCGTAGAAACCTACTGATCCTCGACGTTTCTTCCAGAGCGAACGCGCCCCGGGACCTCGACAGGGGTCCCGGGGCGCGGTGCGTGTCACAGCGGGCGTCTCACGAGCTGGTACGCGGACGCCCGCGCGACGGGGTCCGGGGCGTCAGCCCAGGTCGCCCGTGGCGGTGCGCTCGGCGAGGCGCACCAGGGTGCGCACGGCGGAGCCGGTGCCGCCCTTGGGGGTGTAGCCGTACGGCGCGCCCTCGTGGAAGGCCGGGCCCGCGATGTCCAGGTGCGCCCAGGTGATGCCCTCGCCGACGAACTCCTGGAGGAAGAGGCCGGCCACCAGGCCGCCGCCCATCCGCACGCCCATGTTGGCGATGTCGGCGGTGGGGGAGTCCATGGTCTTGCGCAGGTCCTCGGGGAGCGGCATCGGCCAGGAGGCCTCGCCGACCTCTTCCGCGATCTCGTGGATCGAGGTGCGGAAGGCGTCGTCGTTGGCCATGATCCCGAAGGTGCGGTCGCCGAGCGCCAGCACCATGGCACCCGTGAGGGTGGCGACGTCGACGATGGCGTCCGGGTTGTCCTCGGAGGCCTTGGTCAGGGCGTCGCCCAGGACCAGGCGGCCCTCGGCGTCCGTGTTCAGGACCTCGACGGTCTTGCCGCTGTACATGCGCAGCACGTCGCCCGGCTTGGTGGCGGAGCCGGAGGGCATGTTCTCGGCGAGGGCGAGCCAGCCGGTGACGTTGACCTGGAGGCCCAGCTTGGCGGCGGCGATGACGGCGGCGAAGACGGCGGCGGCGCCGGCCATGTCGCACTTCATCGTCTCGTTGTGGCCGGCCGGCTTCAGGGAGATGCCGCCCGAGTCGTAGGTGATGCCCTTGCCGACGAAGGCGAGGGTCTTCTCCGCCTTGGCGTGGGTGTAGGAGAGCTTCACCAGGCGCGGGGCGTTCTCGGAGCCCTTGCCGACGCCCATGATGCCGCCGTAGCCGCCCTTGACCAGCGCCTTCTCGTCCAGGACCTGGACCTTGACGCCGTTCTCCTTCGCGGTCGCGGAGGCGACGGCGGCGAAGGCCTCGGGGGTGAGGTCGTTCGGCGGGGTGTTGATCAGGTCGCGGGCGACGTTGACCTCGGTGGCGACGACGACGGCGCGCTCGGCCGCGGCCTTGTGCTCCTTGTCGCGCGGCTTGGCGCCGAGCAGGGCCACCTCGGCCAGGGGCTGCTTCGGGCCGCCGTTCTTGGCGGCCTTCTTCTCGCCACCCTGGTACGCGGTGAAGGCGTACGCGCCGAGCAGCGCGCCCTCGGCGACGGCGGTGACCGCGGAGGCGTCGTCCAGGGGGAGGGCGAACGCGGCCTTCTTCGAGCCGTGCAGGGCGCGGGCGGCGGAGCCGGCGGCGCGGCGCAGGGCCTCCTCGTCGAAGGACTCGTCCTGCTCAGGCGCCGCACCGAGGCCGACCACCAGCACGACCGGGGCCTTGAGGCCTGCCGGGGCGGGCAGCTTGGTGGTCTCGCCCTCGGCGCCCGTGGCGCCGAGCGAGTCGAGCACGGCGGCGAGCTTTCCGTCGAACGCCTTGTCCACGGCCTCGGCGCCGGCGGCCACGACGAGCCCCTTCGGGCCCTTCGCCACGCCGACCACGAGGGCGTCGGCGCGCAGCGTCGCAGCGCCGGCAGTGCTGAGAGTCAGAGCAGTCACGGTGGTGAAGTCTCGCTTCCGTTTGTGTTAGTGGGCGCTTGGGTCGCGTCGGGGTCACCGGCCGCTCCGCAGCGATCGTATTAGGGCCCGGCGGCCGCCGGAAACGAGCCTACGCGCAGGTAGTCGTCCGTACGCCACTGCAAGGTTTGTCAAGTTGTTCGATCAACGCGCCATCAGGTTCACCCATCTGTGGACTCTGCTCCAGGTTTGCCCCTTAGAGCTGACGGGGTCCGAGAGACTCGCATCACTCTCGCAAGGGGACGTGGGGTCCTTTTGCATGATTTCCACAGTGCCTCCCCGGCCCGGCCGTCCGCCATGGGCCGTCGTCGAGGGATGCCTGCGGGGGGAAGGCCGAAATGGTCAACAAGAACCGGATGAACAGGGCCGCCGCGTCGATGGCGGCGGCAGCCCTGATGTCCGTGGCAGTACCCGCCGCGACCGCCGAGGCGGCCACGGCGACACCGCGCATCGACCTGAAGGTGCTCGTCGTCGACGACGGCGGCAGCTCGGTCGGCGCGATCACCGCGCAGCTCAAGGACACCGGCGTCCCCTACACCAGGGTCGACCTGGCCGGTGCCGGCCGCCCCGTCATCGACGCCGCGTTCCTCGCCGACACCGTCGACGGCCGCCCGCGGGCCAAGTACCAGGGGGTCGTGCTGCCCAACGAGAACCCCTTCGGCGAAGGCTCCGCCGAGATGGCGGCGCTCACCGCGTACGAGACGACGTACGGGATCCGCCAGGTCGACGCCTACACCTGGGCCCACCCGGGGGTCGGCCTGGAGTACACGGACAACGGCGGCTACAGCGGCCAGCTCGACGGCACCCAGGCCGCCGTCACCGCCGCCGGCAAGGCGGGCCCCTTCGGCTACCTCGGCGGTCAGGTCACCTTCGAGGACAACTCCGCCATGGTTCCGGAGAGCTACGGCTTCATGGCCAAGCCCCGCACCGGCTACACCAGCTACCTCGACGCCCCCGTCACCGGCGGCCGCGCCTCCCTCGTCGGCGAGTACACCCACGACGGACGCAGCGAACTCGTCGTCACCTTCGGCTACAACCAGTACCAGCAGCAGTTCCGCCTGCTGGCCCGCGGCATCGTCGACTGGCTCACCCAGGGCGTCCACCTCGGCCAGGAGCGCAGCTACTTCGCCGTCCACGTCGACGACGTCTTCGCCCCCGACGCCCGCTGGAGCAAGGAGCTCAACTGCACCCCCGGCGACTACGCCTGCGCCGGCGGCGAGGGCAAGGAGAGCACCATCCGGATGACCGCCGCCGACGCCCAGTACGCGGCGCAGTGGCAGACGTCCAAGAACTTCAAGCTGGACATGCTCTTCAACGCGGGCGCCGGCGAGGAGTGGAAGACCGCGAACGGCGGCACCGACGCGATGACCGCCCAGCTCGTCGCCGACCGCGCCAAGTTCCGCTGGATGAACCACACCTACACGCACCCCTTCCTCGGCTGCGTCCAGGACACCAGCGCCAACCCCTGGACCTGCACCAAGAACGCCCAGGGCGCCACCAACTGGATGAGCCGCGCCGACATCTCCGCCCAGATCCGCGACAACAACAACTGGGCCGCGGCCAAGGGCATCACCCTCGACCGCTCCGAGCTGGTCACCGGCGAGCACTCCGGCCTCAAGACCCTCCCGCAGCAGCCGCAGGACAACCCCAACCTGGCCGGCGCCCTCGCCGACAACGGGGTCAAGTGGGCCGGCAGCGACAACTCCCGCGAACCCGACCAGCGGGCCGTCGGCGCCGCCCTGACCGTCCCCCGCCACCCGATGAACGTGTACTACAACACGGGCACCAACGCGGAGATGGCCGACGAGTACAACTGGATCTACACCAGCCGCGCCGACGGCGGCAGCGGCATCTGCGAGGACAACCCGGCGACCTCCACCTGCCTGCCGGCCCCGCTGGACACCAACACCGGCTACCTCGACCACATCGTCCCCGCCGAGGCGCGCACCGCCATGCGCCACGTGCTGGCCAACGACCCCCGGCCGCACTACGTCCACCAGTCCAACCTCGCCGAGGACCGCACCCTCTACCCGGTGCTCAACAAGGTCCTCGACACCTACCGCGCGCTCTACGCGCCCAGCGCGCCGATCGTCAACCAGAGCATGAAGGACACCGGCGTCGAGCTCCAGCGACGCGCCGCCTGGAACAAGGCCGTCGCCGAAGGCAAGGTGACCGCCTACAAGATCGGCAAGGACGTCGTCGTCAAGGCCCCCTCCGGAGTCGCCGCCCCCGTCACCGCCCCGAACGGCACCAAGAAGCAGCTGCTCCTCGGCACCGCCGACTTCGGCACCGCCTACGCCGGCACCCGCTCCACCTGGACGGCCCCCGAAGCACTCCAGTCGCAGGTCACGCTCAAGCTCCTCTGACCCGCCCACCACACCCGAACCACCCGCGCGACCCGTCCCGGCCGTACTGCCCGTACCGCCGCCCGGACGACCGCGGCACACGTAACACCCAGAGCCGGCGCTCCACGCGCGCACCACGGGCGCCGGCCCCTTTTCCGTCCTGGGGGGACACACCACATGAGCCATGGGCGTCATGTCACCATGCTCACCGAAGGCACCTACCCGCACGTCCACGGCGGCGTCAGCACCTGGTGCGACCAGCTGGTACGCGGCATGCCGGAGGTCGACTTCAACGTCATAGCCCTCACCGGCTCCGGACGAGAGCCGGTCACCTGGGAGCTGCCGCGCAACGTCTACCGGCACACCGCCGTCCCCCTCTGGGGACCGCCGCCCGCCCGCACCCGCCGCACGGCCCTGCGCGGCAAGGCCCGCCGCCGCTTCACCGAAACGTACGAAACCTTCCTGCTCTCCCTCATCGACCCCGCGCACGGGGGCTTCTCCGAGGCCCTCGGCGAACTCGCCCGCCTCGCCCGCGCCGGCCGCCTCGCCCCCGCCCTGCGCTCCGAATCGGTCCTGCGCCTGCTGATGACCGCGTGGACCCGCCCCGGCCTGGTCACCGCCGCCGCCGAACCCACCGTCCACGACGCGCTCACCGCCACCGACCTGCTGGAACACGCCCTGCGCCCGCTCGCGGTACGCATCCCGCCCGACAGCGTCGCCCACGCCGTCAGCAGCGGCCTCGCCACCCTCCCCGCCCTCGCCGCCAAACGCCTCGACGGAGTGCCCTTCCTCCTCACCGAGCACGGCATCTACCTGCGCGAGCGCTACCTCGGCTACCGCACCGCCGCCCAGCGCTGGCCCGTCAAGGCCCTGATGCTGGGCTTCTACCGCGAGCTCAACTCCGAGGGCTACCGGCAGGCCGACCTGATCACCCCCTGCAACCAGTACAACCGCCGCTGGGAAGAACGCGGGGGCGCCGACTCCGAACGCATCCGCACCGTCTACAACGGCGTCGACCCGCACGCCTTCCCCCAAGCCGGCCCCGAACCGGACGTGCCCACCCTCAGCTGGTGCGGCCGCATCGACCCCATCAAGGACCTCGAAACCCTCATCCGCGCCTACGCGTTCATGCGCGAGGAACTCCCCGCCCTGCGCCTGCGCCTCTTCGGACCCGTCCCGGCCGGCTGCGAGGACTACCGGCTGCGCCTGGAGAAACTCGCCGCCGAACTCGGCGTCACCGACGGCATCACCTACGAGGGCCGCATCGACCAGGTCGCCAAGGCCTACGCCGCCGGCTCCGTCGTCATGCTCTCCAGCATCAGCGAAGGCTTCCCCTTCAGCATCATCGAAGCCATGTCCTGCGGCCGCACCACCGTCTCCACCGACGTCGGAGGCGTCCGCGAAGCCGTCGGCGACACCGGCCTCGTCGTCCCGCCCCGCGAACCCGAGACCATGGCCCGCGCCACCCTCGCCCTCCTGCGCGACGACGAACGCCGCGCCGAACTCGGCCGGATGTCCCGCCAACGCGTCGTCGAGAAGTTCACCCTCCACCAGTCCGTCGACGGCTTCCGGCACATCTACCGCGAACTCGCCGACCGGACCCGTTTGGACCGGCCCGTCCTGCCCCTCCGCACCGGCGACGACTGGACCCGCCGGATCACCGACCCCTGGTCCCAGGACCCCCGGAACAAGGAACTCGCGGCCGACGGGAGCATGTGGTGAGCGGATCCCTCTGGCTCAAGCCCCCCGGCCCCGAGGGCACCTGGGTCCACATCGGCCGCCCCGCCCCCGCCGGACGCACCGACACCCTGCCCGACCTGCCCCGGCCCCGCCCCGGCGGCCCCGGGGCCCCGGCCGCCGACCCCATGGACGAACTCGCCGACCGACTGGGCGCGTTCGCCGGCGCGGCCGTCCACCCCGACGAGATCGCCGCCATCCTCGAATCCGACGGGATGACCGACGAACACATCCGCCTCACCTACGGACGCCACGACTCCTTCGCCCTCGCCGAAGAGCTCTACGCCCGCGTCCCCCGCACCTTCCCCGAACCCGACCGCCTCCCCGACCCCTGGAAGGTCTCCCTCACCGCCTGCCTGCTCCGAGGCCTGATCTTCGCCCTCCCCGGCCTCGCCTACGTCCTCGGAGCACCCCTCCTCGAAGGCCCCCCCGACCGGCTCGGACTTCCCGCCGGCACCCTCACCCTCCTCGCCGGAGCCCTCATCGGCTGGGTCTGGGACCAGAGCCTGTCCCACCGCGCCTACTCCTGGCTCGGCCTCGGCGACCGGGCCGCCGCCGGACGCACCCTCCTCGTCGGCGCCCCCGCCGGAGCCCTCCTCGGCACCGCCGCCGCCTTCGCCGTCCCCGGCGGCCCGCCCTTCTCGTACGCCTTCGCCGCCGGCCAGGCCGTCTACGTCGGCGCCGCCACCGTGCTCCTGGTCCTGGGCCGCGAACGGCTGCTGCTCGCCGCACTCGGCCCCATGGCCGCCGGAGCGGTCCTCGCCCTGTTCACCGACCCGTCCGTGCCCGTACGCGTCACCCTGCTCCTCGTGTCCCTGCTGGCCGCCTGCGCCCTCGCCCTGCGGGAGCTGCCGGTCGCCCAGGGCGTACGGGCCGGGGTGCGCAGGATCCACCGCTGGGCCGAACGCCGCCCGGGCGAAGGCGGCCCCGTGCGCTGGCGGATGCTGCGCGGCGCCGAGGAGGACCACACCCGGCGCGGACCCCGCATCGGGGACTCCGCGCCCTACGGGGTGTTCGGCCTCGGCACCGGCCTGCTCGTGCTCTACGCCGCGCTGGGGGAGGTCCTCAGCGGCGGCCCCGCCGAAGCCGTCGCCGCACCCTCCGCGGTCGCCCTCACCCTCAGCATGGGCCCCGCCGAATGGCTCCTCCACCGCTTCCGCAGCGGCAGCCTCGCCGGGCTGCGGGCGGCCCGCTCACCCGGCGCGTTCTGGCGCCGGATGCTCGCCACCCTGGCCCGTTGCCTCACCGCGTACCTCGCGGTGCTGCTCGTCCTCGGCGTCACCGGCACCCTGCTGTGGCCGCACGCCCCCGGCCTCACCGGACTCCGCGTCGCCACCCTGCTGCTGCTCGGCACCGTGATGTGGACCGGGCTGCTCCTGCAGTCCTTCGGCGCGGTCCGCCCCGCCGCCGTGGTCTGCTCCGGCGCGGCCTTCGCCCAGAGCCTGGCCCTGCTCACCGGGACCGGACCGCCCCGCCTGGTCCAGCTGGCGGTGGCCGGCACCGCGGCGGCCGCCCTGGCCGTCCTGGTCTGCCTGCTCCTCGGCCGCGCCACCGCACACCGCTGAAGCACCGCCGACGCACCGCCGACGCACCGCCGACGAAGGAAGACGAAGGAACCCCATGCTGCTGGTGCCGCTCTACGAGCACCCCGCCGACCGGCCCGAGGAATGGGAACGGCTCATCCGCTCCGCCGGACAACTGCACTCGGTGGTGCTCAACCCCGACAGCGGACCCGGCCGCGCCCCCGACGAACGGTTCGCCGCCGTCGCCGCCCGGCTCCGCGACGCCGGCGTACCCGTCCTCGGCTACACCGACACCGACTACGGGCGGCGCCCGCACGCAGCCGTCGTCCAGGACCTGCTGCGCCACCGCGACTGGTACGGGGCCGACGGTGCCTTCCTCGACCAGGCCGCCGCCGACCCGGAGCTCCTCCCGCACTACGGCCGGCTCGCCGTCGCGGCCAGGGCGGCGGGCGCCCGTACGCTCGTACTGAACCACGGAGTCCACCCCCACCCCGGGTACCTCCGGCTCGCCGACCTGCTCGTCACCTTCGAAGGCCCCTGGGACGCCTACCGCGACCAGGCCGCCACCCCGCCCCCGTGGACCGCCGACCACCCCGCCCGACGGTTCTGCCACCTCGTGTACGCCGTCCCGCCGGACGCCCCCGCCGCCGAACTCGCCGCCGAGCGCCACGCGGGGGTGCACTGCGCGGTCCCCGGCACGGGGGCCCACCCGTGGGGCACCCTCCCGTACGCCCTGGAGGCATCCGGATGAAGCGTTTCTCCCCGCTCCTGGTGGCGGGCCTGCTGCTGCTCACGGCGGCGGCCTGCACCGCGGAACCCGGCGATGACGAAGAGGGCGTCGGCCCCGCCCCCACCTGGCCCGCGCAGAAACCGGGGGAACGCTGGCAACCCCGCCCGGGCACGCCCTGGCAGTGGCAGCTCACCGGCAAGCTGGACACGTCGGTCGACGTGCCGGTGTACGACGTCGACGGCTTCAACACGACGAAGGAGCAGGTCGCCACCCTCAAGGGCCGGGGCCGGCACACCATCTGCTACGTCTCCACCGGCGCCTGGGAGGACTTCCGCCCCGACGCGGGCGACTTCCCGGCCCCGCTCCTCGGCAAGGGCAACGGCTGGGAGGGCGAACGCTGGCTCGACATCCGCCGGGTCGGTGACCTGGAACCGCTGATGGCGAAACGCTTCGACATGTGCCGCGACAAGGGCTTCGACGCGGTCGAACCCGACAACATGGACGCCTACCGCAACGACTCGGGCTTCCCGCTCACGGCCGAACACCAGCTGACGTACAACCGCCTCATCGCGAAACTGGCCCACGACCGGGGCATGGCGGTCGGCCTCAAGAACGACCTCGACCAGATCCCGCAGCTGGTCGGCGACTACGACTTCGCGGTCAACGAACAGTGCGCGGAATACGACGAGTGCGACACCCTGACCCCCTTCATCAAGGCGGGCAAGGCGGTCTTCCACGCGGAGTACGAACTCCCGACGTCCCGCTTCTGCAAGCAGTCCAAGCGCCTGCAACTCAGCTCCCTGCAAAAGAAGCTGGACCTGGACGCGTGGCGGAGGGCGTGCTGACGGGGGTTGGCGGTTCGGGCCCGCTATCTCCCCATCGACCCCCTGGGGCCGGGCGGTAGTTGCCCACCCGCGCCCTCATCTGCGGGCCGGTGGCTGGGGGGCGGGGTGCCCTCGGACGGTCTCAGAGCAGGTTGGGGGTTTCCCGGCAGTCTTTCGTCCTTCCGGTTCGGGCCGGCCTGTCAAGGGCGCTCCTTCGTCGCGTCACTTCGTGATCGCCTTCGGCGACCCTTGACAGACCGACCCGAACCGGAAAGCCGAAAGACTGCCGGGAAACCCCCAAAGAAACGGGACGGACGATCCTGGAGGAGCGGCTCCCTCAGCGCTGAGACGAGGGGCCAGGCGCCGGCCCGCCCGACATCCGGCCCCCAAATCCGCGATTCCGGGCCGGGTGCGCGGCTACCCGCACGAGAGGTTGATCAGACCGACCTGGGAAGCCCCCAGGCGCGACAGATCGCTACGCGCTCCTCATTTCTCAGCGTCTGACGACCGCCTGCGGCTGCTACCCGCACGAAAGGTTGACCAGAGCAGCCGGGGAAGCGGATGGGCGCGTCAGATCGCTACGCGCTCCTCGAATCTCGCGTCCGACCGTCGGTTTGGGCTTGGCGAGGGCCTACATCTTCTGGCAGCTCACCTTTGCGCCGTGGTACGGGAAGGTGACCGTTTTGCCCTTCCAGCCAACATTCCAAGGCGACAGCTTCTTGCTGCTGCCCTCACCGAACTCCATCTCCATGAGGTCTTTCACCTCGCCGGGTACGTTACTCACGTGGTAGGGACCGTCGTCACCCTTGATCTCCAGCTTGCCGCCGGAGATCTGCCACGTCCCGGAGGTGCCCCTGCCTCCGCCCTGGCTCACCTGGTACGTGCCGTCTCCAACGGTGACCGTTCCGGAGATCCCTCGGGCGCCGGCGGCGATCGTGCAGTCCCAAGTCCCCTTTGCGGCCTCCTCCAGGGACTTCTCACCCGCACAGGCCGCAACGGCGAGCGCCGCTGGAACAGCCGTCACCGCGACGGATGCCCACTTCATCCAACGCTTCATCGCTTAGTTCCCCCAAGGTTGCCGACTTCCCTTAGCGAGCGGGACCCTACCTGAAGTTGATCAAGGGCATCACCGTGCAAGTTCATGCAAGTCGGGTGCATCCGATGCCGTCTGCATCGCAAGCTTTCACACAGCGATCGTCAGCCCTGAGCGAGGAGGACCCATGGCTCTGCACAAGCTCGGCAAGGACCCTGAGAGCAAAGACGGCGGCTCGCCCACGATCTACCTCGACGACGTCACGGACACGTACCTGGTGCAGGGATTCAAGGTGACGGACGCGGAGCGTAGGCGGTTGATGGACATCCCGGACCACGAAGATGTCATCGAGCTGCCACGGCGCATGGTGCAGTACTTCTTGGAGGTTAAGGGTGTCGACGGTCCCGTCGTTTGAGGAGCTTCTCGCATCGACCGAGCACAGTGCGATCCATCTGGAGATGCGGGACGGCTACATGGAGTCCGACCCAAGCTTCGTCGCCTGGCAGCAGGGCTTCCGTGACCTGCCCGAAGACAACGATCCTGAGATCCGCCCTTGGCTCAAGTGGGTTCGCAAGGCCACGGACAGAGGCGTTGTGATTCGAAGGGCCCGCGTGTTCTCCGTTCCGGAGTCGGACTACCTCCGCTTCGAGCATCACGTCTCGGACGCCAACGTCAAGGCAGGGGAGCAGATCAGATGGCTCTCCCGCCGTCACGCGACTGACATCGCCTTCCCAGGCAACGACTTCTGGGTGTTCGACAACAGGACCGTGCTCATCCTGCACTTCGACGGGAACGGCGAGTCCGCCCCGGGCGAGTGGCTGGAGATGACGGAGGACCCGACGGTCCTCAAGCTGTGCACCAGCGCGTTCGAAGCGGTCTGGGACCGCGCAACGCCGCACTCGGAGTACCAGCCCACCTAGCCTGTGAACACGTCACCTTCATCGGCAGTCCAAGACGCCCGCGCTGCTCTCGGTAGACGGCTGCGAGACATTCGCAAGCCGACCGGCCTGACAGCGCGGGCGTTGGCCGCGCGTGCCGGCTGGAGTGAGTCCAAGGCCTCTCGCCTCGAGAACGGCAAGACGTCGCCCTCTGATCGAGACCTCCTTGCCTACGTCACCATCTGCGGAGTTCCCGAGTCGTACGAAGACCTGCGTGCCACTGCCCACGGCATCGACGAGATGTACGTGGAGTGGAGACGTTTGCAACGCGCAGGCCTCAAGCATGGGCAAGAGGCCCATGTCCCGTTGTACGGACGTACCAGCCGCTTCCGCATCTACGAGCCCGGAGTGATCCCAGGCCTGGTTCAGACGGCTGGCTATGCGACCGCCATCATGAGCCGCATTGTCACGTTCAGACAGATCCCTGATGACGTCGAGGCGGCGGTCAGGGTGCGCGTGCGCCGCCAGTGCTACCTCCACGACACACACCGGCGCTTTGGAATCGTGCTGGAGGAATCCGCGCTCCGCTCCCGCTTCGGCGGCCCTGGGGTAATGGCCGCGCAGCTGGGACACCTGCTTCAAGTAGCCGCGCTGCCGAACGTCAGCCTCGGCGTGATCCCTACCACCGTCGAAAGGGTCATGTGGCCCGTCGAAGGGTTCTGGATCTACGACGACACCCAAGTGATCATCGAACTGGCAACCGCGCAGATCACCGTGAAGCAGCCCAGCGAGATCGAGACGTACGCCCGCATGTTCGCAGAGCTGGCCAAACTGGCTTGCCACGGGCAGGCGGCCCGCGCGCTGATCGCGGAAGCCATCACCGCGCTCGGGTGACTCCGCGCAAGCCCATGCAAGTTCGTTGAGGCCGTGCTGGCTTCGTCCCTACCGTCGTCAGCACAGCCGGCGACTTGAAGGCGGATGACATGGCGAGGGCGAAGACGAAGGCTCCGGACTGTGAGTGGGAGTACGTGACGTACCCCCCGCCGGGGAGCAAGTGTTCGGCCTGTCGCTGTCGGCTGGGGCTGTTGGAGCCCGTCCGTCGCGGAGCCACCGAACGTACCTCTGGCAGTCCTGTCGCCATGTACCGGCACGTCGAGTCGTGCCGGGTACCTGCGTGAGGCGGCTCGCGGAGTACATGACGCCCGAGGAACGTCGAGCACGTGCCTGGCGCTCCTTCCAATCCCGACGACCGGAGAAGGCGGAGCCGCGCGTTCTGTGCGGACGAGTACGGGTACGAGCGTGTGCTGGCGGACCGTGTGATGGACCAGGCCATCGCGTTCGTGTACGTCCTCGGCAGCGAGAAGGCCTACGACCTCGCTCCGAGTCAGCAGGTGGACCCGGGCTGGCACACCTTCATGCTCCACAGCCAGGAGTACACCGATTGGTGCCAGGCTCGGTTTGGCTTCTTCGTGCACCACGCCCCGAACTCCAAGGTCCGCACCAGGCCCCTAATGGTGTTCACGGCGGACCGGATCAAGGCGGCCGGTTTCGCGGTGGACACGAGCCTGTGGGGCACGGCCGCCGATTGCAACCAGTCCGCGTGCTGCGGCGACGGCCCCTGCTGCTGAACGACAGCGGTCCGGGCGTGGCTACGGCGCCCGGACCGCACCATCCCAAGGGTTCCACTGATGAGCAGCAATGGCGAGGGCCTGACAGGACGAAGCCGGGTCACCGTGTTCACGATGTTCGGGATCGTCTTCGGTTACGCCACCCACCACCTTGATCAGCGGCGTATCGGTGATGTGGCCGTGACCGGCCCCCTGACCCCCGGGGTCCAGTGGGGCCGGCTCTGGCAGATGGCCCGCACGTGCAGTCGCGCGACGGCTACGGATCACGAGCTGGCCCAATGGATCCTCACACAGGCCACTCGCTCGTTCGTCTGCGGAAGCGGCCACATCACTCACTTTCACGAACAGGACTGGAAGCTGGAACCCGGCGGCAAGCGCGTCCGCTTCGACGCGACCTACGCCAACCGCGACCACCTGTGGACGGGAAACCTCACCGTTGAAGGCCTCACCCCCGACCAGACGGCAGAACGACCGACCATCTACCGTGCCTAGGCACCTCTTGCCCGCCACCTCGGCTGCACTGACGGATGCGCCTTCAGGAGGACGCGATGAGTGAGCAGTACGAATACGTCCCTCACCGTCTCCTCCGTCGCCGTGTCCGCGACATCGCCTCCGGCGCCGAAGGCGAGCTGATGGCTGTCATCAACGAGAACGTCTCGGATTCCGCCGCCCATGAGCGCTGGATGGAGCTGGCCTACATCCGCGATACCTCCGGCCGCGAGTTCACCACTGCCGCCACCAACGTCGAACCCGCCCCGGACCAGCCCAAGACGGCCGCCGGCCGCCGAGACCAGAGGAGCGCGTAGCGATCTGTCGCGCCTGTCGGGTCCCTGGGCTGCTCTGTTCGGCCTCTGGTGCGGGTATCGGCCACAGGCGGTCGTCGGACGCTATGCCGGGAGGAGCGCGTAGCGATCTGTCGCGTCTGGAGGGGGCTCTGATCAACCTCTCGTGCGGGTAGCCGCGCACCCGGTCCGGAATTGCCGCTCCTGAGGGCCCGGATGCCCGGCGGGCCGGCCACCGGCTCCTCGTCTCAGCGCTGAGACGCCCGTCCCTGCTCCTCTGAACCGTCCCGTTTCTTTGTGGGTTTCCCGGCAGTCTTTCGGCTTTCCGGTTCGGGTCGGTCGGTCAAGGGTGGCCGAAGGCCATCGCGTAGCGACGCGACGAAGGAGCGCCCTTGAGGGACCGGCCCGAACCGGAAGGACGATGGGACTGACGGGAAACCCCCAACCATCGATGAGACCGCCCCGCAGGGTGCCGCCCCCCACCCCCTCGAGGGGAGATAGAGGGCCCGAGGCACGGGCCCCTACCCCGGCAGGATCGCGTGGACCCTGAAGCCGCCCCCGTACCGGGGGCCCGCGAAGCAGGAGCCGCCCAGGGCGCCCGTGCGTTCGCGCATGCCGAGGAGGCCGTGGCCGCCGCCCGGGTCGAGGGGGGTCGGGGAGGAGTCCGCCGAGTCGCCGCCGTCGTCCAGTACGGTCACCTCCACCGAGGGCCCGACCCGGACCACGCTGACCTCGGCCCGCGCTCCCGGGCCCGCGTGCTTGCGGACGTTGGTCAGCGCCTCCTGGATGACCCGGTACGCCGCCAGGTCCACGGCCGCCGGCAGCGGCTCGGTGCCGGGGCCGAGCTGGACGGTCGCCGCCACCGGGAGGCCCGCGTGCCGGAAGGTGTCGAGGAGTTCGTCCAGCAGGGCCAGTCCCGGCGCGGGTTCCGTCGGGGCTTCCGGGTCGCCGGACTGGCGCAGCAGACCCACGGTGGCGCGCAGCTCGTTCAGCGCGCTGCGGCTGGCGTCCCGTACGTGGGCGAGGGCTTCCTTCGCCTGGTCGGGCCGCTTGTCCATGACGTGCGCGGCCACCCCGGCCTGGACGTTGACGAGGGCGATGTGGTGGGCCACCACGTCGTGCAGGTCCCGGGCGATCCGCAGCCGTTCCTCGGCGACGCGCCGCCGGGCCTCCTCCTCGCGGGTCCGTTCGGCCCGCTCGGCCCGTTCCCGTATGGCGTCGACGAAGGCCCGCCGGCTGCGCACGGCGTCGCCTGCGGCGGCTGCCATTCCGGTCCAGGCGAAGATGCCGATGTTCTCCTGCGCGTACCAGGGCATCGGGCCGGCCAGCATCGCCACTCCGGTGAGCCCGGCCATCGTGAGCAGCCCGGTCCGCCAGGTGGTGGGCCGGTCGGTGAGCGCTGCGACCGTGTACAGGGCGATCACCGCGCTCATGGCGACGGGTGCCCTCGGCTCGCCGGTGGTCAGTTCCAGCAGGGACAGCCCGCAGGTGACGGCGAGCACCGTACGGGGTCTGCGGCGCCGCAGGACGAGGGCGGCCGCGCCGAGCAGCATCAGCAGCAGGGAGAAGGACTCGGGCGTGCGCGTGCCGAAGGTGGGGCCGTGCGGCCCGTGGGGGTCCGCGAAGGACCCGACGACCATGGCGGCCAGTGCCCCGAACGCGAGCACGGCGTCGGTGGCGAGCGGGTGCGCCCGCATCCACTGCCGGGTGGCGGCGAAGGGCCCGAGGTCTGTCGTCACCCGGACACGGTACGGGCTGCGGCTAGAGCCGCGCGGATCCCGGCGGCGGGGGCGGCGGCGGGGGCGATGAGGGGGGAGCGGGCGGCCGGGGGCCGAGGGGGGTGCGGGAGCGGGCGGGGCCCCATCGGGCGCGGACCACGCACACGGCCATGACGGCGGCGATGGCGGCGAGGTGTTCCTTGCCGGCGAGGTTGTTCTTGACCAGTACCTCGCCGATCATCACGAGGATCACCAGGGCCCCGGTGAGGTAGGCCCGGTAGCGCCAGCACACGTAGATGGCGAGGCCGACCACGGCTGCCGAGGGTCCGGTGTCGTTGACGATCCGGTCGGTCACCGGCAGCCCGAAGGGGTGGTCGGGGCCGAGGGAGAGCCCGACGCGGGCGTACGAGGTCCCGGCGATGGTGGCGACGTAGCCGATGAGCAGGGTGCGCCACCAGCCGATGCAGATCTCGGCGATGCCGAAGACCAGCAGGATCTGGGCGAGCGCCCCCCACACGGGCAGGTCGAGGGCGGGGACGAAGAGGGAGAGGGGGGTCCGCAGCAGGGCCAGCCACAGCGGGTCGGCGGCTTTCACGGACCCCAGGTCCTGTACGGGCTGGAAGCCCCAGGGGGTGTTCTGGACGATCTGGAAGACGGAGGTCAGGGCGACCGCCCCGAGGGTCATCGGGACGGCCCGCCACGTGTCGCGGACGAGTGCGTCCCGCACGGTCAGCAGCAGTGGGCCCCACTCACGGCGGGCGAACTGCCGGACCTCCGTCTTCCACGACGTCAACGAATCGTCTCCAGGTGTTTGCGGTGCAGCCACTTGGGCAGACCGGGTGCCTCCAGGAAGCCCTCGGCCCGCCCCGCCGCGATGCCGATCCGCAGCAGGTCCGAACTCTTCTCGAAGAGCATGAACCGCGGCTCCCAGATCGGGCGGTATTTGGCGTTGGCCCGGTAGAGGGACTCGATCTGCCACCAACGGGAGAAGAAGCTCAGCAGCGAGCGCCACATGCGCAGCACCGGACCCGCGCCGAGCTTGGACCCCCGCTCGAAGACGGAACGGAACATCGCGAAGTTGAGCGAGACCTGTGTGACGCCGATCTCCTTCGAGCGCTCCAGGAGTTCGATGACCATGAACTCCATCAGGCCGTTCTCGGAGTCCCGGTCACGGCGCATCAGGTCGAGGGACAGCCCCTTGGGGCCCCACGGCACGAAGGAGAGCACGGCGCGCAGGTCGCCGTTGCCGTCGGTGCACTCCAGCATCACGCACTGGCCGTCGCCGGGGTCGCCCAGACGGCCCAGTGCCATGGAGAACCCGCGCTCGGTCGCGCCGTCGCGCCAGTCGTCGGCGCGTTCCAGCAGTACGGCCATCTCGTCGGCGGGGATGTCGGCGTGGCGGCGGATGCGGACGGTGTAGCCGGCCCGCTTGACGCGGTTGTACGCCTGGCGGACGGTGCGCATGGCGCGGCCCTCCAGCGTGAACTCGTCGGTCTCCACGATGGCCTCGTCGCCGAGTTCCAGGGCGTCCAGGCCGTGCCGGGCGTAGATCTGCCCGGCTTCCTCGCTGGCGCCCATCACGGCCGGCACCCAGCCGTGTTCGCGGGCCTCGGCCAGCCACGGCTCGATCGCGCCGGGCCAGGCCTCGGGGTCACCGATGGGGTCGCCGGAGGCCAGTGAGACGCCGCCGACGACGCGGTAGGTGACGGCGGCCTTGCCGGTCGGGGACCAGATGACGGACTTCTCGCGGCGCAGCGCGAAGTAGCCGAGCGAGTCGCGGTCGCCCTGCTTGGCGAGGAGCGCCCGCAGCCGCTCCTCGTCGTCGGGGGTGATGGGGTCGACGGCGCGCCGCGAGCGGAACGCGGCGAACAGCACGGCGAGCAGCAGCAGCATCGACATCACGTTGATGGCGACGTCGACCCAGGCGGGTGTGGTGATGGCGCGGTAGGCCTTGTCGTCGGGCGCCAGTGTGATCAGCCGCATCACGCCGTACCGCCAGCGGGCCAGGAAGGTGGCGTCGGCGCGGTCGGCGTCGGTGTTGGTGGCGCCGACGAGCAGGGCGGCGATCAGCGAGGTGAGCAGCAGGCCGACGGCGGCCACGGCGGTGGCGAGCTTCGGGTTGGAGCGGTCGCCCTTGGCGTAGAACTCGTGGCGGCCCAGCAGGAGGGCGCCGACGAAGGCGGCGGTCAGGGCGAGCGAGACCCAGTTCTGGGCGTGCTGGCGGAACTCGGGGTAGCACATGCTCAGTTCGCCGCTCGTGCAGGGCGCGAACGCGGCGACCGCGAAGGCGAGCAGCAGCATGCCGCTGACCACCAGGTTCAGGATCCAGGCGGCCCGCTTGCGGCGGCCCATCGTGACCGCGAGCAGCAGCGAGAACAGCCCGGAGGCGAACCCGGCCGTCAGCAGGTACGGGGTGTAGAAGTCGGCGGTGTTGTGGCGGCGCAGGTCCTGCCCGAGCGAGAGCCACACCGCGCTGAGGAAGTTGACGAAGGTGACGATCCGCAGGTACCAGACCGCGAAGGCGGCACCGCGCCGCGACCGGGGAGTGCCCCTGCGGCTCTCCGGCTTCGCGGCCGCTTCCCCTCCCTGCTCCTTCTTGTTGTTGGAACCCTTGCCGGAGGCCTGATCGAGGCTCCGGTCGGTTTCTACGCTGGTCAAGCGGACCTCTCCCATGAAAAGCGATGATATGGGGCGTCACCGGTCCGCAGCGCAGTGCGAGCACTGCGGACTGGTCAGGCCCGTAGTGCCCGGTGTCTCAGTCCGTCGGCTGCTGCGCAGCAGCCCGCTCCCGGCTACCGCCGGGAGGTGCCCCCACCGGGAGTTCCGCCGCTAGTGCGGCGGCCGCCTGGACCAGGGGGAGCGCCAGGAGGGCGCCGGTGCCTTCTCCTACTGTGACGCCGTGGTCGAGCACCGGGTTGAGTGCCATCCGGTCCAGTGCCTTCGCCTGGCCCGGCTCCCCGCTGGACTGCCCGGCCAGCCACCAGTCGGGGGCGCGGAAGGCGGCCCGCTGGGCCACCAGCCCGCAGGCCGCCGAGACGACCCCGTCGAGGATGACGGGCGTACGGCGTACCGCGGACTGGAGCAGGAAGCCGGTGATCGCGGCGACGTCGGCGCCGCCGACCGCGGCCAGTAGCGCCGTCTGGTCGCCGAGCACCGGGCGGGCGCGGCGCAGCGCGTCGCGGATGGCGGCGCACTTGCGCATCCAGGCCAGGTCGTCGATGGGCAGGCCGCCGCGGCCGGTGACCACGGAGGCGTCCGTCCCGCAGAGCGCGGCCACGAGCGTGGCCGCCACGGTGGTGCCGCCGACGCTGAGGTCGCCGAGGACGACGAGGTCCGTACCGGAGTCGGCCTCCTCGTCGGCGATCTGGATGCCGAGCCGCAGCGCGTCCTCGGCCTCCTCGGCCGTCAGCGCGTCCTCGACGTCGATCCGGCCGCTGCCGCGCCGTACGCGGTGCCGCACCACGTCCTCGGGCAGCAGCCCGGGGTCGCAGTCCAGGCCGGCGTCGACGACGCGGACGCCCGCGCCGAACCGGGCGGCCAGCACGGAGACCGGGCTGGCCCCGTCGAGGACGGCGCGCACGAGTTCGTGGGCGCTGCCCGCGGGCCGGGCGGAGACGCCCTGGGAGGCGATGCCGTGGTCGGCGGCGAACAGGATGACGCGCGGCCGCTCGATCGGCTTGACCGGGACCTGTCCCTGCGCGGCGGCCAGCCATTCGGCGAGCTCGTCGAGCCGGCCCAGGGCGCCGGGCGGCACGGCCAGCCGCTCACGACGCTCCTCGGCGTCACGCCGGACGCCCCCGTCGGGGCGTTCGATCAGATCGGAGAAGTCGTCGAGATTCAGCGTGGTCATCTGCCAGAGATTACAGCCGCCCGGGCCCTGTTCCGGGGGGTGTACCGGCTCCGCTTCACCTCGGTTGTTCCTTGAGGACGAGGGCCTGCCCCGCGACCACCAGGAGTACGTGCTCGCACTCGCCCGCGACCGCGTTGTTGAGGCGGCCGAGCTCGTCGCGGAACCGCCGCCCGGACGCGGTCGCGGGCACCACTCCGGCCCCGACCTCGTTGCTCACCAGGACCACGGGGCGGCGGCTCGCGCGGACCGCCGAGACCAGCTCGTCGACCCGTGCGCGCAGCAGTTTGCGGCCCTCGGCCGCCCACACGGCGTCGTCCCAGGCGCCGGCCCGGTCCATGGCGTCGGTGAGCCACAGGGCGAGGCAGTCGATCAGCAGCGGGGGGCCGTCCCGCTCCAGCAGGGGGGCCAGGTCGCAGGTCTCCACGGTCCGCCAGGTGGCGGGGCGCCGCTCCCGGTGGAGGCCGACCCGGTGGGCCCATTCCGCGTCGCCGTCGCGGGTGCCGCCGGTGGCGACGTAGACCACCTCGGGGAACGCGGCCAGGCGCCGCTCGGCCTCGAAGGACTTCCCGGAGCGGGCGCCGCCCAGCACCAGGGTGCGGCGCGGCACGTCCGGTACCGCGCGGTACTCGCCGGCGGCCACGGTGGTGCCGTCGGGCACGGCCCGCGCCCCGGCGGCGGCGCAGCGGCGGTCGAGTTCCGGGCCGGGCGGAGTGTCGTGGTCCAGGTGGACGGCGATCACGTCGGTGGCGGGGCCGACGGCGCCGCCGGCGCGCAGCCGGGCCAGTGCCTCGGGCCGGCCGAGGACGTCGGCGAGGACCAGGTCGTACGGGCGCTGCGCGTCCCCGTCACCGGTCCCGGAGGGGGCGCCGCCCGGGGGGAGGTACAGCAGCCGGGCGCCGTCGGGGCCGGTGACCTCGTAGCCGGTGCCGGGGGCGTCCATCGGCACCGCCCGCACCCGGTGCCCGCTGATCACCGACAGCTCCCGCCCGTCGGGCACCCGCCCGGCCGCGGGCAGCCCGGGCGGCAGCTCGACGGGGGGCCCGTCGTGCGGGTGCGTGAGCAGTACCTGCCGTACGCCGGCCAGCGAATGCCCCGCGCGTGCCCCGGCCAGCACGGCTCCGGGGGTGAGGTCGAGCAGCAGCGCCCCGTCGACGAGGACGGAGGTCGCGCCGCGGGACAGGCCGCCCACGGAGACCGCGCAGGCGGCGCAGGGACAGCCGGGGCGGGGCAGGCCTTCGGGGGTACCGGTGCCGAGCAGAGTGAGTTCCACACAGAGATCCTCCCGCGTCGCCGGTAGTGCTGCGCGCCCGGCTACTCTCTGGGCACACTCAAGGCGAGAAGCGTGAGATCGCGGACGAACAACGGAGGCGGACATGGCGTGGACGTGGCGGTTCGAGGCGGCCGACGGCAGCGAGGTGGCTCCGGCGGTGGAGCCGGAGGAGTTCACCACGCAGGGGGACGCGGAGTCCTGGATCGGTGAGGTCTGGAAGGAGCTGCTGGACGGCGGGGCGGAGAAGGTGACCCTGTTCGAGGACGGCACGCAGATCTACCCGATGAGCCTGCGGGCGGCCACGGAAGCCTGACCCCTGACCCCTGTGCGCTCAAACGCCGTGCGGGCTGGATGGATCCAGCACCGCCGGCGTTTGAGGCGCGGAGGCCGGGGGCGGAGCCCCCGGGGAACGGGCGAGGGGCGGGGCGGGGAGCAAGCCCGCGCAGCGGCTCCCCGGCGGCGTGCTACCCGCGCACTCCGCACAGGTGCAGCAACGCCGCCACCCCCCGGTAGGGGTCGGTGCGGCCGGCCCGCTCCTCCGCGGCCAGGAGCCGTTCCAGTTCCTCGTCCGGCGGCAGCTCCGCGGCCGCCTCGGTGCCGTCGGTGAAGACGCGGACCCCGTACCAGGTGTGCAGCGGCGCGCCGATGCCCGACAGCGTCGCCGTCAGGTCGGCCAGCCGGTCGGCGCGTACGTCCAGGCCGAGCCGGTTCGTGTAGTCGACGGTGTCGAAGGCGGCCAGCGCCCCCGCCCAGTCGCCCGCCAGTCCGGGCCGCAGCGCGAGCGCGTCGCCGTTGCGCACCAGCAGGGACAGCAGCCCGCCGGGGGCGAGCATGCGGGCCAGCCCGGCGAGCATCGCGTCGGGTTCCGACACGTACATCAGCACGCCGTGGCACAGGACCACGTCGAAGCTGCCCGGTTCGAAGTGCGCGCCGGTCTCCCGGCCGTCGCCCTCCACCAGCTCGACCCGGTCGCGGATCCCGGCCGGTTCGGCGGCGAGTGCCGCGTGGGCGACCGCCAGCATGGCGGCGTCCTGTTCCAGGCCGGTGACGCGGTGTCCCGCCCGGGCCAGGCGCAGCGCCTGGGTGCCCTGGCCCATGCCGACGTCGAGGACCCGCAGCCGCTGTCCCACCGGGAAGCGGTGCGTGATCTGTTCCTCGACCTGCCGGCCCACGAGTTCCTGGCGGACGGCGTTGCGCAGTCCGCCCAGTCCCTCCAGCCACAGCCGGGCTCCTCCTGAGAAGCCCTCCCCCGACGATGCCCCTGGTGCTCCGGGCGTCGCTGCGGTCAGGGCCGCTCTCCGCGCTTGACCTGCGGCTTGGGCAGGCGCAGGCGACGCATCTGGAGGGTGCGCATGAGGCCGTAGGCGACGGCGCCGCGGCGCGGCTCGTTCGCGAAGCGCTCGTTCAGGGCCTTGCGCAGGCGGAACCACAGGCCGATGGAGTCGAGGATGATCAGGACGATCACGCCGAGCCACAGCATCAGGGCGATGTTCTGGATCGAGGGCACCCGGATCATGCTCAGCACGAGGATGATCACGGCCAGCGGCAGGAACATCTCGGCGACCGAGAAGCGGGAGTCCACGAAGTCGCGGACGAACCGGCGGACCGGCCCCTTGTCGCGGGCGGGCAGATAGCGCTCGTCGCCGTTGGCGAGGGCCTCGCGCTGCCTGGCCATCTCTTCGCGGCGACGCTCGCGGGCTCGCTTGGCGTCCTCCTTGCGGTTGCCGGTCGAGGCCACCACGGCCTTGCGCTGCGACTGGGCCACAGCACGCTTCGGCGTCGGGCGGCCCTTCGGGGCCTGCGGGTCACGGGGCTGCGAGGGGCCGGCGCTCACCTTGTCGGTGGCGGAGGCCTTCTCTTCCTTGGAGGAGCGGCTACCAAACACAAAACCCAAGCCTACGTGGTCGGGGCCACGGGCCCCACCCCGGCGGGGAACGATCCGGCAACGGCGGGCGTCTACCGAGTGCGGGCCTCTTCGCGGTACGCGGGATTCCGGGCGTCCGGGGTCTCGGGGACCACCTACTCCTTACGCCTGATACGGCACCGGGGTACTCGTCCTGGAGGAGGAGCGCATCCGTACTCGAACAGTGCGGTAATAGAGACAGGGCCCGTACTGTGGGTCCTGTCGGTGACCTGGAGCACAGTCCGTCTAGAAGGGGGCGCGCGAAGCCCATGAGCGGTGTCATGAAGCGTATGGGGATGATCTTCCGCGCGAAGGCGAACAAGGCCCTGGACCGGGCCGAGGACCCGCGCGAGACCCTCGACTACTCCTACCAGAAGCAGCTGGAGCTGCTCCAGAAGGTGCGCCGGGGCGTCGCCGACGTGGCGACCTCCCGCAAGCGCCTGGAGCTCCAGCTGAACCAGCTGCAGAGCCAGTCCGCCAAGCTGGAGGACCAGGGCCGCAAGGCGCTCGCCCTGGGCCGCGAGGACCTGGCCCGAGAGGCCCTGTCCCGCCGCTCCTCCCTCCAGCAGCAGGTCAGCGACCTGGAGGTGCAGCACCAGACCCTCCAGGGCGAGGAGGAGAAGCTGACGCTGGCCGCGCAGCGCCTCCAGGCCAAGGTGGACGCCTTCCGTACGAAGAAGGAGACCATCAAGGCCACCTACACGGCCGCCCAGGCGCAGACCCGCATCGCGGAGTCCTTCTCCGGCATCTCGGAGGAGATGAGCGACGTCGGCCTCGCCATCCAGCGGGCCGAGGACAAGACGGCCCAGCTCCAGGCGCGGGCCGGCGCGATCGACGAGCTGCTCGCCTCCGGGGCCCTGGACGACCAGAGCGGTCTGGGATCCAAGGACGACATCCAGGCCGAGCTGGACCGCCTCTCCGGCGGCACCGACGTCGAGCTGGAGCTCCAGCGGATGAAGGCCGAGCTGGCCGGCGGCCCGTCCGCGCAGCAGCAGGCCATCGAGGGCGGCGCCCCCGGTACGGCGCAGCCGCAGCAGACCCAGCACCGGTTCGACAAGCAGTAGGACAGGGGCCCGTCATGATTGTCCGCATCATGGGGGAGGGCCAGGTCCGCCTGGCCGACGAGCACTTCGCCGAGCTGGCCGCGCTGGACGACGAGCTCCTGGAGGAGATGGAGTCCGGCGACGAGGCGGGCTTCCGGCGCACGCTGGGCGCCCTGCTCGACGCGGTGCGGCGCCTGGGCAGTCCGCTGCCGGACGACGCGCTGGATCCGTCCGAGCTGATCCTGCCCGCGCCCGACGCGACGCTCGAAGAGGTGCGGGAGATGCTCAGCGACGACGGCCTCATCCCGGGCTGAGGCGGCCGGGGTACCCGGGTACGCACACCGACACCGCGCAGGGTCCGCCCCCGTACCGCACGGGGGCGGGCCCCGCGTGCCGTCCGGGTCCTACTCGCGCCGGTCGGCGGCGGGGTGCTTCTCCGGGTCGGAGAGCCCGCTGATGAAGTTCTCGAACTTGCGCCGGGGCCGGGCCCACCGCCGGTCGTGGTGGAAGGCCCGCAGCCCGGCCTTCGCCCGTGCGCGCGGGCGGTTGGCGTAGAAGCGCTTGGCGTACGGGGACCCGGGCCGGGCCAGGCGCACCGCCCCGATCAGCGCGACGAAGGGGATCACCAGGCCGAATATCGCGGTGCGCGGCTTCCCCTTCCACAGGGCGATCAGGGCCAGGAAGAAGTTGGTGGCGGTGTTCATGACGACGAGCCCGCGGCTGTGCCGCTCCTGCGCCGACAGCTCGTTGACCCCGAAGGGCAGGAAGCCGCCCAGCACCAGCGCCACCACGGCGGCCGTCAGCACCACGATCTCCACGCTCTTGCGGCCCTGTTCGCTCCAGTAGACGTCGTCGAGGTGCAGGATCAGCGCGAACTCGTCCAGCACCAGGCCCGCCCCCAGGCCGAAGAGGACCGCCGACAGCCCGGCGCCGAAACTGTGTCCGCCGCTGCCGATCGCGCCGAACCCGCCGATGATGACGAGGACCACGCCCGGCACGACGTGGTGGACGTGCAGCCCGCCCGGGGTGATGTTCTTGAAGGGCCCCCGGCCGGCCCGGATCAGCCTCGTGATCACCCGTGTGACCAGGAACGACAGTACGAAGGACAGCAGGGCGAGGAGCAGGGGGAGCTTGCCCGGCTCGATGATGTTGCGTTCCCACCAGTGACCCACGACACCCGCTCCCCATATGACACGTATTGAGCAATTTACCGCTCACCGTAAGCGGGTAGCGTTCGCGCCGATGACAGACTCGACCGATGATCCGCTGCCGCCGCCCGGCCAACGCGCCCCCCTGGCCGACGGGATCCGCTTCGCCTTCGGCACCCTGACCGTCCTGCCCGCGCGCATCACCCGCTGGGACCGGGCCGCCGCCCGCACCGGCATGGCCTGCGCCCCGCTCGCCGGCCTCGCCGTCGGCCTGCTCGCCGCCGTACCCGGCACGCTCCTGCTGCTCCTCGGCGGCGGCCCGCTGCTCGCCGCGGCCGTCACCGTCGCCGTACCGGCGGCGCTGACCCGCGGACTGCACCTGGACGGCCTGGCCGACACGGCCGACGGGCTGGGCAGCGCCAAGCCCGCCGAGGACGCCCTGCGGATCATGAAGCAGTCCGACATCGGCCCCTTCGGGGTCATCTCCCTCCTCGTCGTCTTCCTGGTCCAGGTGGCCGCCCTCGCCAACGCGTACGCCGACAGCTGGATCCGGGGCGCCCTGGCCGCCGTGCTCGCCGCCGTCACCGCCCGCCTCGCGATGACCCTGGCCTCCCGCGAGGGCGTCCCCGCCGCCCGCCCCGAGGGGCTCGGCGCGGCGGTGGCCGGCGTGGTCCCGCACCGGGCCGCCGCCTGCGCGGCCGCCTCCGTCGTCGCCCTCGCCGCCCTGGCCGCCCTCCCGGCGGGCCCGTCCGCCGCCGCACAGCACGCGGCCGCCGTCCTCGCCGCCCTGCTCACGGCCGAACTCCTGCTCCGCCGCTGCGTCAGCCGCTTCGGCGGGGTCACCGGGGACGTCTTCGGCGCCGTCTGCGAGGTCGCCGCCACCACCGTCCTGCTGGTCCTCGCCCTCGGCTGAATACCCTGACGGCATGACCGATCCCGCCGACGCCGGCCCCGCCCGCATCCGAGTCCTGCTCGCCGACGACCAGGCGCTGCTGCGCAGCGCGTTCAAGGTGCTCGTCGACTCCGAGGCCGACATGGAAGTCGTCGGCGAGGCCTCGGACGGCGCCCAGGCGTACGCCCTCGCCCGTGAACGGCGGGCCGACGTCGTCCTCATGGACATCCGGATGCCCGGCACCGACGGACTCGCCGCCACCCGCATGATCAGCGCCGACGCGGAGCTGTCGGACGTACGCGTCGTCATGCTGACGACCTTCGAGGTCGACGAGTACGTCGCCGCGGCCCTGCGCGCCGGAGCCTCCGGCTTCCTCGGCAAGGGTGCCGAACCCGACGAGCTCCTCAACGCCATCCGCGTCGCCCACGCCGGCGAGGCACTGCTCTCCCCGGCCGCCACCAAGGGGCTGATCGCCAGCTTCCTCGCGCAGGGCGGCCGCACAGACGCCCCCGCCTCCGGCTCCGCCCACGCCGAACGGCTCGCCACGCTGACCGGGCGCGAGCGCGAGGTCCTCGTACAGGTCGCCGGCGGGCTGTCCAACGACGGCATCGCCACCCGGCTGGAGGTCAGCCCGCTGACCGTGAAGACCCACGTCAACCGGGCCATGGCCAAGCTCGGGGCCCGCGACAGGGCGCAATTGGTGGTCATCGCGTACGAATCGGGACTGGTCCGGCCGCGCGCCGAGTGACCCGCGACGCACCGCAGTAGGACGGACTACTGCGGACGCGGTATGCCGCACATAAGGACGGCACCTGGGAGCGACGCAGCGGGCTTCCCGGGTGCGGAAGGCTGGAGGGGCCCTCGCGAACGACCAGCAGAGAGATCCCACACCCATGTCCTGGCTGTCCCGCTTCAGCCTCACCCAGAGAGCGCTGGTCGGCCTCGTGTCGATCGTGGCGCTCCTGTTCGGTGCCATAGCCATCCCGCAGCTCAAGCAGCAGCTGCTGCCCTCCATCGAACTCCCGATGGTCTCCGTGCTCGCGCCGTACCAGGGCGCCTCGCCCGACGTGGTCGAGAAGCAGGTCGTCGAGCCGATCGAGAACACCCTCAAGGGCGTCGACGGCATCACCGGCATCACCTCGACCGCCAGCGAGGGCAACGCCCTCATCCGCGCCACCTTCGACTACGGCGACAGCGGCACCAAGCAGCTCGTCGCCGACGTCCAGCAGGCCGTCAACCGGGCCCGCGTCCGGCTGCCCGCCGAGGTGGACCCGCAGGTCGTGGCCGGCTCCACCGACGACATCCCGACCGTCGTCCTCGCCGTCACCTCCGACAAGGACCAGCAGGCGCTCGCCGACCAGCTGAACCGTTCCGTCGTCCCCGTCCTGGAGGACATCGAGGGAGTCGGCCAGGTCAGCGTCGACGGCGTGCGCGACCTCCAGGTCACCGTCACCCCCGACAACGCCAAGCTCGCCGCCGCCGGCCTCGACGGCGCCGCGCTGGCCGAGGGCCTGCGGGCGGGCGGTACGACCGTCCCCGCCGGCTCCTTCGACGAACAGGGCAAGAACCGCACCGTCCGCGTCGGCTCCGGCTACACCTCGCTCGCCCAGCTGGAGGACCTCCGGCTGACCGCGGGCCCCGGCAGGACCGCCGTCCGCCTCGGTGACGTGGCCGCCGTCAAGCAGGAGCCGGCCAGGGCCGATTCCCTCACCCGCACCAACGGCAAGCCCAGCCTCGCCCTCGTCCTGACCATGGACAAGGACGGCAGCGCCGTCGCCATCTCCGACGCCGTCAAGGACAAGCTCCCCGAGCTGCGCTCCACGCTCGGCTCCGGCGCCGAGCTGACCGTCGTCAGCGACCAGGGCCCGGCCGTCGCCCGCTCCATCTCGGGCCTGACCACCGAGGGCCTGCTCGGCCTCGCCTTCGCCGTCATCGTGATCCTGGTCTTCCTGGCCTCGCTCCGCTCGACGCTGGTCACCGCGGTCTCCATCCCGCTGTCCGTGGTCCTCGCGCTGATCGTGCTGTGGACCCGCGACCTGTCCCTCAACATGCTGACCCTGGGCGCCCTCACCATCGCCATCGGCCGGGTCGTCGACGACTCGATCGTGGTCCTGGAGAACATCAAGCGCCACCTCGGCTACGGCGAGGAGCGCGAGGCCGCGATCACCACCGCCGTGAAGGAAGTGGCCGGCGCGGTCACCTCCTCGACGCTCACCACCGTCGCCGTCTTCCTGCCGATCGGCCTCGTCGGCGGCATGATCGGCGAGCTCTTCGGCTCCTTCTCGCTCACCGTCACCGCCGCCCTGCTGGCCTCGCTGCTGGTGTCGCTGACGGTCGTGCCGGTGCTGTCGTACTGGTTCCTGCGCGCCCCCAAGGGCGTCTCGTCGGCGGACGCCGAAAGCCGGGCGAAGGCCCGCCGCGAGGCGGAGGAGAAGGAGGCCAACAGCCGCCTCCAGCGCTTCTACGTACGGGTCCTCGGCTTCGCCACCCGCCGCCGGCTGACCAGCGTCGCCATCGCGGCCGTCGTCCTCGTCGCCACCTTCGGGATGACCCCGCTGCTGAAGACGAACTTCTTCGACCAGGGCGACCAGGACGTCCTGACGGTCAAGCAGGAACTGCCCGCCGGCACCTCGCTGGCCGCCTCCGACGAGGCCGCCCGCAAGGTGGAGAAGGCCCTGGACTCCGTCGAGGGCGTCAAGGACCACCAGGTCACCGTGGGCTCCTCCGGGTTCCTCGCGGCCTTCGGCGGCGGTACGGGCACCAACCAGGCCTCCTTCCAGGTCACCCTGGACGACGCCGGGCAGTCCGACGCCGTCAAGAAGCGCATCCAGGACGCCCTCGGCACGCTCCAGGGCATCGGCGACACCTCCATCTCGGCGGGCGGCGGCTTCGGCAGCCAGAACCTGAGCGTGGTCGTCAAGGCCGGTGACGGCGCCGTCCTCGCCAAGGCCGCCGAACAGGTCCGCGCGCAGGTGGCCACCCTGAAGGACGTCACCGACGTCCAGAGCGACCTGGCCCAGTCCGTGCCCCGCATCTCGGTCACGGCCACCCCCAAGACCGCCGAGGCGGGCCTGAACCAGGCCGCGCTGGGCGCGATCGTCGCCCAGGCCGTCCGCGGCAACCCGGTGGGCAAGGCCGTGCTCGACAACACCGAGCGGGACGTCGTCATCCGCTCCGCGCAGCCGGCCACCACCCTGGCCGAGCTCCGGGCCCTGCCGGTCGGCCCCGCCAGGCTCGGTGACATCGCCGAGGTCAAGGAGGTCCCCGGTCCGGTCGCGATGACCCGGATCGACGGCGCCCGCGCCGCCACCATCACCGCCAAGCCGGTCGGCGACAACACGGGCGCGGTCAGCGCCGCGCTCCAGTCCAAGCTCAAGGCCCTGGACCTGCCCGAGGGCGCCACCGCCGCCATCGGCGGGGTCTCCGAGGACCAGGACGAGGCGTTCGCCTCGCTGGGCCTGGCCATGTTCGCGGCCATCGCGATCGTGTTCATGCTGCTGGTCGCGACGTTCCGCTCGCTGGTCCAGCCGCTGATCCTGCTGGTCTCCATCCCCTTCGCCGCCACCGGCGCGCTGGGCCTGCTCATCGCCACCGGCACCCCCATGGGCGTCCCCGCCATGATCGGCATGCTGATGCTCATCGGCATCGTGGTCACCAACGCGATCGTCCTGATCGACCTGGTCAACCAGTACCGGGCGCAGGGCCTGGGCGTCGTCGAAGCGGTCGTCGAGGGCGGCCGCCACCGCCTGCGCCCGATCCTGATGACGGCCCTGGCGACGATCTTCGCGCTGCTCCCGATGGCGCTGGGCGTCACCGGTGAGGGCGGGTTCATCTCGCAGCCGCTCGCGGTGGTCGTGATCGGCGGGCTGGTCAGCTCGACCCTGCTGACCCTGCTCCTGGTGCCGACGCTCTACACGATGATCGAGCTCCGCAAGGAGCGCCGCCGGGCGAAGCGCAAGGCCCGCCTCACGGTGGTCCCGTCCGCGGCGTCCGCCTCGGACGACAGCACGGTCAAGGTCTGAGGGACGTACGAAGGGGCCCCGGCCGGCGTCGACGACGCCGGCCGGGGCCCCTTCGCGTTCCGCTCCGCGACCGCTACGGCAGCGAGAGCATGCGCTCCAGCGCGAGCTTGGCGAAGCTCTCCGTCTCCTTGTCGACCTGGATCCGGTTGACCAGGTTGCCCTCGGCCAGGGACTCCAGGGTCCACACCAGGTGGGGGAGGTCGATGCGGTTCATGGTCGAGCAGAAGCAGACCGTCTTGTCGAGGAAGACGACTTCCTTGCCCTCCGGGGCGAATCGATTCGCCAGGCGGCGGACCAGGTTCAGCTCGGTGCCGATGGCCCACTTGGAGCCGGCCGGGGCCGCCTCCAGCATCTTGATGATGTACTCCGTCGAACCGACGTGGTCCGCGGCCGCCACGACCTCGTGCTTGCACTCGGGGTGCACCAGCACGTTCACGCCCGGGATCCGCTCGCGCACGTCGTTGACCGAGTCCACCGAGAACCGGCCGTGGACCGAGCAGTGGCCGCGCCACAGGATCATCTTGGCGTCGCGCAGCTGCTCGGCGGTCAGGCCGCCGTTCGGCTTGTGCGGGTTGTAGAGGACGCAGTCGTCCAGGGACATGCCCATGTCGCGGACGGCGGTGTTGCGGCCCAGGTGCTGGTCCGGGAGGAAGAGCACCTTCTCGCCCTGCTCGAAGGCCCACTCCAGGGCCTTCTTCGCGTTGGACGAGGTGCAGATCGTGCCGCCGTGCTTGCCGGTGAAGGCCTTGATGTCGGCGGAGGAGTTCATGTACGAGACGGGGACCGTCGCGCCGGCGACCCCGGCCTCGGTCAGCACGTCCCAGCACTCGGCGACCTGCTCGGCGGTGGCCATGTCGGCCATCGAGCAGCCGGCCGCGAGGTCGGGCAGGACGACCTTCTGGTCGTCCGAGGTCAGGATGTCCGCGGACTCGGCCATGAAGTGCACGCCGCAGAAGACGATGTACTCGGCCTCCGGCTTGGCCGCCGCGTCCTTGGCCAGCTTGAAGGAGTCGCCGGTGACGTCGGCGAACTCGATGACCTCGTCACGCTGGTAGTGGTGGCCGAGGATGAAGACCTTGTCGCCGAGCTTCTCCTTGGCGGCACGGGCACGTGCGACCAGGTCCGGGTCGGACGGCGAGGGCAGGTCGCCGGGACACTCCACCCCGCGCTCGCTCTTGGGGTCGGCCTCACGGCCGAGCAGCAGCAGGGCAAGGGGCGTCGGCTGGACGTCCAAAGGCTGGGCGGTGGTCACGACACGCACCCTTTCTGTTCTGCGACAAGGAATTCTGGGACTGCGGGGGGCTTTGATCGCCACTTCTCGTCTATTTGACGCTATCTATCATAGCCGCTTCACGTCACTTTGACGATGCCGATAGTGTCGATGTGACGCATTCGCCCGTTGCGGGGCCCCCGCGGGGCCGCTGCGGGGTACGCCACTCCACCGGTCCTCGTCACGGGGTCCACCGGGCCGCCGGGGTGTGCGAGCATGAAACGAGAAAACGAGGCGCCGGACCCGGAATGAAACCGCGGTCCCGCTGGTTGCCATCGACGGCAAGAGTCCGACGTTTCCCCAGCCACCGGCGGGGAGCCGCCCACTTCGGGAGTGAATGCAGATGTCCGTACAGGACGACAAGACCACTGTGAGCGACGGCATCCTCCTGTCCGACGCCGCCGCCGAGAAGGTCCGTACCCTGCTGGAGCAGGAAGGCCGCGATGACCTGGCGCTGCGCGTCGCCGTCCAGCCCGGCGGCTGCTCCGGCCTGCGCTACCAGCTCTTCTTCGACGAGCGCTCCCTCGACGGCGACGTCGTCAAGGACTTCGACGGCGTCAAGGTCGTCACCGACCGCATGAGCGCCCCGTACCTGGGCGGCGCCTCCATCGACTTCGTCGACACCATCGAGAAGCAGGGCTTCACGATCGACAACCCGAACGCCACGGGCTCCTGCGCCTGCGGCGACTCGTTCAGCTAAGCCTCGGGGCTGACCCTCGGGGCTACGCCTCAGGGCTGCGCCTCAGCCGAAGGGCCCGGGTCCGGTCGATTCCGACCGGGCCCGGGCCCTTCGCGCGTGCGCCTACTGGCGCGGGATCGGCTTGCCCGACGTGGCGTCGACCACCTTGCGGTCGCCGAGCGGCTGCTGGAGCGTCGCCGTCAGCGCCATCTCCTGCGCGATCATGATGCAGGCCTGGCCGGGCTTGTTCGGCGTGTCCGTGATCTTCACCAGGACCGAGGCCGCCTCCTCCCGGGCCTCCAGGGTGTAGGTGCTGCACACCCCGCCCCAGAAGTTCACCGTCAGCGTCCGGTCGGCCTGGGCGTACGAGAACCCGGGCACCGTGTGCGGCTTCGACGGCGCCGCGGTACCCGCGTCCTGCGCCGCGGCCGGCTGGGCCACCGTACGGCCCGGCCCGCCCTGCGAGCCCGCCACCTCGAACAGCCAGGCCGGCACGAGGCCCCGGCCGCCGTCCACGGTTCCCGCGACCAGCCCCAGCACGGCGCCCCGCACGCTCTCGGTCCGCGGCGGCTTCATCGGCCGCGGCTCCGGATTGCAGGGCAGGGTGTCCGTCGCGCCCGTCGGGGTGTCCGGCGTCAGCGGCACCGTCGTCGCGCAGCCGCTCGGGCCCGGGCCGGTGCCGTCGCCGCCGCCCTTGGCCGCCGCGTTGAGCCGCTCCAGGGCCTCGGCGGCCCCGACCACGGCCTGCTCGCCCGCACGGACCGGAGCCTTCAGCTCCCCGCTGCCCGCCACCACCGCGCCGTCGGCTCCGACGCTGACCTTGCTGGACCAGCCCTGGGTCGGGAGCCCGCCCACCACCGGGTCGGCGCTCACCACCCGGACGGAACCCTGGGTGAGGTGCGCGTCCACCCTGGCGTCGCCCTGCCCGGCGGCCGCGAGCACCGGCGCCGCGGCGGCCTTCGCCGCCTGCTCGGAGACGGGCTTCGCCGCGCCGGCACCCTCCTGGGGGCCCTGGGGGAGCGTGGCCGGGCCGCAGGTGTCCTTGCCGCGCACGCAGTCGTCCCCCACTCCGCCGCCGGCCTGGTAGCGCGAGAACGCCCAGGTGCCGGGGGCCTTGCGGGTCACCGTGAGCCGGGGCCCGGAGCCGTCGGCGGCCTCGCCCGCCTGCCAGGTGTCGCCGACCAGCCGGGGCACGCCCGCGACGCCGAGCGCCTTCGCGAGCCGGGCCACCTCGTCGGAGGCCACCTCCCCGGACGCGGCGAAGGCCGGCGCGGTACCCGGCCCGTCGGGCAGCTTCACGTCCGCCCGGTACGTCACCGGCCCGCCGGAGGGGTCCGGCTCACCGGGGGCGATGCCGGGGCCCGTCGGAGACCCGGCCGAGCGCGGCGCGACCGCCGCGCTGTCAGCCGTACGGGCCGTGCCGCCGCCCGAGCCGTCGCCGTACGCCGTCGAAGCCCAGTACGCCGTACCGCCGCCGGCCAGCAGGACGGCGGCCGCGATCGAGCCGACGGCCCAGGCGGGCCGCCGCCGTGTGCCGCGTGATGTGTCGGGTTGTTCGCTGGTCACCGCATCGCTCCTTAGCGTGTCCCGCCGTACGTGATGCGGGTGTGACGCGTCGGCCGCGAAACCGGTTCCCCTCGTTCCCCCGGACGCGCCGGGAGCCCTAGTCGCCGTACGCGGCGGTACCGGCGATCAGCCGGGCGGAGGCGGGCGGGACCCTGACCCCGTGGATCTGCGAGGGCGCCACCCGCCCCGGCCGGGGCTCCCGCTCCACGGCCCAGTGCGGAGCCATCCGGGCGCAGTCGCCGAGCAGCCGTGCGAAGCCGGGCCGCGCGTCGAAGGCGTGGTCCGCGTACCCGAAGCCATCGGTATAGGTCATGGGGGCACCGTATGGGCGCCATCCTGGGCGAAGGAAGTCCTACTACGGGGTAGTTTCGCCGGGTCGGCGTATGGGCGCGGACCCGGTAGTTTTGAATGTCACCCGCCGTCCTCCGCAGGAGCATCCACGCCGTGCGCATCGCAGTCACCGGCTCCATCGCCACCGACCACCTCATGACCTTCCCGGGCCGCTTCGCCGACCAGTTCGTCGCCGACCAGCTCCACACGGTCTCCCTCTCCTTCCTCGTCGACAACCTCGACGTGCGGCGGGGCGGCGTCGGCCCGAACATCTGCTTCGGCATGGGCCAGCTCGGCAGCCGCCCGATCCTCGTCGGCGCGGCCGGCTCGGACTTCGACGAGTACCGCGCGTGGCTGGACCGGCACGGGGTCGACACCGAGTCCGTCCGGATCTCCGAGGTGCTGCACACCGCGCGCTTCGTCTGCACCACCGACGCCGACCACAACCAGATCGGCTCCTTCTACACGGGCGCGATGAGCGAGGCCCGGCAGATCGAGCTCAAGGCCGTCGCCGACCGCGTGGGCGGCCTCGACCTCGTCCTCATCGGCGCCGACGACCCCGAGGCGATGCTCCGCCACACGGAGGAGTGCCGCACCCGCGGGATCCCCTTCGCGGCGGACTTCTCGCAGCAGATCGCCCGCATGGACGGCGAGAACATCCGCACCCTGATGGAGGGCGCGACGTACCTCTTCTCGAACGAGTACGAGAAGGGCCTCATCGAGTCGAAGTCCGGCTGGACCGACGAGGAGATCCTCGCCAAGGTCGGCACCCGCGTCACCACCCTCGGCGCGCAGGGCGTGCGCATCGAGCGCGTCGGCCACGAGCCGATCCTGGTCGGCTGCCCGGAGGAGACCGCGAAGGTCGACCCGACCGGCGTCGGCGACGCGTTCCGCGCGGGCTTCCTGACGGGCCTCGCCTGGGGCGTCGGCCTGGAGCGGGCCGCGCAGGTCGGCTGCATGCTGGCCACCCTCGTCATCGAGACCCTGGGCACCCAGGAGTACACCCTGGCCCGCGCCCACTTCATGGAGCGCTTCACGAAGGCCTACGGCGACGAGGCGGCCACCGAGGTCCGCGCGCACCTGGCCGTTTCCTGACGCGCCGCTCGCGCGGCTCGGCCCCTGGGGGCCACGCCTTTTCCCGCGCCGCTCGCGCGGCTCGGCCCCTGGGGGCCTCCCCGGCTTCGCGCCGCTGCGCCGGACTCCGTCCGGCGGCCTGCGGGGCGGGGCCGGTTCGCGTGGCTGGGGCCGGTGGACGTGTGCGGCCGGGTGGGCCGCTGCGCGGGGCTGGTCCCCTACCCGCCCTTCCACCGTTCCCCGGGCACTGCCCGGACCCGTTCCGGGCGCTCCGCGCCCGTCGCCTCAAACGCCGGCGGGGCTGACTTCAGCCCCGCCGGCGTTTGAGGCGCGGGGTCCGGGGCGGAGCCCCGGGGAACGGGCGAAGGGTGGGGCGGGGAGCAGCCCGCGCAGCGGCACACCACCCGCACACGACCCGCCGGCCCCCGCCACGCGAACCGGCGCAGCCGTGAGGCCGGCGCGTCGGCAAACGGCGTCAGCCCTCGCGGCGGACCCGGTACGCCACCGCCGCCCCCCGCGGGGATTCGCCCAGGTACGTGTGGCCGCGCATCGCGCACCACGCCGGGATGTCCAGGCGGGCCACCTCGTCGTCGGAGACGACCGTGACGGTGCCGCCGACCGGGACCGTGGCGATGGCCCGGGCCAGCTCGATCACCGGCTGCGGGCAGCGCAGGCCCAGCGCGTCGATCTCGACCGACTCCGCCACCGGGGGGACGGACGCCGCGGCCTCCGGGACGCCGAGCTTCTCCCGTACCCCCGCCACCGCGCCCGGCAGCACCTCCAGGAAGCCGTTGACCTCGTCGGCGGAGGTGCCCCGCGGCAGGGAGACCCGTACGTTCCCCTCCGACAGCACCCCCATCGCCCGCAGCACGTGACTGGGGGTCAGCGTGGAGCTGGTGCAGGAGGAGCCGGAGGAGACGGAGTACCCCGCCCGGTCCAGCTCGTGCAGCAGGGTCTCGCCGTCGACGTAGAGGCAGGAGAACGTGACCAGGTGGGGCAGGCGCCGGTCGGCGTCCCCGACCACCTCCACGTCGGGCACCAGCCGGACCACCCGCCGCCGCAGCCGGTCCACCAGGATCCGCAGCCGGGCCGCCTCCGCGTCCGCCTCGGCGCGCACCGCCCGCAGCGAGGCCGCCGCCGCGACGATGGCGGGCAGGTTGGCGAAGCCGGGGGAGCGGCCCGACTCCCGCTCGTCGGCGGGCCCTTGGCCGGAGAACCGGACCCCCTTGCGGACGGCGAGGAGGCCCACCCCGGGCGGGCCGCCCCACTTGTGGGCGCTGGCCGCCAGGACCGACCACGCGCCCTCCACCCGGCCCCACCCCAGCGACTGGGCGGCGTCCACCAGCAGCGGCACCCCGGCGGCCCCGCAGACCTCGGCCACCTCGGCCACCGGCTGGACCGTGCCCACCTCGTGGTTGGCCGACTGGAGGCACGCCAGAGCCGTGGTGGAGCCGAGCGCGGCCTCGTACCCGGCGGCGGAGACCGCGCCGAGCCGGTCCACCGCGACCTCCGTCACGGTCCCGCCGGCCGCCGCGTGCGCGTCCGCCGCATGGAGTACGGAGCTGTGCTCCACCGCCGACACGACCAGATGGCCGCCCACCCGCCGGCGGCCCCCGAGCACGCCCGCCATGCCGGTGTGAACCGCGTGCGTCCCCGAAGGAGTGAACACGAGCTCGTCGGCGCGGCATCCCACCGCCTCGGCCGCCGCCTCGCGCGCCGCGTCCAGCAGCAGCCTGGCCCGCCGCCCCTCCCGGTACAGTCGGGCGGGGTCCGCCCAGCCCTCGTCCAGGGCGGCCTGGAGCGCCTGCCGGGCCACGGGGTGCAGGGGAGCGGCGGACGCGGTGTCGAAGTACGGCATCCGGCCACGGTAGACGGCGGCCGCAGACAGGGCGGGGCCGCCCCGCGCGCGTCCGGTTCAGGGACCGTCAGATGCCGTCCGGAGCCCGCCCTTCAGGGCCGTCCGGCCCGTCCCCCGTACGGCGGATCCATCCCTTCGGGGGCAGTAGCGGCGCGTTGGGCACCCTCCCCGCGCGACCCCAAATAGCGTCCAGTAGGGTTTGGTCCGCATAAACATCCAAACCCCTGCCTGCGTCAGGGCCGGCGACCGACCCGAACACGGCCGCGGCCGGCCGCGCGGGCCGAGACTCTCGGGAAGGCGCTACGTGAGTCCCTACGGCTCCGACCGCTCGCCGCGGCGCCCGATGCGGCGGAAGCTGCTGCAGGCGCTGACTGCGGGCGTGGTCCTGGCGACCGCCACTGGTTGCTCGTACACCTGGAAAGACTTCCCCCGCCTCGGAATGCCCACCCCGGTCACGGAGGAGGCGCCTCGCATCCTCTCCCTGTGGCAGGGATCCTGGGCGGCCGCTCTCATCACGGGCATCCTGGTGTGGGGCCTGATCATGTGGAGCGTCATCTTCCACCGGCGTAGCCGGACGAAGATCGAGGTCCCCGCGCAGACCCGGTACAACATGCCCATCGAGGCGCTGTACACCGTGGTCCCGCTCATCATCGTCTCGGTGCTCTTCTACTTCACCGCGCGTGATGAGTCGAAGCTGCTCTCCCTCTCCGCCAAGCCGGCGCACACGATCAACGTGATCGGCTTCCAGTGGAGCTGGGGCTTCAACTACGTCGAGAACGTCGACGGCGATGCCGCTACCCCGAAGGCGGGCGAGACCCCCAAGGAACTCGCCTCCCTCCCGGACCGCTTCATCAAGGACTTCCCGGCGGGCGCCGAGGGCGTCTACGAGAAGGGCGTTCCCGGCGACCGGAACCCCCAGACCAACAACCCGGGGCCGACCCTCTTCCTGCCCAAGGGCGAGAAGGTCCGCTTCGTCCTGTCGTCGAACGACGTCATCCACTCCTTCTGGGTGGTGCCCTTCCTGTTCAAGCAGGACGTCATCCCCGGCCACACCAATGTCTTCGAGGTCACCCCGACCCAGGAAGGCACCTTCGTGGGCAAGTGCGCCGAGCTCTGCGGTGTCGACCACTCCCGCATGCTCTTCAACGTGAAGGTCGTCTCCCCGGCGGAGTACAAGGCTCACCTGAAGGAGCTCGCGGAGAAGGGGCAGACCGGCTTCCTGCCGGCCGGCATCAAGCAGACTGACCCCGCCCGGAATGCGGAAGTGAACAAACTGTGAGCATCCTCAACGAATCCCAGGGTGCCGCCGCAGCTGACTCGTACGAGAACGAGCTGCCGGTGCGGCGCAAGCAGCCGGGCAACGTGGTCGTGAAGTGGCTCACCACCACCGACCACAAGACCATCGGCACGATGTACCTGGTCACGTCGTTCGTGTTCTTCCTGATCGGCGGCCTGCTGGCGCTCTTCATGCGCGCCGAGCTGGCCCGTCCGGGCACGCAGATCATGTCGAACGAGCAGTTCAACCAGGCGTTCACCATGCATGGCACGATCATGCTGCTGATGTTCGCGACCCCGCTGTTCGCCGGCTTCGCCAACTGGATCATGCCGCTGCAGATCGGCGCGCCCGACGTGGCGTTCCCGCGGCTGAACATGTTCGCGTACTGGCTGTACCTCTTCGGTTCGACCATCGCGGTGGCCGGCTTCGTCACCCCCTCGGGTGCCGCCGACTTCGGCTGGTTCGCCTACTCCCCGCTGTCGGACGCCGTCCGTTCGCCGGGCATCGGCGCCGACATGTGGATCATGGGTCTGGCCTTCTCCGGCTTCGGCACGATCCTCGGCTCGGTCAACTTCATCACCACGATCATCTGCATGCGCGCTCCCGGCATGACGATGTTCCGCATGCCGATCTTCACCTGGAACGTGCTGCTGACCGGTGTCCTGGTCCTGCTCGCCTTCCCGGTCCTGGCCGCCGCGCTCTTCGCGCTGGAGGCCGACCGCAAGTTCGGTGCGCACGTCTTCGACGCGGCCAACGGCGGCGCGTTGCTGTGGCAACACCTCTTCTGGTTCTTCGGACACCCAGAGGTGTACATCATCGCGCTGCCGTTCTTCGGAATCGTCTCCGAGATCATCCCGGTCTTCTCCCGCAAGCCGATGTTCGGCTACATCGGTCTGATCGCCGCGACGATCGCCATCGCCGGCCTCTCGGTGACGGTGTGGGCCCACCACATGTACGTCACCGGCGGTGTGCTGCTGCCGTTCTTCTCCTTCATGACCTTCCTGATCGCGGTACCGACCGGTGTGAAGTTCTTCAACTGGATCGGCACCATGTGGAAGGGCTCGCTGTCCTTCGAGACCCCGATGCTCTGGACGATCGGCTTCCTGGTCACCTTCACCTTCGGTGGTCTGACCGGCGTCATCCTGGCCTCGCCCCCGATGGACTTCCACGTCTCCGACTCGTACTTCGTCGTCGCGCACTTCCACTACGTCGTCTTCGGCACCGTGGTGTTCGCGATGTTCGCCGGCTTCCACTTCTGGTGGCCGAAGTTCACGGGCAAGATGCTGGACGAGCGTCTCGGCAAGATCACCTTCTGGACGCTGTTCATCGGCTTCCACGGCACCTTCCTCGTCCAGCACTGGCTGGGCGCCGAGGGCATGCCGCGCCGCTACGCGGACTACCTCGCGGCTGACGGCTTCACCATGCTGAACACGATCTCGACCATCAGCTCGTTCGTGCTCGGCCTGTCCTTCCTGCCGTTCATGTACAACGTCTGGAAGACGGCCAAGTACGGCAAGAAGATCGAGGTCGACGACCCGTGGGGCTACGGCCGTTCGCTCGAATGGGCGACGTCCTGCCCGCCGCCGCGGCACAACTTCCTCACCCTGCCGCGCATCCGCAGCGAGTCGCCGGCGTTCGACCTGCACCACCCGGAGATCGCGGCCCTCGACCACCTCGAGGACCACGCCCCGGCCAAGGCCGTCACCGGTGGCAAGGAGGCCGGCAAGTGAAGATCCAGGGCAAGATGTTCCTCTGGCTCTCCGCCTTCATCCTGATCATGACCGTCGTCTACGGCGTCTGGTCGAAGGAGCCGGTCGGAACCACCGCTCTCGCGCTGGCCTTCGGCCTGAGCGCCATGATCGGCTACTACCTGGCCTTCACGGCCAAGCGCGTGGACGAGATGGCCCAGGACAACCTGGAGGCCGACGTCGCGGACGAGGCCGGCGAGCTGGGGTTCTTCTCCCCGCACAGCTGGCAGCCGCTCTCGCTGGGCATCGGTGGCGCGCTCGCGTTCATGGGCGTCGTCTTCGGCTGGTGGCTCATGTACTTCTCGGCCCCGATCATCCTGATCGGCCTGTGGGGCTGGGTGTACGAGTACTACCGCGGTGAGAACCAGAACCAGTAAGCACCGGCGGTACGAGCGTTCACGAGCAGTACTGAGGGGCCCGGACACCTTTTCGGAGGAGTCCGGGCCCCTCGTTTGCAGTCACCCCGCGCGCTGGATTTGTCATATCTTCATAGCGTTGGGCGCATGAAGCACTCACCGCGTCTTTGGACGGTACTCAGCTGCTCCCTGCTGGTCGCGTCCCTCGGGGCCGGCGTCACCGCATGCGGGTCCGGCGACAACAACCCGCTGTCCGCCCGCCCGTACGACGCGGGCGACCAGATCGTCTTCAACCAGCCCCCGGGCGGCCGCCCCACCGACCCCGACAAGCCGCTGGAGGTCACCGCCAAGGGAGCCGAGGCGCGGATCACCGACGTGATGGCCGTCGACACCCACGGCCGCCGCCTGGCGGGCGAACTGTCGGCCAAGGGAGACCGCTGGCACAGCACCGTCCCCATGGCGGCGGGCGTGCGCTACACGGTCCTCGTCAGCACGGAGGACCAGCGCGGCGCCCCCGGGCAGCGCACGCTGACTTTCGAGACCACCCCCGCCAAGAAGGTCCTCAAGGTCGAATTCGGCCCGGACGAGGGCAAGTACGGCGTCGGGCAGCCCCTCACGGCCGAACTCAACGAGCCCGTCAAGGACAAGGCCGCACGCGCCATCGTCGAACGGGCCCTGGTCGTCGACGCGCCCGCCGGCGTCGAGGGCGCCTGGCACTGGGTGGACGACAAGAACCTGCACTACCGCCCGAAGGACTACTGGCCCGCCCACACCACCGTCTCCGTACGGAGCAACCTGGAGGGCATCAAGGTCTCCGACGAGCTCCACGGAGCCTCGTCCAAGCCGCTGAAGCTGGAGATCGGCGACCGCGTCGAGGTCACCACCGACGCCGCCTCCCACTACCTCACCTTCGAGCGCAACGGCGAAGTGATCAACACCATCCCGGTGACCACCGGCAAGCCCGGCTTCTCCACCCGCAACGGGGTCAAGGTGGTGCTCGGCAAGCAGTACTTCGTCCAGATGCGCGGCGACACCGTGGGCATCGGCGGCAGCGAGTACTACAACCTGCCCGTCTACTACGCCACCCGCGTCACCTGGAGCGGCGAGTACGTGCACGCCGCGCCCTGGTCGGTCGGCTCCCAGGGCTACGAGAACGTCAGCCACGGCTGCACCGGCATGAGCACCGGCAACGCCGCCTGGTTCTACGAGAACATCACCGAGGGCGACATCGTCAAGGTGATCAACAGCATCGGCGACGACATGGACACCTTCGGCAACGGCTTCGGCGACTGGAACATGGAGTGGAAGGAGTGGCGCGAGGGCAGCGCCCTCCTCAAAGGCACCCAGGAAGGCCGCAGCCCCGTCGACCAGGCGCGACTGCGCCCCACCGTCTGAGAGCCCCGCAGAAGGCCGCACGGGCCCGCTGCCCGGCCGACAGGCCGGGCAGCGGGCCCGTGGTCCGCAACCGGGCGCCCCGGGCGCCCCAGCAGCCTCAGGCGGCCGACGACAGCCGCGACCGCAGCAGCCCCGCGAGGGTGGCGGGGAATTCGACCGGGTCCACCGGAAGGGTGACCGCCGCGTCCGCCCGGCTCCACGTGGCGAGCCACGCGTCCTGGGGGCGCCCCATCAGCAGCAGCACCGGGGGGCACCGGAAGATCTCGTCCTTGATCTGCCGGCACACGCCCATGCCCCCGGCCGGCACCGCCTCGCCGTCCAGCACGCACAGGTCGACGCCGCCCGCGTCCAGCTCCTTGAGGACCGCTGGAAGCGTGGCGCACTCCAGGAACTCCACCGGCGGCAGGTCCGCGGCGGGCCTGCGCCCGGCGGCCAGCCGCACCTGCTCCCGGGTGCCCGCGTCGTCGCTGTAGACCAGAACCCGCGCAGTCGCCCGCATTTCGTCCTCCACCCGGCCGTGAATCACGCTGATGATGCGCGGGATGCTACTCCGTCCGACCGGCTGTCAACATCGGTTCCGCAAGCCTCGCGAGCGCTCCGCTGATGGGCCGTTCGGGCCTTGCACACCCCCCTGACACTCCGAACGGCACCCCCCGGGGTGAGGGCGGGATAAGCGACCGACATAATGTCGGTCGTGGCGACAGCAACGACAGTAGATACCGGGCACGCGCACCCGACGGTCAATCGGCCGAACCTCGTCAGCGTCGGAACCATCATCTGGTTGAGTTCCGAGCTGATGTTCTTCGCGGCCCTCTTCGCGATGTACTTCACCCTGCGATCCGTGACGGGTGCCGAGTACTGGACAGAGCAGGCCGAGGCCTTGAATCTGCCCTTCTCGGCGACGAACACCACGATCCTGGTGCTCTCCTCCCTCACCTGCCAGCTCGGCGTGTTCGCCGCCGAGCGCGGTGACGTGAAGAAGCTCCGGACGTGGTTCATCATCACGTTCGTCATGGGTGCGATCTTCATTGGCGGCCAGGTGTTCGAGTACACCGAGCTGGTCAAGCACGAGGGCATGTCCCTCTCGTCCGGCCCGTACGGCACGGTGTTCTACCTGACCACCGGCTTCCACGGTCTGCACGTGACGGGCGGTCTCATCGCCTTCCTGCTGGTCCTCGGCCGGACGTACGCGGCCAAGAGGTTCACCCACGAACAGGCCACGTCGGCCATCGTCGTGTCCTACTACTGGCACTTCGTCGATGTCGTCTGGATCGGCCTCTTCGCGACGATCTACCTGATCAAGTAGCGATCACGTCGCCGGGTACCGCTCGGCACACCGTCCAGAAACACCGACGCAGAAGATCCTGACACCGGGGTAATCCGTGAAAAAGCTCTCCGCACGACGACGCCATCCGCTGGCGGCGGTCGTCGTTCTACTCTTCGCGCTGGCGGTCACGGGGGGGCTGTACGCCGCCTTCGCGCCCGCGGGCAAGGCGCAGGCCGATGAAACCGCCCAGTCCCTCGCCATCGAGGAGGGCAAGAAGCTCTACGCCGTGGGCTGCGCAAGCTGCCACGGAACCGGCGGTCAGGGTTCCACTGACGGCCCCAGCCTGGTCGGCGTCGGCTCCGCGGCCGTCGACTTCCAGGTGAGCACGGGCCGCATGCCCGCCCAGCAGCCCGGCGCCCAGGTGCCGAAGAAGCCGAACATCTACACCCAGCCCCAGATCGACCAGCTCGCGGCGTACATCGCGTCCCTCGGTGCCGGCCCGATCACGCCGACCGAGAAGCAGTACGACCCGGCCGGTGCCGACATCGCCGCTGGTGGCGAGCTGTTCCGCAACAACTGCGCGCAGTGCCACAACTTCACCGGCGAGGGTGGCGCGCTGACGCTCGGCAAGTACGCCCCGAACCTCGAGGACGTCGAGCCGAAGCACATCTACGAGGCCATGCTCACCGGCCCGCAGAACATGCCCTCCTTCCCGGACAGCACCATGCCGGAGAAGCAGAAGAAGGACATCATCGCGTACCTCCAGAACGTCAACGGCGAGAAGTCGACCAGCCCCGGCGGCCTCAAGCTCGGTGGCCTCGGCCCCGTCTCCGAGGGTCTGTTCGGCTGGATCTTCGGTCTGGGTGCGCTGATCGCTGTCGCCGTCTGGGTCGCGGCCCACACCGCTAAGGCCAAGAAGTCATGAGTAGCCAAGACATTCCCGAAGACAAGCACCTGCCGAGCGAGCAGGGCGACGCGCACCACGGTGCCGTAGCGGTCGCGGACGACCCGTTCGCGGACCCCGGCCTCCCGGTCCACAGGCCGCGCATCCAGGACATCGACGAGCAGGCCGCCAAGCGGTCCGAGCGTACGGTCGCGATGCTCTTCACGCTGTCGATGCTCGCCACGATCGGCTTCATCGCCGCGTACGTGGCCATCCCCGTCGACAAGATCGTTTTCATCTTCCCCGTCGGGAAGGTCAGCGCGCTGAACTTCGCGCTGGGTCTGACGCTCGGCACGGCCCTGTTCTGCATCGGCGCCGGCGCGGTCCACTGGGCCCGCACGCTGATGTCCGACGTCGAGGTCGCCGACGAGCGCCACGAGATCGCCGCCTCCCCGGAGGTCAAGGCGAAGGTCATGCAGGACTTCGCCGACGGTGCGAACGAGTCCGGCATCGGCCGCCGCCCGCTGATCCGCAACACGATGCTCGGCGCGCTGGCCCTGCTGCCGCTCTCCGCCGTCGTGATCCTGCGCGACCTGGGCCCGCTGCCCGAGGACAAGCTGCGCAAGACCCTGTGGTCCAAGGGCAAGCTGCTCATCAACCAGAACACGATGGAGCCGCTGCGTCCCGAGGACGTCCTGGTCGGTTCGCTGACCTTCGCCATGCCGGAAGGCCTGGAGGAGGACCAGCACGACTTCCAGACGCAGATCGCCAAGGCCGCCCTGATGATCGTCCGCATCAAGCCGGAGGACATCAAGGACAAGCAGGAGCTGGAGTGGTCCCACGACGGGATCGTGGCCTTCTCCAAGATCTGCACCCACGTCGGCTGCCCGATCAGCCTGTACGAGCAGCAGACGCACCACGTGCTCTGCCCGTGCCACCAGTCCACCTTCGACCTCTCCGACGGCGCCCGCGTCATCTTCGGCCCGGCCGGTCACGCGCTTCCGCAGCTGCGGATCGGTGTGAATGACGAAGGCTTCCTCGAGGCGCACGGCGACTTCGAAGAGCCCGTCGGTCCTGCATTCTGGGAGCGCGGATGAGCACCTCCACGAACACCTCGGCCGGCCCGGCGCGCAACGCGTCGCGCGGCGAGCGCGTAGCCGACTGGGCGGACGGCCGCCTGGGCATCTACGGCCTCGCCAAGGCCAACATGCGCAAGATCTTCCCGGACCACTGGTCCTTCATGCTGGGTGAGATCTGCCTCTACAGCTTCATCATCATCATCCTCACGGGTGTGTACCTGACGCTGTTCTTCCACCCGAGCATGAACGAGGTCGTGTACCACGGCTCGTACGTGCCGATGCAGGGCGTCATGATGTCCGAGGCCTTCGCCTCGACCCTGGACATCAGCTTCGACGTCCGCGGTGGCCTGCTGATCCGCCAGATCCACCACTGGGCGGCGCTGATCTTCGTCGCGGCCATGGTCGTGCACATGATGCGCGTCTTCTTCACCGGCGCGTTCCGCAAGCCGCGTGAGGTCAACTGGATCTTCGGCTTCCTGCTGCTGGTCCTCGGCATGTTCACCGGTTTCACCGGTTACTCGCTGCCGGACGACCTGCTCTCGGGTACCGGTGTCCGCTTCATGCAGGGCGCCATCCTGTCCGTCCCGGTCGTCGGCACCTACCTGTCGATGTTCCTCTTCGGCGGGGAGTTCCCGGGCGGCGACTTCGTCGCGCGCTTCTACTCGGTGCACATCCTGCTGCTGCCCGGCATCATGATGGGCCTGCTGGTCGCGCACCTGATCCTGGTGTTCTTCCACAAGCACACCCAGTTCGCCGGCCCCGGCAAGACGAACAACAACGTCGTCGGCATGCCGCTGCTGCCCGTCTACATGGCCAAGGCCGGAGGCTTCTTCTTCCTGGTCTTCGGTGTCATCGCGGCCATCGCGGCGATCGCCTCGATCAACCCGATCTGGGCGCTCGGCCCGTACCGCCCGGACCACGTGTCCACCGGTGCGCAGCCCGACTGGTACATGGGTATGCCGGAAGGCCTCATCCGAGCCATGCCGGGCTGGGAGATCAACCTGTGGGGCCACACGCTCGTCCTGGGCGTGTTCATCCCGCTGCTGCTCTTCCCGCTGGTCCTCGGCGCCATCGCCGTCTGGCCCTTCATCGAGTCCTGGGTCACCGGCGACAAGCGCGAGCACCACATCCTGGACCGCCCGCGCAACGTCCCGACCCGCACGGCCTTCGGTGTCGCCTGGATCGCGGAGTACATCGTGCTCCTCATCGGCGGCGGCAACGACATGTTCGCCCAGTACTTCCACCTGTCGATCAACTCGATCACGTGGTTCGTCCGGATCGGCTTCTTCGTCGTCCCGGTCCTGGCGTTCATCGTCACCAAGCGGATCTGCCTCGGCCTCCAGCGCCGCGACCACGACAAGGTGCTGCACGGTCGCGAGACCGGCATCATCAAGCGCCTGCCGCACGGTGAGTTCGTCGAGGTCCACGAGCCGCTGTCGCAGGGCCACCTGCACAAGCTCACCGCGCACGAGCAGTACAAGCCGATCGAGATCGGCCCGACGGTCGACGAGAACGGTGTCGAGCGCAAGGTGACGCGCGGCGAGAAGCTGCGGGCGAAGCTCAGCAAGGGCTTCTACGCGGAGAACAACCAGATTCCGAAGCCCACGGTGGAGGAGTACAAGGAGATCCAGTCCGGCCACGGCCACCACTGATCTCCGGCACGACCGCTTGAGGGACCGGCCCGTCCGGTCCTGGTGTCGCCACGGCGAGAGCCCCGTCCAGTCGCTGGACGGGGCTCTTTGCCGTCTCCGGGGCTGGATAGGCTGAGATCCTTCCCATCGGACGTACGACCCCGACGAGCAGCAGGAGCTGACCATGAACGTTGCGACCCCGGCAGGCGGCGACAGCGTGGCGGCCCGCGGCTGGCCGGGCATCCTGGAGGCGCTGCTCACCCGTCAGGACCTCGTCGCCGAGGACACCGCCTGGGCGATGGAGCGGATCATGCGGGGCGAGGCCACGGACGCGCAGATCGCGGGCTTCGCGGTGGCCCTGCGGGCCAAGGGCGAGACGGTCGCCGAGTACACCGGGCTGGTCCGCACGATGTACGCCCACGCCAACGTGATCGAGGTGCCGGGGCGGACCGTGGACATCGTCGGCACGGGCGGCGACGGCGCCAAGACGGTCAACATCTCGACCATGTCCGCCATCGTGGCCGCCGGCGCCGGAGCCAAGATCGTCAAGCACGGCAACCGGGCGGCGTCCTCCGCCAGCGGCTCCTCCGACGTCCTGGAGAAGCTCGGCGTCAACCTGGCCCTCACCCCGCAGCGGGTGGCGCAGGTCGCCGAGGAGGCCGGCATCACCTTCTGCGCCGCGGTGGTCTTCCACCCCGCCCTGCGCTACGCCGCCTCGGCCCGCCGCGACCTCGGGGTGCGCACCGCGTTCAACGGCCTCGGCCCGCTCACCAACCCGGCCCGCGTCACGGCGCAGGCGGTCGGAGTGGCGGACGCCCGGCTGGCCCCGATCATGGCCGGGGTGCTCGCCGGGCGGGGGACCTCCGCCCTGGTGTTCCGCGGGGACGACGGCCTGGACGAGCTGACCACCACCGGGACCTCTCGGGTGTGGTGGGTCCGCGACGGCGAGGTCACGGAGCACGCCTTCGACCCGCGTGACGTGGGCCTCGGCACGGTCGACATCTCGGCCCTGCGCGGCGGCGACCCCTCGTACAACGCGGACGTCGCCCGCCGCCTGCTGGCGGGGGAGACGGGCCCGGTGCGCGACGCCGTCCTGCTGAACTCGGCGAGCGCCCTGGTGGCGCTGGACCCCGGCACCGGCACGCTGGAGGAGCAGCTCGCGGCCGGCATGGCCCGTGCGGCGGAGTCCATCGACTCCGGGTCCGCGCGCGCGGTGCTGGACCGCTGGGTGGCGGCCAGCAACCGCTGAGGCCGGGTTCCCTTCCGGTCACGGCCCCGGTCCACGATGTGGACCGGGGTCTTGCGCGTGCGGGATCTTGTGGCAGGATGCTCTCCAAGGTCACGAGTGACAGCGTTTAGGCCCCGGCTTGCTGTCCGGCAACCCTCCTTCCGTGGCGGGGTGCCCCGGGTGATGACCAGGCCGTAGGCAGCGAGGTCTACGGCAAGCGCGGATCCCTCGACACCAGGGGTCCTGGTCTCTCGAGGAGCGTTTTCCGTGAGCAAGCGAATGCGATAGGGCGAATCCGCCCCTTCTTCAGCCCTCGGATCAGGGTGCCTTCCGCGTACCCCCGATCAGTCCGAGGACCTTCCCGTACCCCCTGACGGCCGCCGCCGCGCGTCGCCGCACCCGCGTACGGGCACTCCGAAGCCATTCAGCCCTGCCTGCCGGGAGATACCGCCATGTCCGCATCCCTGAACGCCGCCACCGCCGCCTGCGCCACCGCCGCCGACGTCCCCGCCTGTGACGGGCCGCTGCCGGTGCTCGGCCGGGACGTCACCGTTCCCCTCGTCACCGGCGGCGAGGTCACCTACGCGGCCCTGGACTACGCGGCCAGCGCCCCCGCGCTGCAGCGGGTCTGGGACGACGTCGCCGCGTACGCCCCGTACTACGGCAGCGTCCACCGCGGCGCCGGCTACCTCTCGCAGCTCTCCACCGACCTGTTCGAGCAGAGCCGCGCCACCGTCGCCGAGTTCCTCGACTGCCGCCCCGCCGACCAGGTCGTCTTCACCCGGTCCACCACCGACTCCCTGAACCTGCTCGCCGCCGCGCTGCCGGCCGGCTGCCAGGTGTTCGTCTTCGAGACCGAGCACCACGCCTCGCTGCTGCCCTGGGGCGACGCCCGGGTCACCTACCTCAACGCCCCCCGCACCCCCGGCGAGGCCGTCGCCACCCTGGAGCGGGCCCTCGCCGACCGCACTGCATCAATTGAAGAGGGCTACGGCCCGGCGCTGGTGTGCGTCACCGGCGCGTCCAACGTCACCGGTGAGCTGTGGCCGGTGAAGGAGCTCGCCACCGCCGCGCACGCCCACGGCGCGCGCATCGTGCTGGACGCCGCCCAGCTGGCCCCCCACCACCCCGTCTCCGTACGGGAGCTGGACGTGGACTGGGTCGCGTTCTCGGGGCACAAGCTGTACGCGCCCTTCGGCTCGGGCGTGCTCGCCGGCCGCGCCGACTGGCTCCAGGAGGCGCAGCCGTACCTCGCCGGGGGCGGCGCCTCCCGCAAGGTGGCCCGCCGCGAGGACGGCGGCGTCGACGTCGAGTGGCACACCACCGCCGCCCGGCACGAGGCCGGCTCCCCGAACGTGATCGGCGTCTACTCCATCGCCTCCGCCTGCCGCGCCCTGCGGGAGGCCGGCTTCGAGAACCTCGTCGCCCGGGAGGAGCACCTCATCGCCAAGGTCCGCGAGGGCCTGGCGGAGGTCCCGGCGGTGCGGGTGCTGTCGCTGTTCGGGGACGACGCCCCGCGCGTCGGCGTCATCTCGTTCGTGGTGGACGGCTGGAACAGCTCGCACTTCGCGGCCGCGCTGTCCGCCGAGTACGGGATCGGGGTGCGGGACGGGCTGTTCTGCGCCCACCCGCTGGTCCGCACCCTGCTGGGCAGCGAGCCGCAGGCCCAGGGCGAGTGCGGGGCGCCGGAGGCGGCGCCGGGGGAGCGGTCGCTGAACGCGATCCGGGTCAGCTTCGGGGCGGGGACGCCGGACGAGCACGTGGAGCGGTTCGTCCGCGCGGTGCGGGAGCTGGTCGAGGACGGTGCGAAGTGGTCCTACCGGACGGAAGAGGGCCGCTGCGTGCCGGCTGTGTAGGTGTGCGCGGGGCCGGCCGCTGCGCGGGGCCTGCCCCTCCCCGCCCTTCAACCGTTCTCGCCTCAAACGCCGGCGGGGCTGGAAGCGCCGCGCAGCGGCAAATTCCAGCCCCGCCGGCGTTTGAGGCGTGGGGGTCTGGGGGCGGAGCCCCCAGGACGGGCCCCGCGCAGTGGCACCCCGTACCGGCCCGGGGAGAGGGCTACGCGTCCAGGCCGATGGCGAAGGCGGCTTCGAGGTCGTGCTGCGAGTACGTGCGGAACGCGACGTGCGTGTCGGTGGCCTCGACGCCCGGGATCTTGCTGATCCGGCCCGGGATGATGTCCGCGAGGTTCTCGTGGCGGGCCACCCGGACCAGGGCGATCAGGTCGTACGTACCGGTGACGGAGTAGACCTCGCTGACGCTGTCCAGCTGCGCGATGGACTCCGCGATCTCGGGGATCCGGTCCACGCTGGTCTTGATGAGCACGATCGCGGTGATCACGGTTGGCTGTCTCCCTCGCCGGCAGTCACTGGTCTCCTCACTCTAGTCGTACGGCGATAGCGGGCCCACGCGTAGCAGAAGCCCAGCGAGAACCCCACCACGTGGGCCAGGTAGGCCACTCCCGGACCGCTCCCCGCCCGGTGCGCCGCCAGCCACTGGAGGCCGAACCAGAACAGCAGCACGATCCATGCCGGGAAGCGCAGCGGCAGGAAGAGCAGGAACGGGAACAGGCTGGTCACCCGCGCCCGCGGGAAGAGGCACAGGAAGGCCCCCAGCGCCGCCGAGATCGCCCCCGACGCGCCCACCAGGGTCTGGTCCGAGGACGCGTTGGCCGCCGCGTAGGCCGCCAGCGCGAGGTAACCCGTGCAGACGTAGAACACGAGGAAGGGCGCCCGGCCCATCCGCTCCTCCGTCATCGCGCCGAAGACGTAGAGGAACAGCATGTTCCCGAGCAGGTGCAGCCAGCTGCCGTGGACGAACAGCGCCGTCAGCGGGGTCAGGAGCGGGCGTCCGGCCCCCGAGAACAGCTCGTCGGGGACGACGCCCCAGTGCCGGAAGTACGCCGTCCCCGTCTCCACGAGCAGATCGCCCGTCCCGTAGGCCGGGTTCAGGCCAGAAGCCGGGCCGAGGACGAACACCGCGCAGCAGGCGGCGATCAGCGCGTACGTGACCACGGGCCCCCGGGCGGCATCGCACAGGGTCCGCCACTTTACGATCATGCGACAGAGCATGACGCAGGCGGACCCACCTGAGGGTGGTGCCAGGCCGTAGGGTTACGTGCTGCGGTCCGCCGACCGCGGCGTAGGGCTTTAATTGAATGAGCTACGAAGGAGAGAGCGGCCTGATGACGGTTCCCCTGCCGACCGACACCACCCGGTGGCGCTGCACCCTGTGCGGCAACCTCACGCGGTTCGATGTCACCCGATCGTCGAAGGTCGTGGAGTACGTCCACCTCGATCTCGCCGGGGAGCCCAAGGTCGAGGAGCGCGAGGTGGTCAGTGAGACCATCGAGTCGGTCCGCTGCCGCTGGTGCAACGCGGTGGACCAGATCGAGCTCGTGGACAGGCCGGGCACCGACTCCTGACGGAGCGGGGCCCACAGTAGATCACGGTAGGGGTGACGGATTGTGGAGCCAGCAAGCGGCGCGACGCAGGCCGACGCGGCCGGCGACGCCGCGGAGGTCCTCGACCGCCCGCTGCCGGAAGGCGTGCGGCGCCGGGTCGTCGCGATCGTCTCGGACGCCTTCGGCGGTCTGACGGTCGGGGACCTCCCGGCGCAGCTGCGGCAGTACGCCCGCTTCACCCCGACCCGCCGCGCCAAGTTCGCGGGCAACGCCATGGCCGCGGCCGTGGAGACCGACGGGGTCTTCCGCAGCCGGATCGCGGAGAAGCTGCGCGAGGCGCAGCCCGAGCTGACCGGGGCCCTGGAGTCGGGCGCCCCGCCCGCCGCCGCGGACCCGCTGGACGTGGCGGCCGCCGCGTACGTGCTGCGCCCGGCCGGCTGGGTCAAGCTGGTGGCGTCCGCCGGTGAGGAGGCGCAGCGCGCCGACGCCGAGCGGGTCGGCGACGAGACACGGCGGGAGCTGGAGCGGCTGCGCGAGGAGCTGGCCCAGCTGAAGGAGGCCCAGCGCTCCGGCGGCGAGCAGGTGCGGGCCGAGCTGGAGGCCGCCCGCAAGGAAGCGGAATCGCTTCAGCGCAAGCTGCGCAGCGCCCTGAGCGACGTCAAGCGGGGCGAGGCCGCCCTGCGCAAGCTGGGCGGCGAGATCGACGGGATCCGCGGTGAGGCGGCGGCGCAGGTGGCCGCCGCCGAGAGCGAGTCCCGGCGCCTGAAGTCCCGCCTGGCGGAGGTGGAGTCGGCGCTGGAGACCTCGCGCCGGGCCATCCGGGAGGGGCGCAGCGTCGAGGACATGCGGCTGCGGCTGCTGCTGGACACCGTGCTGGACGCGGCGGCCGGACTGCGCCGCGAGCTGGCGCTGCCGCCGGTCTCCACGCGGCCGGCCGACACCGTGGACGCGGTGGAGCCGGGCCGGATGACCCCGAAGGACATCGCGGCGCGCGCCCTGTCGGAGACCGATCCGGCGCTGCTGGACCAGCTGCTGGCGCTGCCCCAGGCGCACCTGGTGGTCGACGGCTACAACGTGACGAAGACCGGCTATCCGACGATGCCGTTGGAGAAGCAGCGGCTGCGGCTGCTGGGCGGGCTGTCGATGCTGGCCGCGCAGACGGGTGCCGAGATGACGTGCGTCTTCGACGGTGCGGAGCTGGCGGCGCCGGTGCTGCTCGCGCCGCCGCGCGGGGTGCGGGTGCTGTTCTCCAAGGCGGGTGTGACGGCGGACGAGTTGATCCGCCAGCTGGTGCGGGCCGAGCCGCCCGGCCGTCCGGTGGTGGTGGTCTCCACCGACCGCGAGGTGGCCGACGGGGTGGCGAAGGCGGGCGCCCGGCCGGTGACGTCCGCATTGCTGCTCAAGCGGCTTTCGCGCGTTTCGTAACGCAAGCGGAAGACGTACCGTCAGCTCCTCGGCACGCAGCGTGGGGCTTGTGTGAAGGAAGCGGAACGGCGTCGGGATTTTTCTGCAGGGGGTTTGAAGTGATCAAGGACGGCTCGCTAGGGTCCGCTCAAACCTTCGTGCGGTAGCGCACCCGTTCGGGTGCGGGCCCCCGAGGAGAAGGAGCCCGCCCCCGTGGCGTCCCACCGCCGACCCAGGCCGCCGGCCCGCACCCGCGTGACCGTGCTCACCGCCACCGCCGCCGCGGCGGTCGCCCTCTCCGCGCAGTCCGCCGTGGCCGCCCCCGCCGGACCCGACAAGGACGAGGTCAAGAGCAAGGTCGACGCCCTCTACGAGGAGGCCGAGCAGGCCACCGAGAAGTCCAACGGGGCCCGCGAGCACCAGGCGGAACTCGAGAAGGAGATCGCGCGGCTCCAGGACGCCGTGGCCCGCGACCAGGACGAGCTCAACGACCTGCGCAACACCCTCGGTTCGCTGGCCACCGCCCAGTACCGCGGCGGCGGCCTCGACCCGTCCGTCGCGCTCCTGCTCTCCGCCGACCCCGAGACCTACCTCGACAAGGCCTCCACCCTCCAGCAGTTGAGCGGCAGACAGCTGGAGGCGGTCGCCCGGATCCAGGCCAAGCAGCGCGCCCTCGCCCAGCAGCGCCAGGAGGCCGCGAGCAAGCTCGCCGACCTCGACGCCACCCGCAAGGAACTCGCCGAGAAGAAGAAGGCCGCCCAGGACAAGCTCGCCGAGGCCCAGGCCCTCCTCAACACGCTCAGCGCCCAGGACCGCGGCCGGCTCAAGGAGGAGGAAGCCAGGCAGAGCGCGGCCGGGCAGAAGGCCGCCCCCGCGGTGAAGGCCTCCGGCCGGGCGGGGGCCGCGCTGGCGGCCGCGAAGACCAAGCTGGGCAGCGCGTACATCATGGGCGCCACCGGCCCCAGCGCCTACGACTGCTCCGGGCTGACCCAGTGGGCCTACGGCCAGGCCGGCGTCGGCATCAGCCGCACCACCTACACCCAGGCCAACGACGGCACGCGCATCGGCCGCAGCCAGCTCCAGCCCGGTGACCTGGTCTTCTTCTACGACGACCTGCACCACGTCGGCCTGTACGCCGGCAACAACATGACCCTGCACGCCTCCAACCCGCGCGGCGGAGTCAAGTACGAGTCGATGGACAACATGCCGTTCCAGTTCGGCGTCCGCATCTGACCCTCCGCCCCGGGCCCGCCGCATCTGACCCTCCGCCCCGGGCCCGCCGCATCTGACCCTCCGCCCCGGGCCCGCCGCATCTGACCCTCCGCCCCGGGCCCTCCGCCCCTGGCCCGCCGTACACCGCCCATCCGGGCGAATTGCGCGGAGGGGCCCTGACCCCGTGCCCCGCCCATGACCTGCGTCTGAGGCGGGTAGCCGTCATGCGCGCCCCCCGCCGGTCGTTGGCCGGTGCGTGGCCACGCGGCTACTGTCTGCCAGCGCGGAACCCGGTACACGGCCGTCCACGGGGGGCGGACCCGGGCCCCGCACAGCGGAAGGAGCGGTTCCCCATGGCGTCCCACCGCCGGTCCGGGCTCAGCGGCCTCGACCGGAACACCAAGGTCACCGCCTTCACCGCCGCCGCGGCGGGCGCCGCCGTGGCCATCACGGGCGCACCCGCGCTCGCCTCCCCGGGCCTCCCCCAGGAACCCGCCGGAAGCGCCCGCGCCCAGGTCGACCGGCTCTTCGAGGAGGCCGAGCAGGCCACCGAGCGGTACAACGAGGCCGGCGAGAAGGCCGACGCCCTGCGCGCCCAGATCAGCCGGGCCCAGGACGCCGTCGCCCGCGGCCAGGACCGCATCAACACCATGCGCGGGGTCCTCGGAACCTTCGCCGGCGCCCAGTACCGCTCCGGCGGCCTGGACCCCACCGTCGAGCTGATGCTCTCCGACGACCCCGCCGCCTACCTCGACAAGGCCGCTGTCCTGGGCCGGCTCAGCGGCCGCCGCGCCCAGCAGCTGGCCGAACTCCGCGAGGAGCAGAGCCGGATCGGACAGCAGCGCCAGGACGCCTCCCGCAAGCTCGCCGAACTGGAGGCGCTGCGCACCGAGGTGGCCACCCAGAAGCGCTCCGTCACGGCGAAGCTCGCCGCCGCGCGCCGGCTGCTCAACGAGATGCCCTCCGAGGAGCGCGCCGACTTCGAGCGCGCCTCCCGCTCCGGCGGCCGGGGCCACGCCGACGGCCTGCCCGACCTGCCCGTCGGCGGCGGCCGCGCCTCGGGCCGCGCCATGGCCGCCGTGATGGCCGCCCGGGCCGCCGTCGGGAAGCCCTACGTGTGGGGCTCCACCGGCCCCTCCGGCTTCGACTGCTCCGGGCTGATGGTGTGGTCGTACCGCCAGGCGGGCGTCTCCCTGCCGCGCACCTCGCAGGCCCAGCGGTACGCGGGCCGGCAGGTGCCGCTGTCGCAGGCGCAGCCCGGGGACCTGGTGACGTACCGCTCCGACGCCAGCCACGTCGGCATGTACGTGGGCAACGGCCAGGTGGTGCACGCCCCGTACCCGGGCGCGCGGGTGCGGTACGACCCCGTCGGGATGATGCCGGTGTCCTCGGTGACCCGGCCCTGAGCCCGCCCCTGCGTACGATCGGCGGATGATCCGGGTCCGCCGACGCACCGCCGTACGCCTCCTCGCGCTCGCGCTGTGCCCGCTCCCGGCGCTGGCCGGCTGCACGGGCCCCGAGCCCGCGGCCCCGGCCGACGCGGCGGTACGGCGGGCCGTGGCCGACTGGTCGGCGGCCCCGCCCGCGCGGCTCGCCGGGATCCCGCTGGAGGACTGGTCGTACCGGGTCGCCACGGTCCGGCAGGACGGCGTACGCGCCTTCGCGCGCGCGGAGCTGCGCTACCGGCTGGCCGGCTACGACGCGGCCCCGGCGGCCTCGGCCCGCGAGGTGGAGCTGACCCGGGACGGCACCGGCTGGCGGGTCACCGCCGACCGGCCCGCCCCCGGGGCGCCGGCGCAGCTGTGGGACCAGGGGGACCCGGCCGTCGTGCGGGGCGCGCACAGCCTGGTCCTCGGGGTCGGCCGCAGCCCGCAGGAGCTGTCCGCCCTCGCGGACGGGGCCGACCGGGCGGTGCCGGCCGTCGGCGCGGCCTGGCCGGGGCCGTGGGCGCGGCGGGTGGTGGTCCTGGCACCCGCGACGCTGGACGCGATGGCCGCGCTGCTGGGGCGGCCGGCCGACACCTACCGGGGCCTGGGCGCCGTCACCACCGGCAGCACCGGGGGCGGGCCGGCGCCGGCCGACCGGGTCGTGGTCAACCCGGAGGGGTACGCGGGCCTTTCGGAGGCCGGGCGGCGAATCGTCCTCACCCACGAGGTCACCCACGCCGCGACCCGCGCCGCGACCTCGGCGCGGACCCCGCAGTGGCTGTCGGAGGGCTTCGCGGACTGGGTGGCGTACCGGGGGACGGGGACCACCCCGGCGGAGGGCGCGCCGGAGCTGGCCCGGGCCGTGCGGCGCGGCGAGCTGCCGGGCGCGCTGCCGGCCGACGACGCGTTCGCCTTCGGCACCGACCCGTCGGCGGCGGCCCGCGCCTACGAGGGCGCCTGGCTGGCCTGCCGGCTGGTCGCCGCCCGGTGGGGCGAGGGGGCGCTGGTCCGCCTGTACGAGCTGGCGGGCCGCGAACCGCTGCCGGCGGCGCTGGAGCAGGCCCTGGGGACGGACCTCCCCGGGCTGACGGAGGCCTGGCGGCAGGCGCTGGGGGCGGACCTGCGGTAGCGGTCCGGTACGTTGGCGGGGATGCACAAGACGCTGATCGTGACGAACGACTTCCCGCCGCGCCCGGGCGGCATCCAGGCCTTCCTGCACAACATGGCGCTGCGGCTGGACCCCGAGCGGGTCGTCGTCTACGCGTCCACCTGGAAGCACGGCGCGGAGGGCCGCGAGGCCACCGCCGCCTTCGACGCGGAACAGCCGTTCCCGGTGGTCCGCGACCGTACGACGATGCTGCTGCCGACGCCCCGGGTGACCCGGCGGGCGGTGTCCCTGCTGCGCGAGCACGGCTGCGAGTCGGTGTGGTTCGGGGCGGCGGCCCCGCTCGGGCTGATGGGCCCGGCGCTGCGGCGGGCCGGCGCGCGGCGGATCGTCGCCACCACGCACGGGCACGAGGCCGGCTGGGCGCAGCTGCCGGCCGCGCGGCAGCTGCTGCGGCGGATCGGCGAGGGCACGGACACCCTGACCTACCTGGGGGAGTACACCCGTTCGCGGATCGCCTCGGCGGTGACGGACCGGGCGGCGGCGCGGATGGTCCAGCTGCCGCCGGGGGTGGACGAGAAGACCTTCCACCCCGGCTCGGGCGGCGCGGAGGTCCGGGCGCGGCTGGGCCTGTCCGACCGGCCGGTGGTCGTCTGCGTGTCCCGCCTCGTTCCCCGCAAGGGGCAGGACACCCTGATCGAGGCGATGCCGCGGATCCTGGCGGCGGTGCCGGACGCGGCGCTGCTGATCGTGGGCGGCGGCCCGTACGAGGCGGACCTGCGGGCGCTGGCCGCCGCGAAGGGGGTCGCCGACTCGGTGGTCTTCACGGGCGCCGTCCCCTGGTCGGAGCTCCCCGCCCACTACGGCGCCGGGGACGTCTTCGCGATGCCGTGCCGGACCCGGCGGGGCGGGCTGGACGTGGAGGGGCTCGGCATCGTCTACCTGGAGGCCTCGGCGACGGGCCTGCCGGTGGTCGCGGGCGACTCGGGCGGTGCGCCGGACGCGGTGCTGGACGGCGAGACCGGCTGGGTGGTCCGCGGCGGCGCCCCCGACGAAGCGGCGGACCGCATCATCACCCTGCTCGGCGACCCGGAACTCCGCGCCCGCATGGGCGAGGCGGGCCGCGCCTGGGTGGAACGCCAGTGGCGCTGGGACCACCTGGCGGAGGGGCTGCGCGAGCTGCTGTAGCGCTGAACGGGCAGCCTGGTTGCCCACCCGCCTCCCTGTCTGCGGGCCGGTGGGGCGTGGCGCCGCTCCGGGCCGGCTGTCTCCCCCGCGAGGGGTGGGGGCGGGGCGGTGGTTGCCCACCCGCCTCCCTGTCTGCGGGTCCGGGGGCCGGGAGAGCGGTGTCCCGCTGGGCGGCCTCAGGAAGGGCTGGGGGTTTCCCGGCAGTCCCATCGTCCTTCCGGTTCGGGCCGGCCCGTCAAGGACGCTCCTTCGTCGCGTCACTTCGTGATCGCCTTCGGCGACCCTTGACCGGCCGGCCCGCCCCGGAAAGCCGAAAGACTGCCGGGAAACCCCCAGAGGAACGGTCACGGGGCAGGGGGAGGGGAGCGGCTCCCTCAGCGATGGGCCGGGGGCCGGGGGCCGGGGGCCGGCTGCCCGCGCGAGAGGTTGATCAGAGCCCCCTGGGGAGCGCCGAGGCGCAGAAGATCGCTACGCGCTTCTCTGATCTCGGCGACTGGCGGCCGTCGGGGGCCCTACGGGGTCAGGGGCGGAGCCCCTGGGAACGGTGGAAGGGCGGGTAGGGGACCTCGCCCGCGCAGCGGCACCCGTACCCGCACGCGACCCGTACGCACCCTCGGAGGGACGCAGTGGGCGTCAAGAACCGGCATGAGGCGGCAAGGTCGGTCCATCAGGGGCAATCGTGGGCGGAAACGTGCAGGGCGGCGGACCGGCGCCGGGGTGTGGTTACGGTCCACACATGTCTGACTGTTACTCACATGCGTGGCGGTGCGCGTTATGGCCGGTTGGGTGGAATCCGCTCATGATGCGCCCATGACACCCAACCTGACGCGCCGTCAACTCGGCCTCAACGCCCTCCGCGCCGCCGCAGCCCTCGGCATCACCCGCATCGGCCTCGGCGCCGCCGCCGCGGCCGAACCCCCCGCCGCCCCGTACGCGCCCGCCGTCGTCGTCGGCTCCGGCTACGGCTCCGCCGTTGCCGCGCTGCGCCTCGGGCAGGCCGGCGTGCGCACCGTCGTCCTGGAGATGGGGCGGCTGTGGAACACCCCCGGCCCCGACGGCAAGGTGTTCCCCTCCACCTCCGCGCCCGACCAGCGCTCCATGTGGTTCCGCACCCGCACCGAGGCCCCGCTCGCCCAGTTCCTCTGGCTCGACGTGGTCAACCGCGACATCAGCCCCTACCCCGGGGTCCTCGACCGGGTGAACCACGGCGGCATCTCCGTCTACGTCGGCCGCGGCGTCGGCGGCGGCTCGCTCGTCAACGGCGGCATGGCCCCGACCCCCAGACGCTCCTACTTCGCCGAGGTGTTCCCCGGCGTGGACGCCGAGGAGATGTACGGCACCTACTTCCCCCGCGCCCGCGCCATGCTCGGCGTCAACGGGATCGACCCCGCCTGGTTCGAGTCCACGGAGTGGTACCGCTTCGCGCGGACCTCCAGAAGACACGCCCAGAACACCGGCCTGAAGACCACCTTCGTGCCCAACGTCTACGACTTCGAGTACATGAAGCGCGAGGCGGCCGGCACCGCCACCCGCTCCGCCCTCGCCGGCGAGGTCATCTACGGCAACAACCACGGCAAGAAGAGCGTTGACAAGACCTACCTCGCCGCCGCCCTCGGCACCGGCAACGTCACCATCGAGACCATGCAGCGGGTGGTCGCCGTACGCCAGGACCCGGCCGGCGGCTACGTCCTGACCGTCCACACGAGCGACGTCACCGGCCGCGTCACCCAGGTCCGCGAACTCGGCTGCGGGCAGCTGTTCCTGGGCGCCGGCAGCCTCGGCACCACCGAGATCCTGCTGCGCGCCCGCGAGACCGGCGCGCTGCCCGCGCTCAGCGAGAAGGTCGGGCTCGGCTGGGGCCCCAACGGCAACGTGATGACCGCCCGCGCCAACCACCTGTGGGACACGGTCGGCTGCAACCAGGCCACCATGCCCGCCCTCGGCATCGACGACTGGGACAACGCCGCCAACCCGGTCTTCGCGGAGATCGCCCCGCTCCCCATGGGCATCGAGCACTGGATCTCGATGTACCTGGCCATCACCAGGAACCCGGAACGCGGCCGCTTCGTCTACGACGCCGCGACCGACTCGGCACGGCTGAACTGGACCCGGGACCAGAACGCCCCGGCGGTCGCGGCGGCCAGGAACCTCTTCGACCGGATCAACCGCCGCAACGTCACCGTCTACCGCCACGACCTGTTCGGCGACAACAGGGCCTTCGCCGACGACTTCACCTACCACCCGCTCGGCGGCTGCGTCCTCGGCGAGGCCACCGACGCCTACGGGCGGGTCAAGGGCTACCAGGGGCTGTACGTGCTCGACGGATCGCTCGTACCCGGCTCGCTCGGCGTGAACCCGTTCGTGACGATCACGGCCCTCGCCGAGCGGAACATGGAGCGGATCCTCGCCCGGCCCTAGGCCCGGTACAGGGCGTCGATCTCGTCCGCGAAGTCCTTCGCCACCACGTTGCGCTTCAGCTTCAGCGACGGCGTGATGTGGCCGGACTCCTCCGTGAACTGGGAGCCCAGGATGCGGAACTTCCGCACCGATTCCGCCTTGGACACCGCCGCGTTGCCGTCGTCGACGGCCTTCTGGACGGCGGCGATCAGCTCCGCGTCCTCGCGCAGCTCCGCCGCCGTCACCCCGGCCGGCTTGCCGTTCTCCGCGGCCCACCGGCCGAGGAACTCCTCGTCGATGGTGACCAGCGCGGCCACGAACGGCCGCGCGTCGCCGACCACCATGCACTCCGCTACCAGCGCGTGCGCCCGGATCCGGTCCTCGATCACCGCGGGGGCGACGTTCTTGCCGCCGGCCGTGACGATGAGCTCCTTCTTGCGACCGGTGATCTTGAGGTAGCCGTCCTCGTCGAGGGTGCCGACGTCGCCGGTGTGGAACCAGCCGTCCGTCATCGCCTCGGCGGTGGCCGCCTCGTTCTTCCAGTACTCCTTGAAGACGTGCTCGCCGTGCACCAGCACCTCGCCGTCGTCGGCGATGCGCAGCACGGAACCGGGCAGCGGCTGGCCGACCGTACCGATCTTCTGCTTGTCCCACGGCAGGAACGCGGTGGCCGCGCAGGTCTCCGTCAGGCCGTAGCCCTCCAGGACCGTGAAGCCGATGCCGCGGAAGAAGTGGCCGAGGCGCTCGCCGAGCGGGGCGCCGCCGGAGATCGCGTACTCGCCGCGCCCGCCGAGGACGGCGTGCAGCTTGGAGTAGACGAGCTTCGAGAACAGCTTGTGCTTCAGCTTCAGGCCGAAGGACGGGCCCGAGGGGGTGTCCAGCGCCCGGCTGTACGCGATCGCCGTGTCGGCGGCCGCGTCGAAGATCTTGCCCTTGCCGTCGGCCTGCGCCTTGGCCCGCGCCGAGTTGTAGACCTTCTCGAAGACGCGCGGCACGCCGAGGATCAGCGTGGGGCGGAAGGACTGCAGCTCGTCGGTGAGGTTCTTGATGTCCGGTACGCAGCCCAGCCGGATCGGCGCCAGCACCGCCGCCACCTCGACCAGGCGGCCGAAGACGTGCGCGGCCGGGAGGAACAGCAGCACGGAGCACTCGCCGGTGCGGAAGAGCGGCTTCAGCCGCTCCACCACGTTGCCGCACTCGGCGAAGAAGTTGCGGTGGGTCAGCACGCAGCCCTTGGGGCGGCCGGTGGTGCCCGAGGTGTAGACGATCGTCGCCGGGTCGTCGGCGACCGCGAGGGCGCTGCGCGCGTCCACCTCGGCGTCGGTGACCTCCGCGCCCGCGGCCTTCAGCAGGCCCTGGGCGTCCTTCTCGATCTCCCAGACCTCGCGCAGCTCGGGCAGCCGGTCCCGCAGGGAGGCCACGTTCGCGCTGTGCCCGGGGCTCTCCACGACGGCCGCGACGGCCCCGGAGTCGCCGAGGATCCACTGGATCTGCTCGGGGGAGCTGGTCTCGTACACGGGGACGGTGACGCCGCCCGCGGTCCAGATCGCGAAGTCGAACAGCACCCACTCGTAGCGGGTGCGGGAGATCAGGGCGACCCGGTCGCCGGGGCGGATGCCCGACGCGATCAGGCCCTTGGCGACGTCCCGCACCTCGGCGAGGAACTCCACCGCCGTCACGTCCTGCCACCGGCCGTCGACCTTGCGGCTGATGACGGCGGTGTCTGGGTGCTGGGCGGCGTTGCGGCGGATGAGATCCGTCAGGTTCCCGTCCGACGGGACCTCGTACAGGGCCGGAAGGCTGAACTCGCGCAAGACTGCTGCTCCTCTGGGCGCCATCGCCACCGTGTGGACCGACCGGACGTTACCCACCGGTAGTGGGTTCCCGGTAGAGGGAACCGGCCAGATGTTCCGTGCGTCACATTCTGTACATCGCGATGCGGCGCAAGACCCGCCAATACGCTGCCGACAGTAGTCGACCGTGTTCGCGACTCGGAAGTAACCGCAGGTCCGGCCGCCTGCGACCCTCCCCCTACCCGGCCGGAGCCAGGCCCCCCTAGGGTGAGCGCATGGGTGGCAGGAAGAGTCGTACGCGGGTCCACGTCGTCAGCGACGTCCACGGCAACACCGACGCGCTCGCACGCGCCGGAGAGGGCGCCGACGCCCTCGTCTGCCTCGGCGACCTGGTGCTCTTCCTCGACTACGCCGACCACTCCCGCGGCATCTTCCCCGACCTCTTCGGCGTCGAGAACGCCCACCGCATCGTCGAACTGCGCACCGCCCGCCGCTTCGCGGAAGCGCGCGAATTCGGCCGTCGCCTGTGGGACGGACTCGACAGGGAACGGATGATCGAGGAAGCCGTCCGACGGCAGTACGCGCAGATGTTCGCGGCCTTCCCCAGCCCGACGTACGCCACGTACGGCAACGTCGACATCCCCGGCCTGTGGAGCGAGTACGCCGGAACCGGCACCACCGTCCTCGACGGCCAGCGCGTGGAGATCGGCGGCCGCGTCTTCGGGTTCGTCGGCGGCGGACTCCCCTCGCCGATGCGCACCCCCTACGAGGTCGACCCCGAGGAGTACGCCGCCAAGGTCGAAGCCCTCGGCGAGGTCGACGTCCTCTGCTCGCACATCCCGCCCGAGGTCCCCGAACTCTGCTACGACACCGTCGCCCGCCGCTTCGAACGCGGCAGCGAAGCCCTGCTGGCCGCGATCCGCCGCACCCGGCCCCGCTACGCCCTCTTCGGCCACGTCCACCAGCCGCTGGCCCGCCGGGCCCGGATCGGCGCCACCGAGTGCGTGAACGTCGGCCACTTCGCCGCCACCGGAAAGCCATGGGCCCTGGAGTGGTGACCTCCCTGGAGTGGTGACCTCCCTGGAGTGGTGACCCCCACACGCACGGTAGCCTGCACGCGGCGGCCGCGGGCCGCACACTTCCTCGAATACTCCCCGGAGGAGCCACCGCGATGGCGGAACACACCAGCTCAAGCATCACCATCGACGCCTCCCCGGCCGACGTGATGGCCGTGATCGCCGACTTCGCCCGCTACCCGGAGTGGACCGGCGAGGTGAAGGAGGCCGAGGTACTGGCCACCGACGCCGAAGGCCGCGCCGAGAAGGTCCGCCTCCTGCTGGACGCCGGCGCCATCAAGGACGACCACACCCTCGCCTACACCTGGAAGGGCGCCGACGAGGTCAGCTGGACCCTCGACAAGTCCCAGATGCTGCGCCAGCTGGACGGCTCCTACCGGCTCGCCCCGCTCGACGGCGGACGCACCGAGGTCACCTACCAGCTCACCGTGGACGTCAAGATCCCCATGCTGGGCATGATCAAGCGCAAGGCCGAGAAGGTCATCATCGACCGCGCCCTCGCCGGCCTCAAGAAGCGCGTCGAGACCCCCCGCCCCTGACGCCCCCGGGCCCCACCGGGACGCCGCGCGCGCGGCACCCGGAAGGGGCCGCACGGGCCCGGCCCGGCCCGTTGCCTGTGCCGGTACCCCCGGCCCGCCCGGCCCCCCGACCCGCACCGGAACCACCGGCACAGCAAAGGCACGGCACCACCATGCAGACCCTCCTCGTCACCGGCCCGGGAGGCGCAGGCCGCAGCACCGTCGCGGCCGCCACCGCGCTCGCCGCCGCACGCGAGGGCCGACGGGTCCTGCTCCTGTGCGGCCCTGACGCCGACCCCTTCCCCGACCCTGTCCCGGGACTGCGCGTCACCCCCGTCGACTCCGGCCAGGAGTTCCGCACCGAACTCGCCGCCCTCCAGGAACGCGGCGCCGCCCTCATCGGCATGCTCGGCGGCCGCCCCCTCGGCACCGAGGAACTCACCGAGCTCCCCGGCGCCGAACAGTTCGCCCTGCTCCGCGCCCTGCGCCGGGCCGCCGCCGCACCCGCCACCGACCTCGTCGTCGTGGACATGCCCCCGCTCCACCAGGCCGTGGCCACCCTCGCCCTCCCCGCCCAGCTCCGCCGCTACCTCGCCCGGCTCCTCCCCGCCGAACGCCAGGCCGCCCGCGCCCTGCGCCCCGTACTGGCCCAGCTCGCCGGAGTGCCCATGCCCGCGCAGTGGCTGTACGAGACCGCCGCCCGCTGGGACGAGGAGCTCGCCGCCGTCCAGGCCGTCGTGGAAGCCCCCACCACCCGGATCCGCCTCGTCGCCGAGCCCGGCCCCGCGGCGGACACCGCCCTGCGCACCGGCATGCTCGGCCTCGCCCTGCACGAGCTGCGCACCGAGTCCCTCGTGGCCAACCGCCTCGTACCGGCGGACGCCGCCGCTGCCCACCCCTGGGCCGCCGGCATCGCCGAGCAGCAGCGCGCCTTCCTCGACGCGTGGACCGGCGCCGGCCTCCCCGTCCACGAGCTCGCCCACCTCGGCCGGGACCCCCGCGGCACCGGCGGCCTCGCCGCACTCACCGCCGCCCGGGACCTCGCCCCCGGCCCCGTCCCCGCACCCGGCGCCGGCTGGACCGTCGAGGACCGCCTCGCCGACGACGGGGTGCTCGTCTGGGCGATCCCGCTGCCCCGCGCCCGCAAGAGCGAGCTCGACCTGATCCGACGCGGCGACGAACTGCTCGTCGCCGCGGGACCGCACCGCAGGATCGTTCCGCTGCCCTCCGCCCTGCGCCGCTGCACCGTCTCCGGAGCCGCCCTCACCGACGGCGCCCTCCGCGTCCGCTTCACCCCCGACCCGCGGCTCTGGCCGAGGGAGCGCTGAGACCCGTACCGCCGTTCGGGTACCGTCGAAGGAAGACCCACCGCAGCTGCCGCCAGGAGAGTCCGCCATGAGCGAGGCCACCGACCACCCCGACGCCGACGACGCCTGGGCGCGGGCCTGCGCCGAGGACCTCGCCGCCGAACAGGAACGCCGCAGGTCAGCCCGGTCCGGGGACACCGGGGGCACCGGAGGCGCCGACCGCCCCGGAACCGCCGCCGAGGAGCTGTTCAAGCTCTTCGAAGCCGTCGCCGACAAGGTCTCCTCCCTCAACAACCCCGCCGTCGGCGCCGCCGCCCAGGACGCCGTGCGCCAGTTCGTCAACCAGGCCAAAACCGCCGCCAAGCCCGTCATCGAGCGCAACCCCGAGGTCTTCGGCCACCTCGCCGCCGCCGGATCCGAACTCCTCGCCGCCTACCGCTCCGCCGTCGAGGGCCACGAACGCCGCTGGACCCACGACGAACCCCCCGCACCCCCGGCGCCCTCCGGCAAGGGCGACGAGGGCCCCGGTACCGGCCCGGCCCAGCGGATCGATCTCGACTGAACCTCCGCCGGGCCCGTGTACGGTTGGCCGTGGCGGGGTTTGACCGGAAACCGAGGGACTAATGGGACTCACCATCGGCGTCGACATCGGCGGCACGAAGATCGCGGCCGGCGTGGTCGACGAAGAGGGCACCATCCTTGAGACGTACAAGGTGCCCACCCCGCCGACCGCGGACGGCGTGACGGAGGCCATCTGCGCCGCCGTCTCCGAGGTCAGCAGCAGCCACACCATCGAAGCCGTCGGCATCGGCGCCGCCGGATACGTCGACGACAAGCGCGCCACGGTGCTCTTCGCACCCAACATCAACTGGCGGCACGAACCCCTCAAGGACAAGGTCGAACAGCGCATCGGCCTGCCCGTCGTCGTCGAGAACGACGCGAACTGCGCCGCCTGGGGCGAATACCGCTTCGGCGCCGGCCAGGGCCACGAGGACGTCATCTGCATCACCCTCGGCACCGGCCTCGGCGGCGGCATCATCATCGGCAACAAGCTCCGCCGCGGCCGCTTCGGCGTCGCCGCCGAATTCGGCCACATCCGGGTCGTCCCCGACGGCCTGCTCTGCGGCTGCGGCAGCCAGGGCTGCTGGGAGCAGTACGCCTCCGGCCGCGCCCTCGTCCGCTACGCCAAGCAGCGCGCCAACGCCACCCCCGAGAACGCCGCGATCCTCCTCGGCCTCGGCGACGGCACCGCCGACGGCATCGAGGGCAAGCACATCAGCGAAGCCGCCCGCGCGGGCGACCTCGTCGCCATCGACGCCTTCCGCGAGCTCGCCCGCTGGGCCGGCGCCGGCCTCGCGGACCTGGCCTCCCTCTTCGACCCGTCCGCGTTCATCGTCGGCGGCGGCGTCTCCGACGAGGGCGACCTCGTCCTCGACCCGATCCGCAAGTCCTTCAAGCGCTGGCTCGTCGGCGGCGCCTGGCGCCCGCACGCCCAGGTCCTCGCCGCACAGCTCGGCGGCAAGGCCGGCCTCGTCGGCGCCGCCGACCTGGCCCGCCAGGGCTGACACCCCTTTTCGCCGCGACTGCCCGCCGTGCCCCCTGGGGGAGCGGCGGGCAGCTGCGTATGTTCGGGGCATGCCGCACACGCTGCACACGCTGCCGAAGTCCGAGACCGAGCCCGACGGCTCAGCCGTCATCCGGGCCCTCAGCTACAACATCCGCTCGCTGCGCGACGACGAGGAAGCCCTGGCCCGGGTCATCCGCGCCTGCGCCCCCGACCTGGTGTTCGTCCAGGAAGCACCCCGGTTCTTCCGCTGGCGCAAGCACGCGGCGAGGCTCGCCGCCAAGACCGACCTCGTGGTGCTGGGAGGCGGAGCCACCGCGGCCGGACCGCTGCTGCTCTGCTCCCTGCGGGCCTTCGTGGAGCGCACCGAGGACGTACTCCTCCCGCGTACCCCCGGCCTTCACCGCCGGGGCCTCGCCACCGCCGTCGTCCGCTTCGGCGCCGCCCGCGTCGGGGTGGTCAGCGCCCACCTCTCACTGGACGCGGCGGAGCGGCAGGCGCAGGCGCAGCTCCTCCTGGACCGGGCCGCCGCCCTGGGCGCCCCGCACGTGATCGCGGCGGCCGACGTCAACGAGGCGGCGGGGGGCCCCGCCTTCGGCCGCCTGTCGGGAGCGCTCCAGGACTGCTGGACGGTCTCCCCGTGGGGCGACGGCGACACCTTCCCCTCGACGGCCCCGAACCGCCGCATCGACGCCGTCTTCGCCTCCCCGGGGGTCGAAGTCCTGGCCTGCGGAGTCCCGACCGGCCTCCCGGGCATCACCACCCCCGACCTCCACGCCGCCACGGACCACCTCCCGGTCCTGGCGGCGCTGCGGCTCCCGGCGGGGTGAGCCCGGTGCGGGCGGGCTATCTCCCCCTCGAGGGTTTACCCACGGACCGGATCAGAGCAGGTTGGGGGTTTCCCGGCAGTCTTTCGTCCTTCCGGTTCGGGCCGGCCTGTCAAGGGCGCTCCTTCGTCGCGTCGCTTCGCGATCGCCTTCGGCGACCCTTGACCGACCGACCCGAACCGGAAAGCCGAAAGACTGCCGGGAAACCCCCAAAGAAACGGCACGGTCCAGAGGAGGGCGGACGGGCGTCTCAGCGCTGAGACGAGGGACCGGGCGCCGGCCCGCCGGGCATCCGGGCCCTCAAGAGTCCTGATTCCGTGCCGGGTGCGCGGCTACCTGCACCAGAGGTTGATCAGAGCGGCCTGCGGAGCCCCCCAGACGCGACAGATCGCTACGCGCTCCCCCCCGTCTCAGCGTCCGGCGACCGCCTTGGGCTGATACCTGCGCCAGAAGACGAACAGGGCAGCCGAAGGAGACGGGGGCGCGTCAGATCGCTACGCGCTTCTCTGGTCTCGGCGTCCGGCGGCCGTCTTGGGCTGGTCCGGGGCGGGTTCGACGTTGGTGGCGGCGGTGGTGAATTCGCGGCCGCAGGCGCCTCGGATGTAGGCGAGTTCCATCCAGCGTTCGATGCCGGTGTCGGAGACGTTCTCGTTGATCACGGCCATGAGGATGCCCTCGGTGCCGGAGGCGATGTCTCGGACGCGTCGGTGGAGGAGGCGGTGGGGGACGTACTCGTAGCACTCACTCATCGGACGCCGCCTCGAAGGTGCTGAGGAAGCGCTCCCAGCCGGCTGTTGCCCGGTCAAGCAGATCGGCGCTGGGTCCGAACGTGGCTGGCACCCTCTCGATGGGCACCTCGCAGATGCAGTTGTGCGTGATGAGGTCGGTCACGGGTCGACTCCTCCATAGGTCAGTGGTGTCACCCATCAGCCTGGACTCGTCCCAACCGCGCGGGAATGGCCGTTTGTTGCACTTCCGCTGTACTTGCGTCTCGCTTCGTCGGTCTGCCGTGGTTCGATGACGGCGAGAAGGGAGCGGCGTGTGGCGACCGTGCACCACTGGACCGGGCTGGAGGCCAAGGCACTCCGGCTGGCGCTGCGGCTGAGCGTCCGCGCGTTTGCCGATCACCTTGGCGTCGGAGTGCGGACCATCTCCAAGTGGGAGAAGCTCCGTGCGTCTACCGAACCTCGCCCGGACACCCAAGCGATTCTTGATACCGCTTTGGCCCGTGCGGACGCTGCCGCCCATCTGCGGTTCGAAATGTTTCTGTCCGACGCCGGAGGCTCCAGGACGATCCGGTCGGTGACGTCCACAGCTCCACTCGCCTGGGAGTACGAATCCTGGGCTGATGACCTGGACCGGGTCGTGGTGGCGCTCAATCAGCAGGACTTCGCGTTCGCCGACTGCCTGCTCACCAGGTGGCTGAGCCGTTTCAACCGACCCGAGCTGGACGAGAGGGGCCTTTACCTCTTCGCCCGCTCGACCACTTTGCTCGGTGACCTCAAGCGGTATCGGGGAACGCCCGTCGGGCTGCAGTCCGCCCAACACTCCTATGCCGGTGCGCGCGCCGTCTTCACACACCTCGACATCCCTCGCCGTGTGGCCCAGCTCGACCTGTCCCTGGCGGTCGTCATGGAAATGTCCGGCAAGCTGGAGACGGCTGCTCGAGCCTACGAAAGCCTGGCTGTCGATGACCGGCTTTCTCCCCGCGACCGCGCGAGTGCCCGATTGTGGGTGGGGACGGCGCTGAGCAAGGACGGGCGGCACGACTACGCGACGCGTGTCATGACCTCCGCGACGCGTGACTTCGAGGACCTCGCCGAACCCGAAGACTGGTCGGTGGCACACCAGAAACTCGCGCTCGCCCGCCGCGATGCCGGCGACCTCACCGCCGCACTCCGGTTCCTGGACATCGCCTGTAGCACGGGCACCGTGCGGTCCCCGATGCAACGGGTGCAGCTCACCACCGCTCAAGCACACATTCTTCGCACTGATCCCGCCACCCGTGACGAGGGCCTCCGCCTCCTCAATGAAGCCGCGAAGATCGCCGCCAAGGCCGAGCTCGGACATCAACTCCGTAGCATCGATGCCATCAGGCGGACGTGCGAGGGAGCCTTCAAACCCCTACATCACCGACCAGGGAGCAGGTAGTGGCAGACGGACGACCGCAGGAGATCACCGAGAATCAGCGGCAGGCCGCCGAGCTGATCTGGGACTACCACCACATGCGTCACGACCTTCGCCCGTGCGATGTCGCGATCGCTCTGGGCTGCAACGACCTCGGCGTCAGCACCTACGCCGCAGACCTATACAAGGCCGGTTTTTTCCCCACTCTCGTGCTCACCGGTGGCAACAGCGCGGCCACCAGAGACGTGTTCCCCCGGGGAGAGGCCGTGCACTTCCACGAACAGGCCCTTGCGCTCGGTGTTCCCGCCCACGCGATGCTGCTGGAACCGAATGCCGCCAATACCGGTCAGAACATCGCTTTCACCCGCGAGGTGCTGACCACCGCCGGTATTCGGCCCCGCTCCGTGCTGCTGCTCTGTATGCCGTACATGGAGCGGCGGGCCTTCGCCACCTGCCGCCAGCAATGGCCCGAGGTCGAAGTGGTGTGCGCTTCTGCCCCCTTGTCTTTCGACGCCTATCTCAAGGGCATGGGCGACGAGGAATCCGTGATCAGCATGATGGTCGGCGACCTGCAACGTGTGATCGAGTACCCGAACCATGGCTTCGCCATCGCCCAGGACGTACCGCAGGACGTGCATGCGGCATACAAGTCCCTGGTCCGGGACGGCTTCACCGGTTGCCTCCTCACCCCGTGATAGTCGCTACTCGAAAGGAGCACGTGTGAGCGAGGGATTCGGCCTGGTCGTGCGCTTCTCCCTACGTGATCAGGAAGCTGCGAAGGCGTTCGACGCGCTCTGTGCGGTCACCCTGGAAGGCATCAAGGGGGCGGAGCCCGGAACGCTGACCTACATGGTGCACGTCCCGGAGGGTGAACCCCTGCAGCGCGTGTTCTACGAGCTGTACGCGGACCGTCAGGCTTTCGCTGCTCATGAGGCGCAGCCGCACACCAGGCACTTCCTTGCCCAGCGGGAGCAATACCTTGCAGGCGTCGAGGTCACCTTCCTTGACGCGATCACGGGGAAGAGGGCCGAACGTACGGGCAGCGTGGATTGACGTCTATGAGCGGACTCAATGCCGCTTCATCCGGAGGTATCCCTAGACGGCCGCCGGCCGCCGAGATCAGAGAAGCGCGTAGCGATCTGACGCGCCTGTCGGATGCCTAGGTGGATCTGTTCGTCCTTAGGTGCGGGTATCAGCCCGGGACGGTCGGCGGACGCTGAAAAAAGAGGAGCGCGTAGCGATCTGTCGCGTCTGGGGGGTCTGGAGGGGGCTCTGATCAACCTGTCGTGCGGGTAGTCGCGCCCCTGGCCCGGGATCTGGACACCTGAGGCCCCGGATGTCGGGCGGGCCGGCGCCCGGCGCCGCGTCTCAGCGCTGAGGGACCCGCTCCTCCAAGGATCGTCCGTGCCGTTTCTTTGGGGGTTTCCCGGCAGTCTTTCGGCTTTCCGGTTCGGGTCGGTCGGTCAAGGGTGGCCGAAGGCCATCGCGTAGCGACGCGACCGAAGGGAGCGCCCTTGAGGGACCGGCCCGAACCGGAAGGACGATGGGACTGACGGGAAGCCCCCAACCATCGATGAGACCGCCCCAGGGGATCCCGCCCCCCGGCCCCACCCGCACCCGGGGGTGGGTGGGCAACTGCCGGGGGGAGACCGCAGGTCCGCGCGTCAGACGACCGCGCCGCGGCCCGGGTCGTCGTCATCGTCGTCGTCGCCCGTCGACATGCGGGCGATCAGGGTGGCGAAGCCGCCCAGGAAGCCGCCGATGCCCAGGGTGGTCAGCCACCAGGTCATGTCCCACTGGAGCAGCACCGCCAGCAGGAGCAGCACCGGTCCGCCGACCACCGCGAGCCAGGCGAACTTCGCCGTCGTGTCCGCCTCCGGCAGCTCGGGCTCCGGCGGGACGAAGTGGCCCTCGTCCGTCGGCTCGGCCGGGGTGTGGTCGCGGGGGCCCGGCGCCGGGGTGGGTACGGGGACGCCCGCGCCCACGCCCGGGGCGAACGTGATCGAGCTGCCCAGCTCCGGCCTGGGCTCGGGCTTCGGCTCCGGGGCCGGGTCGGCCGTCGCGGTCTTCGGCTCGGGCTTGACGTCCTCCTCCGGCAGCATCAGGTTCTCGATCGGCCGGAACGGCCTCGCCCCCGGCGGGTCCGGCGGTTCCTGCCCGTACCCGGCGACGATCGCCGCCCACGCCGCTTCCTCGTCCAGCGGGGGAACGCCCCCGGAGGACTCCTCGTGCTCAGCCACCGCTGGCCGCCCCCTCCCTGCCGACACTCTTCGCGAGCCGCCCGACGAACGCGTAACTGTCCGCGAAGATCCGCTCCGCGTCATGGTCCAACGTCGCCACGTGGTAGCTCTGTTCCAGCAGGGTCTCGGTGACGTCCGTCGAGGACACGCGGGACAGGATCCGCGCCGAGTCGACCGGCGGGACCACGTGGTCCTGGGGGCTGTGGAGCAGCAGCACCGGCTGCGTGACCTGCGGCAGCTCGGTGTCCACGAGCCGGAAGAACTGCCGCAGCGAGTGCGCGGCCTTCGTCGGGACGCGGTCGTAGCCGACCTCCACCGAGCCGGGCTTCGCGATGTCGCTGGCGATCCCCGGCGTCGACCGGATGAAGTGCTTGGCCACCGGAAGGGCGACGGCCAGCGGGTCGTGCACCTTGTTGGCCGGGTTGACGAGGACGATGCCGCTGATGGCGTCACCGTGCTTGGCGGCCAGCCGCAGGGTCAGCGCGCCGCCCATGGAGAGGCCGAAGACGAAGACCTGCTCGCACCGCTCCAGGAGCTCGCGCAGCGCCCGGTCGACCTCCGCGTACCAGTCCCGCCAGCCGGTGAGCTGCATGTCCTGCCAGCGCGTCCCGTGTCCGGGGAGCAGCGGGAGCGAGACGGTCAGCCCGCGCTCGGCCAGGTACTCGGCCCAGGGGCGGAGCGACTGGGGCGAACCGGTGAAGCCGTGGCAGAGGAGTACGCCCACCTCTCCGCCCTCGTGGCGGAACGGCTCTGCTCCAGGGAGGACGGGCACCAGGGTCTCCTTCGAAGGGTGGGGGGTGCGTTGCGCTGTGTGACTTCACCGTACGCGACCGGGATGACACCGACCAGGGCCGTCGGGCGCTCCGCGCGGGCCCACGGGATATGGTCTGTTCGACAGACACAGGAAGGCTTTCGAGTTGATCTACGGCGCAATGAAGTTCTCCATCGGGGGTTCCCTGAAGCTCGCCTTCAGGCCGTGGGTGGAGGGCCTCGAGAACATTCCCGCCGAGGGGCCGGCGATCCTCGCGAGCAACCACCTGTCCTTCTCCGACTCCTTCTTCCTGCCGGCCGTGCTGGACCGGAAGGTGACCTTCATCGCGAAGGCGGAGTACTTCACCTCCCCGGGCGTCAAGGGCAAGCTGACGGCTGCCTTCTTCAAGGGCGTCGGCCAGCTCCCGGTGGACCGCTCCGGTGCGCGCGGTGCGGGCGAGGCCGCCATCAAGAGCGGCATCGAGGTCATCGAGCGCGGGGAGCTGTTCGGTATTTACCCCGAGGGGACGCGTTCACCCGACGGCCGCCTCTACCGCGGCAAGCCGGGCGGTCTGGCCCGGGTGGCGCTGGCCACCGGCGCGCCCGTGATCCCCGTCGCGATGATCGACACCGAGAAGATCCAGCCGCCCGGCAAGGTCGTCCCGAAGCTGATGCGTCCGGGCATCCGGATCGGCAAGCCGCTGGACTTCAGCCGCTACCAGGGCATGGACGGGGACCGCTTCATCCTCCGCTCGGTGACCGACGAGGTCATGTACGAGATCATGAAGCTGTCCGGCCAGGAGTACGTGGACATCTACGCGACGGCCGCGAAGCGGCAGATCGCGGACGCGGAGAAGGCGGCCAGGGAGAGCGGCAAGGCGGCCGACAAGGCGGCCAAGGCCGAGAAGGCCGAAGCGGAGCAGGCCGAGAAGGCCAAGGGAGAGACGGGCGCGCAATAGCGCGCGCGGCGGGCCGGCCGGGTGGGCGGGCCCGCGGGGACGGGGCGGGTGGGGGAGATGGCGAAGCGCGAGCGCGTCGTACGGATGTCGGTCGAGCAGCCGCTGTGGCGGGCCCTGACCGCGTACCGGCTGCTCACCATGGTCTACGCGGCCCTGCTCTTCGCGGCGGCCTACCGCAAGTTCGACCAGCCGATGGTGGCGGCGGGCTACCTCGCCCTCCTCGCCGTCTGGACGCTGGCCACCCACCGCCGGGTGGCCAACGCGGCCAGCTGCACCAGGGGCTTCCTCGTCGCCGACCTCGCCGTCGCGCTGACCGGCATCCTGCTCACGCCGCTCGCCGACACCCATGAGCGGATCACGGGGGGCGGCCCCACCCTCCCCAGCATCTGGACCGCCGGCTCGGTCCTGGCCTTCGCCCTCAAGGGCGGCTGGCGCTGGGCCGGTTTCGCCTCGACCTTCGTGGCCGCCGCCAACCTCGTCATCCACGGCGGCGACCCGACCCGGGACACCCTGCACAACGTGCTGCTGGTCTGGGTGGCCTCCATCGCCATCGGCTACGTCGTCGAGGTCGCCCGCGCCAGTGAGGCCACCCTCGCCCGCGCCCTGGAGATCGAGGCCGCGACCCGTGAGCGCGAGCGCCTCGCCCGCGACATCCACGACGGGGTCCTCCAGGTCCTCGCCATGGTCCAGCGGCGCGGCACCGAGCTGGGCGGCGAGGCCGCCGAGCTGGGCCGGATGGCCGGGGAGCAGGAGGTGGCGCTGCGCACGCTGGTCTCCAGCGGGCTGGTGCGGCCGTCCCGGGTCTCGCGTGACGGGGCGCTCGGCGCGCTGGTGGACACGTACGAGGTGGAGGAGTCCGGCGCGGAGGAGGCCGAGCTGGACCTGCGCTCGCTGCTGGCCCCGCACGCCGGCTCCCGGGTGAGCTTCGCCGAGCCGGGCAGCCCCGTGGTGCTGCCGGCGCCCGCCGCGCGGGAGCTGGCGGCGGCGGTCGGCGCGGCCCTGGACAACGTGCGCAAGCATGCCGGGGAAGGGGCCAGTGCCTGGATCCTGGTCGAGGACTGGGGCGACGAGGTGATCGTGACCGTACGGGACGACGGCCCGGGCATCCCGGCCGGCCGGCTCGACCAGGCGGAGGGCGAGGGGCGGATGGGCGTGGCCCTGTCCATCCGCGGGCGCCTGCGCGACCTCGGCGGCAGCGCCGAGCTGGTGTCCGTCCCCGGACAGGGCACCGAAGTGGAACTGAAAGTACCGAGGGGGAGGACCCAGTGAACGACGCCGACAGCGAGCTCCAGCTCCAGCTGCGGGACATCAAGGTGATGGTCGTCGACGACCATCCGATGTGGCGGGACGCGGTGGCCCGCGACCTGGCCGCCGCGGGCTTCGACGTCGTCGCCACGGCCGGCGACGGGCCGGAGGCGGTACGCCGGGCCCGTGCGGCGGCGCCGCGGGTGCTGGTCCTCGACCTCAACCTGCCGGGCATGCCCGGGGTGCAGGTCTGCAAGGAGCTGGTCGGCGCCGATCCCGCGCTGCGCGTGCTGGTGCTGTCGGCCAGCGGGGAGCACGCCGACGTCCTGGAGGCGGTGAAGTCCGGGGCGACGGGCTACCTGCTCAAGTCGGCCGGGGCGCAGGAGCTGATCGACGCGGTGCGCCGTACGGCGGCCGGAGACCCGGTGTTCACGCCGGGCCTGGCCGGCCTGGTCCTCGGCGAGTACCGGCGGCTGGCCACCGACCCGGCGCCGGCCGCCCCCGACGTGCCGAAGGCGCCGCAGCTGACCGACCGGGAGACCGAGGTGCTGCGGCTGGTGGCGAAGGGGCTGTCGTACAAGCAGATCGCGGAGCGGCTGGTGATCTCCCACCGCACGGTGCAGAACCACGTGCAGAACACCCTCGGCAAGCTCCAGCTGCACAACCGGGTGGAGCTCGTCCGGTACGCGATAGAGCGCGGGCTCGACGACGCGTAACCCGTTCGTACGTCGTACTTACTTGCACCCCGGCTCCCCGTACGAGTGAACGGGCGTGCGCAACGCCCGCCATTTCCGGCGGAATTGGGCTTTCCGCACCCCTTGCCGTGACCTGGGTCACCACTAGCGTGCCCGTCATGGCGAAGGGAGATTCCATGAAGGTCGGAGTGCTCACCGGCGGCGGCGACTGCCCCGGACTCAACGCGGTGATCAGGGGCGTCGTCCGCAAGGGCACGCAGGAGTACGGATACGGGTTCGTCGGCTTCAAGGACGGCTGGCGGGGACCGGTCGAGGGGGACACCGTCCCGCTGGACATCCCCGCCGTCCGGGGCATCCTGCCCCGGGGCGGCACCATCCTCGGCTCCTCGCGCACCAACCCGTTCAAGACGGAGAACGGCGTCCGGGCCATCAAGGAGAACCTCGCCAAGTTCGAGGTCGACGCGCTCGTCGCGATCGGCGGCGAGGACACCCTCGGCGTGGCCGCCCGGCTCTACGAGGAGTACGGCGTCCCCTGCGTCGGCGTGCCGAAGACCATCGACAACGACCTCTCGGCCACCGACTACACCTTCGGCTTCGACACCGCCGTGGGCATCGCCACCGAGGCCATCGACCGGCTGCACACCACGGCCGAGTCCCACATGCGGGTCCTGGTCGTCGAGGTCATGGGCCGGCACGCCGGCTGGATCGCCCTGCACTCGGGGCTGGCGGGCGGCGCCAACGTCATCCTCATCCCCGAGCAGCGCTTCGACGTGGAGCAGGTCTGCGCCTGGGTGACCTCCCGTTTCAAGGCCAGCTACGCGCCCATCGTGGTGGTGGCGGAGGGGGCCATGCCCAAGGACGGCGACCTGGTCCTCAAGGACGCGGTCTCCCGCGACTCCTTCGGGCACGTCCGGCTGTCGGGCGTGGGCGAGTGGCTGGCCAAGGAGATCGAGTCGCGGACCGGCAAGGAGGCCCGTACGACGGTCCTCGGGCACATCCAGCGCGGCGGCACCCCGAGCGCCTTCGACCGCTGGCTCGCCACCCGCTTCGGACTGCACGCGATCGACGCGGTGCGCGACGGCGACTTCGGCAAGATGGTCGCGCTGAAGGGGACGGGCATCGTCCGCGTGCCGATCGCGGAGGCCACGGCGAAGCTGAAGACGGTCGACCCCGCGCTGTACGAGGAGGTCGGGGTCTTCTTCGGCTGAGGCCGGCGCCTGCGCCGGCGCCGGCGCCTGCGGGGCCGGGCCACGGGTCGTATCGTGACGAAACGACCCGTGGCCGACGACCTGTGGGGAGCGAGCGAGCGTGGAGATCCTGGCCTTCAGCGTGACCGCCGACGAGAAGCCCCTCCTGGAGCGCGCCTTCGAGGAACACTTCCAGGGGCGCCACGAGGTCCGCTGCCTCGACGTCTTCCTCGGCGAGGACACCGCGCCGATCGCCGCCGGGTACGAGGTCGTCTCCTCCAGCGTCAACGCCGACCTGCACGGGCGGGTCCTGCGCACCCTGGCCGCCGGCGGCACCCGCATGATCGCGCAGCGCTCCACCGGCTTCAACAACATCGACCTGGACGTGGCCCGGCAGCTCCGGATGACCGTCAGCCGGGTCTCGTACTACTCCCCGTACTCGGTGGCCGAGTTCGCCTGGACCCTGGCCCTGGCCGTGAACCGGCGGATCGTCCGGGCCTCCAACCGCACCCGGGACTTCGACTTCCGCCTGAACGGCCTGATGGGCCGCGACCTGCGGGGCCGCACGGCCGGGGTCCTCGGAACCGGCAAGATCGGCGAGGCCTTCACCCGGATCGCCCACGGCTTCGGCATGAAGCTGCTGGGCTGGGACCTCGCGCCGAACCCGGCGTGCGTGGAGCTGGGCATGACGTACGTGGACAAGGACGAGCTGTTCGCGTCCGCCGACCTGATCAGCCTGCACGTGCCGCTGCTGGAGGCCACGCACCACATCGTCGACGCGGCCGCGCTGAAGTCGATGCGGGACGACGTGGTCCTCGTGAACTCCAGCCGGGGCGGGCTGATCGACACGGAGGCCCTCGTCGCGGAGCTGCGGGTGGGCCGCTTCACGGGGGTGGGCCTGGACGTGTACGAGGCGGAGGCCGGGGTCTTCTTCACGGACCGCTCCCTGGAGGCGGTCGAGGACGACACGCTGGCACGGCTGGTCACGTTCCCGAACGTGGTCGTGACCAGCCACCAGGCGTACTACACGCTGGACGCGGTGGGGCAGATCGTCGAGGCGACGGTCAGGAACGTGGCGGACCATCTGGCGGGGCGCCGCTCCGAGAACACCCTTGTTCCTCACGGGGGCTGATCGGTGCGGGCGGCCCGCTGCGCGGGGCTGCTCCCCGCCCCGCCCTTCGCCCGTTCCCCGGGGCTGCGCCCCGGACCCCCTGGGGGCTCCGCCCCCAGACCCCCGCGCCTCGACGGGGTCCGGGGCGGAGCCCCGGTTCTTTCAGCCTCGCCGGCGTTTGAGGCGCGGGGGTCTGGGGCGGCGCCCCTGGGAACGGGGGAAGGGCGGGTAGGGGACCGGCCCCGCAGGGCAACGGGCCCCGGCTATGCCGGCTCGGCGGGGGCGCCCGCCAGCGTGCGGAGCAGGGTCGAGACGACGTCCGCCCCGCGGAGGGTCAGGACCGACTCCGGGTGGAACTGGACGCCCGCGAAGCCCCGCGCCACGCAGCGGACCGCGTGGACCTCCCCCGTGAGCGCGTCACGCGACACCTCCACCCCGTGCGCCGCCAGCTCCGCCTGCGCCTCCGCGTCGCACGAGGCCGCGTACGTGTTGTAGAAGCCCACCACCTCCGGCGTCCCGAACAGGTCGACCACCACCTGCGCCCCCTGCGCCGGCGCGGCCTTCCGCACCAGCGGCAGGCCCAGCTCCGCCGCGATCAGCTCGTGCCCGAGGCACACCCCCAGCAGCCCCCCGCGGTGGGAGGTGAGCAGCTCCCGCGCCAGCCCGCGCAGCATCCGCATCCTGGGGTCGGCCGCGTCCGCCGGGTCGCCCGGGCCCGGACCGAGGACGACCGGGCCGTCCCAGGCCAGGGCGAGGGACCGCAGCCCGGGGTCGTCGTAGCGGCGTACGGTCACCTCCAGCCCGGCCACCCGCAGCACGTGGGCCAGCATCGCCGTGAAGGTGTCCTCCGCGTCGATCACCAGCGCGTGCCCGGCCGCGTCCGCCGGCCGCTCCTGCATGCGGAGCCAGAACGGTGCCAGGTCCGCCCGCCGCGCGGCGAGGGCCGCCTGCACCCGCGGGTCGTCGGCCAGCCCGGCCGCCCCGGCGGAGGGGGCCGGCCGGGGCGCGGCCGGGCGGACGCCCAGGGCCGCCAGTACCCCGGCGGCCTTGGCGTGGGTCTCGGCCACCTCGCCGAGCGGGTCCGAGTGGCGGACCAGGGTGGCGCCGACCGGCACCCGCAGCGCCCCGTCGGGGGCGATGTCGGCGGTGCGGATCAGGATGGGGGAGTCCAGGGTCTGGGCGCCGGACGCGTCCAGGCCGAGCAGCGCCAGCGCGCCCGCGTAGTAGCCGCGGCCGCCGCTCTCGTACCGTTCGATCACCCGGCAGGCGTTCTGTACGGGCGACCCCGTCACCGTCGCCGCGAACATGGTCTCCCGCAGCACCTCCCGGACGTCCAGCGAGGAGCGTCCGCGCAGCTCGTACTCGGTGTGCGCGAGGTGGGACATCTCCTTCAGGCGGGGGCCGACGACGACCCCGCCCATGTCGCCGACGGTGCACATCATCTTCAGTTCCTCGTCGACCACCATCGACAGCTCCTCGGTCTCCTTGCGGTCGGCGAGGAAGGCGAGGAGCGACTCGGCGGTCGGGCCGGAGTCCGGGTAGCGGTAGGTGCCGCTGATCGGGTTCATCACGACCGTGCCGCCGGACATCCGCACGTGCACCTCGGGGCTGGCGCCGACGAGGGTGCGGTCCGGGGTGTGGACCACGTACGTCCAGTACGCGCCCCGCTCTCCCTCCAGCAGCCGCCGGAACAGGGCCAGCGCGTCGGCCCGGCCGAAGCCGTTGATCCGGCCCCCGTAGGTGCGCCGGATGACGAAGTTGGCGCCCTCGCCGCGGCCGATCTCCTCGCGGATCACCCGGTCGACGGTGGCCGCGTACTCCTCGTCGGGGACGTCGAAGCCGCCGCCGTCCACACGGACGTGGTGGGCCGGGAGCCCGGCCAGGGCCTGTGCGAGCGGGATCTCGTACGCCTCCTCGGCGGTCAGGACGGCCAGCGGCGTGCCGTCGTCGCGTACGTCGAAGCCGCGCTCGCGGATCTGCCGGAAGGGGACCAGGGCGAGGGTGGGGAGCTCCCGTACGGGCAGGTCGGCGAGCCGGCCGGCCTCGTGGACGGGGCCGAGGAGCACCTCGACGGTGTCGTGGTCGCGGCCCGGGGTCCGCCGGCGCAGCAGGGCGAAGGGCGGGGCGGAGTCGTCGAGGAGCCGGGCGAGATCGAAATCGGGGCGGGGAGGGGTGAGGGGAGTGGGGCGGGTCATGGGGGCGTCCTTCCGGTGGGTGTCGGAGGGAGGGACGGCCGGCCCGTGTCGGCACACGCAAAAGGCCGCCCCTCGGGGCGGCCTGCGCTTCGCTCGTGTCAGTGGGTACGCGAGAGGAGTGGGCCGCCGGGAGCGGGCCACCACCAGTTCAGGTTGGCGTGCGCGTACATGGGAGGCACCCTAGCCCACGGGGACGCCGTTCCGCCGCATCTGACTTTTTCCGACATGTGAACCTTGCATTCCGTTCATCCCGGGCCCCACGGCCTTCGAACGACACCGTCTCATCAGGTGGGCGTCCGGCCGGACACGGTGATTGACGACGTAATGTGTACGAGGTGACCGTGAACGCTGAAAACCAAGCCCTCGCCGCCAAGGCGACCTGGCGAGACCTTCCCGCGGCGCAGCAGCCTTCGTACCCCGATGCCGAGGCCCTGCGCGCTGTCGTCGCGGACCTCGAGTCGTATCCTCCGCTCGTCTTCGCGGGTGAGTGCGACCAGCTGCGCGCCCGTCTGGGAGCCGTCGCCAAGGGCGAGGCGTTCCTGCTTCAGGGTGGCGACTGCGCCGAGGCCTTCGACGCCGTCTCCGCCGACCACATCCGCGCCAAGCTGAAGACCCTGCTCCAGATGAGCGCCGTCCTCACGTACGCGGCCTCCGTGCCCGTCGTGAAGGTCGGCCGCATCGCGGGCCAGTACTCCAAGCCGCGCTCCAAGGACACCGAGACCCGCGACGGCGTCACCCTGCCGACCTACCGCGGCGACTCCGTCAACGGCTTCGCCTTCACCGAAGAGGCCCGCGTCCCGGACCCGGAGCGCCTGAAGCGCATGTACCACGCGTCGGCCTCGACGCTGAACCTGGTGCGCGCCTTCACCACCGGTGGTTACGCCGACCTGCGCCAGGTGCACGCCTGGAACCAGGACTTCGTGAAGTCCTCCCCGTCCGGGCAGCGCTACGAGCAGCTCGCACGGGAGATCGACAACGCCCTGAACTTCATGAAGGCCTGTGGCACCGACCCGGCCGAGTTCAAGGCGGTGGAGTTCTACTCCTCGCACGAGGCGCTGCTGCTCGCCTACGAGGGCGCCCTCACCCGTACGGACTCGCGTACCGGCAAGCTGTACGACACCTCCGGCCACATGGTCTGGATCGGTGAGCGCACCCGCCAGCTGGACCACGCGCACATCGAGTTCTGCTCGCAGATCGCCAACCCGATCGGCATCAAGCTCGGCCCGACGACCACGGTCGACGAGGCGCTGACGTACATCGACCGCCTGGACCCCGAGCGCGAGCCGGGCCGGCTGACCTTCGTCGTCCGCATGGGCGCCGACAAGGTCCGCGACAAGCTCCCCGAGCTGGTCGAGAAGGTCACCGCGTCCGGTGCGACCGTCGCGTGGGTCACCGACCCGATGCACGGCAACACCTTCGAGGCGGCCTCCGGCCACAAGACGCGTCGTTTCGACGACGTGCTGGACGAGGTCAAGGGCTTCTTCGAGGTCCACAAGGCGCTGGGCACCCACCCGGGCGGCATCCACGTCGAGCTCACCGGTGACGACGTCACCGAGTGCGTGGGCGGCGGCGACGAGATCTTCGTCGACGACCTGCACCAGCGCTACGAGACGGCCTGCGACCCGCGGCTCAACCGCAGCCAGTCCCTGGACCTGGCCTTCCTGGTCGCCGAGATGTACCGCGACCAGTAGTCGCGATCAGTAGGTGCCTTCCTACGACGATGGGGCGCGGATCGATGTGATCCGCGCCCCATCGGCGTACCGGGGTCTTTTAGGGGACCCTAACTTTGGGTACGGTTAGGTAAGCCTCACCGAATAGGGGATGGCCTGCCGAACCGTTCCGCTCCAGGGAGGTGAACCGCGTGTACGTCTGCTCTTGCTTCGGCATCACCGACAAGCAGGTCAAGGAACACGCGGCCGCCGGGGCCTGCACCCCCCGCCAGATCGCCTCGGCCACCAAGGCCGGCACCGACTGCGGCTCCTGCGTGCGCACCATCCAGGGCATCCTCGGCCGTGGGGCCTGCCCCCGCCGGGAGCTGCTGGAGAAGGGCGACGCCGCGGCCGTCCTCGCCGCCGAGCCCGCCGCGGCACCCGCACCGCAGCTGGTGGAAGCCGCCTGAGGGCTGCTGCTAGCTCGGCTGCTCGATGAGCTGCGCGATGTAAAGCGCCTCGCCGAGGGACTCGATGAGCTCCAGCTGGGTGTCGAGGTAGTCGATGTGGTGCTCCTCGTCCTCCAGGATCTCCTCGAAGAGGCGGGCGGACGTGATGTCGCCCTTCCCGCGCATGACCTCGATGCCGCGCTTGAGGCGGTCGATGGCCTCGACCTCGACCTGCCGGTCCGCCTGGAACATCTCCGTGATGGTCTGCCCCACGCGCACGTGGAAGAGGCGCTGGTAGTTCGGCAGGCCGTCGAGCATGAGGATGCGCTCGGTGAGCTTGTCCGCGTGCTTCATCTCGTCGATGGACTCTTCACGCGTGTACTTGGCGAGCTTGGTCCACCCCTTGTTGTCCTGGATGCGGTAGTGCAGCCAGTACTGGTTGATGGCCGTGAGCTCGCCGGTCAGCTGCTCGTTGAGGAATTCGAGGACCTCGGGGTCGCCCTGCATCGCAGAGGCTCCTTCCAAGCAATGTCAGCTAGTGAATGGGCTAGTGACGGGGCTGGTGACTGGCAGTGCGCGCATCCTCGCACTGCCGCCCTGGGGCGTCCAGTAAGTGCCTCCTTAGTGGGAGTTGCCGTGACTTGCCCGAATAGGGTCGTACCTGGTCGTGACCACACCGCCACGTCTGTCACCATGGAGGCATGGGTCAGCCGGAAAGCCGGGAATCTCCGGGAGCAGAGCAGCTCGAGCTCCCTCCGGGGCAGCGGTTGCAGAGGGGTTGGCCCGTCACCCACTACGGTCCCGTGCCCAAGTTCAAGCCGGATCGCTGGGAGTTCCGCGTCTTCGGTGCGACGGCGGACGGCGAGAAGCACTGCTGGAACCACGAGGAGTTCGCGGCCATGCCGTTCGACTCCGTCGTGGCCGACCTGCACTGCGTCACCAAGTTCAGCATGACGGGCGCCGAATGGGGCGGCGTGCTGGCGCGCACCGTCCTGGAACTGGCCCCGCCGGCCCCGCAGGTCACGCACGTGATGGTGTGGGCCGAGTACGGCTTCAGCTCCAACATGAGACTGGCCGACTTCGCCTCCGACCGGACCGTCTTCGCCACCCACATGGGCGGCGAACTGCTCACGGCCGAGCACGGGTTCCCGCTGCGGCTCGTGGTCCCGCACCTGTACGCCTGGAAGGGCCCCAAGTGGGTCCGCGGCGTGGAGTACATGACGGCTGACCGCCGGGGCTTCTGGGAGGAGCGCGGCTACCACAACATCGGTGATCCCTGGCGGGAGCAGCGCTACTCGTACCAGGAGGAACCGGGCGACGGCCCGGAGCTGTAGCTCTCGCCGTGGCTCACGGGCCGCCGTGGTCGGGCGGTACCCCCTGGTGGTACCCCCGTGGTGGGCTCAGTGGTGGTACTGGTGGACGACGGCGTGGCCCTTGCCGCGGCCGATCATCCACTTGTTGACCGGGGTGGTCAGGACGAAGGCGACGGCGAGCGAGATCGCCAGCACCGTCCAGAACAGCGGCTCCGACAGGTGGGCGTCCATCGCGCCGGGCCACAGGGCGATCACCCCGTTGTCGACCAGCTCCATGACCGCGATCGACAGGGTGTCCGCGGCCAGCGCCACCCGGACGGCCGAACGGAAGTCCACGCCGGCGGCGAGGATCCCGCGCAGGGTGAGCGCGTAGCCGAAGAAGAAGGCGAGGATGATCGCCAGGATCATCGTCGCGACGTTCCCCCAGCCCAGCGCGGTGCCGACGATCATCCCGAGCACCTCGCCGATGGCGCAGCCGGTGAGGCAGTGCAGGGTCGCCCGGGCCGCCATGGCCCAGCTGACCTTGCCGCCGGGGGTGTGGCCGGCGTGGGCGCCGTGGCCGTGGTGGCCCTCGTGGCCCTCATGGCCCTGGTGCTCGGGTCCGCTGTGGTGCTGGTGGTCTGCGTGGTGCTGGTGGTGCTCGTGGTTTCCGTGCTCGTGCTCCATGACAACCCCCGAGAGCCTGGGGAACGCCTGGCAGCGGTCCCGTCGGTACGACAGAACCGTATACCCCTAGGGGGTATTCCTCAACAGATCTTCAAAGGGGTCAGTGGAGGTCGCGGAGCTCCTTCAGGAGCGCGACGTCCGCCGCGTGCCCCTCCTTGCCGCCCGGCGTCTCGATGATCAGCGGTACGCCGTCCGTCTCCGGGTGCGAGAACAGCTCGGCGAAGGCCTCCCGGCCGATGCGGCCCTGCCCGATGTTGGCGTGCCGGTCCTTGTGGGCGCCGACGCCCTCCTTGGAGTCGTTGGCGTGGATCAGCTTCAGCCGGCCCGCGCCCACCGTCTCCACCAGCAGGTCCAGGGTCTGCTTGGTGCCGCCGGGCTCGGCGAGGTCGTGCCCCGCCGCGAAGATGTGGCACGTGTCCAGGCAGATCCCGAGCTTCGGGTGGTGGTCGAGCGCCTCGAAGTACGGGCCGAAGTCCCAGGTGCGCGAGCACAGCGAGGAGCCCTGCCCCGCCGTGGACTCCAGCAGCAGGAACGGGTCGTCGTCGTGCGTCAGCTCGTCCAGCAGCGGCAGCATGTGCTCCCTGACCTGCGCGTACGCCGCCTCTCGAGGGCGGCCCCCGGTGGCCGAGCCGGTGTGCACGACCACCCCGAGCGCGCCGATCTCCCGGCCCCGGCGCAGCGAGTGCCGAAGGGACTCCACGGACTTCTCGACGGTCGCCTCGGTGTGCGAGCCGAAGTTGATCAGGTACGGGGCGTGCACGTACGCCGGTACCGACTCCTCGGCGCACTGGGCGCGGAACAGCTCGTCCTGCGCCGGACTGCCGGTCGGAGTGGCCCAGCCGCGCGGGTTCGCGACGAAGACCTGAACGGCCTCCGCGCCCATGTCACGGGCGTAGGTGAGGCCGACCGAGGCCAGCCCGCCGGCGACGGGGACGTGCCCGCCCACGGGATTGCGTGTCACTGGAGCTCAGAGTCCCTTGGTCTTGACGGTGATCGTGCTGCCCTCGGGCGCGCTCTGGCCGGCGGGCACCGACTGGGTGTCCACGGTGTTGCTGAAGGAGAGGAAGGGGCGGTCCACCTTCACCTTGAAGCCCAGGGCCTCCAGAGTCTTGCGGGCCACTTCCACGTCCTGCCCGGCGACGTTCGGGACCTGCACCTGGCGGGGTCCCTTCGACAGGGTCAGCGTGACCGTGTCGCCCGCGGCGGCCTGGGTGCCGGCGGCGGCCGACTGGTTGGCGACCGTACCGGCCGCGGAGGGGGCGTTGACCTGGTCGGGGGCGATGGCCACCTTCAGGCCCAGCGCCTCCAGCGCTGCCCGCGCCTGGTCCGCGGACATGCCCGTCACGCTCGGGACCTGCACCGGGCGGCCCTTGCTGACCAGCAGCGCGACCGCCGAGTCGGGGGCCCGCTTCTGGCCGCCCGCCGGGTCGGTGCCGATCACCGAGCCCTGGGCGACGTCCTGGCTGAAGGCCTGCGTGACGATGCCGGGCGCCAGCCCCGCCTTCGTCAGCTCCTCCTTCGCCTCCTCCAGCGGCCTGCCCTTCAGGTCGGGCACGCTGACGACCTCGGGACCCCGCGAGACGGTGAGGACCACCGCGCCGTTGCCCCGGATCTGCTTGCCGCCGCCGGGGCTGGTCTCCATGACCGTCCCCCGCTCGAAGGCCGCGCTGAACTTCCGGTCGACCTGCTTGACGCCCAGACCGGCGGCCGACAGCTCGTCGCGGGCCTGGGCCTCCGTCTTGCCGAGGAGGTTGGGGACCTTGGTGAACTGCCCGGAGTTGATGTACCAGACACCGCCGCCGATACCGAGGACGAGCAGGACGGCGGCGATGACGAGCAGCATCCCGCGCTGGGGCCCCCGCCGCGGCGGGGCCTGGGCCGGGGCCTGCTGCCCGGCGACCGGCGGACGCTCCAGCCGCGAGGTGTGGTGCACGGGCCCGCCCTGCCCCACCGGCCGTGGGATCACGCTGGTGCGGTCCTCGGCGGCGGAACGCTCCTGCGCCCGCGCCTGCGGCGGTACGGCGTCCAGCTCGGCCTCGCTCAGCCGCGCCCGGACCTCCCGGGTCAGACCGAGCAGGGCGGCGGCGTCGTACGGACGCAGCTCGGGGCTGCGGGCGGCGGCGTGCGCGACCAGCTCGTCGAGCGCGGCGGGCAGCCCGGGTACGGCCGCCGACGGGGGCGGAACGTCCTCGTTGAGGTGCTGGTACAGCACCTGGGCGGGGGTGCCGCCGGTGTGCGGCTTGGCGCCGGTGAGCATCTCGTACAGGACGACACCGCAGGCGTAGACGTCCACGCGGGTGTCGGTGATCCCGTCCTCGATCTGCTCGGGCGCGAGGTAGGAGACGGTGCCGAGGACGGAGCCGGTGGTGTTGGTGGCCGAGTCCACGGAGCGGACGAGACCGAAGTCGGCGACCTTGACGCTGCCGTCGTCGCCGATCAGGACGTTCTCGGGCTTCATGTCCCGGTGCACGAAACCGGCCCGGTGGGCGGTGCCGAGCGCGGCGAGGACCGGCTCCAGGATGTCGAGCGCGGCCCGCGGCTGGAGCGCCCCGCGCTCGCGGAGGACGTCGCGCAGGGTGCAGCCGGAGACGTACTCCATCGCGAGGTACGTGTACGGGCCGTCCGTGCCCTGGTCGAAGACGGCCACGACGTTCGGGTGCGCCAGCCGGGCCACGGACTTCGCCTCGCGGATGAATCGGTCCACGAAGGCGGCGTCGGCGGCCAGGTCCGGGTGCATGATCTTCAGCGCGAGCACCCGGTCGAGCCGGGTGTCGACGGCCCGGTAGACCGTCGCCATTCCGCCGGCCGCGATACGGGCGTCGACGCGGTAGCGGCCGTCGAGCACGCGCCCGACGAGGGGGTCATCCAGGGTCGTATCCACCCGCCGATTCTACGAGCCGGGCTGCGGGGACCGTCCGGGGCGTCCACGCTTGCAGCGCAGCCGTGACATGGGGGGCGCGGCGGCGGGGGTGGGGGCGGTGTCCCCTGGGGCGGTCTCAGCGATGGTTGGGGGCTTCCCGTCAGTCCCATCGTCCTTCCGGTTCGGGCCGGCCTGTCAAGGGCGCTCCTTCGTCGCGTCGCTACGCGATGGCCTTCGGCCACCCTTGACAGACCGACCCGCCCCGGAAAGCCGAAAGACTGCCGGGAAACCCCCAAAGAAACGGGACGGACGATCCTTGGAGGGGCGGGTCCGTCAGCGATGAGGCGAGGGGCCGGGCGCCGGCCCGCCCGACATACGGGCCCCACATCTGCGATTCCGGGCCGGGTGCGCGACTACCCGCACGAGAGGACGAGCAGAGCAGCCCAGGGAGCCGACAGACGCGACAGATCGCTACGCGCTCCTCACATCTCAGCGTCCGGCGGCCGTCTTGGGCTGGTACGGGGGCAATACCAGCTTTGGGGCGGGATCAGTGCTCGGTGACCGCTTGCTGTAGCTGTGCAGTGATTCCCTGCCGGTCGATCTGGATCCAGTACTCGACAATGAGTCCGTCCTCGACGCGATAGACCGCGCTGGTCATCGCCGTGACCTGCGCACCGGTCGGCGGGTGGTGGTCCACCGGTCCGATGTGTCGCCCGTTCTGGGTCCAGCGGGCGTAGACCCGATCCCCTTCGGCGATGAGCTCGTCCACGGTCAGAGCGAAGGGGCCGTATGCGTCGAGCATCTCCTGGACGTGCTCGGTGTACTGCTGTGGCGTTCGCTCCACGACCACCGGTGCCTCCGAGACGACCTGATGGGCCCGGACCCGGTCGGCCATGAAGTGACCGGCTCGGTCAGGGTGCAGCCCAGATCGCACCTGCAGGAGGAACTGGCGAACGGTCTCCTTGGAATTGATCATTGGCGAAGTGTGGCACCCCGCTCAGGCTGCGGCAGGTCCGGGCCCTTCGATGAGGTGATGATCCGACCAGCCCCAGACGATCGCCGGCCGCCGAGACGAGGGGAGCACGTAGCGATCTGTCGCGCCCGTCGGGTCCCCGGGCTGCCCTGTTCGTCCTCTGGTGCGGGTATCAGCCCAAGACGGTCGTCGGACGCTGAGACGTGAGGAGCGCGTAGCGATCTGACGCGTCTGGGGCTTCCTGGGCTGCTCTGATCGTCTTCTCGTGCGGGTTGTGCGCCCCTGGTCCGGAATCGCAGATGTGGGGACCGGATGTGGGCGGGCCGGCGCCTGGCCCCTCGCCTCATCGCTGAGGGACCCGCTCCTCCAAGGATCGTCCGGCCCGTTTCTTTGGGGGTTTCCCGGCAGTCTTTCGGCTTTCCGGTTCGGGTCGGTCGGTCAAGGGTGGCCGAAGGCCATCGCGTAGCGACGCGACCGAAGGGAGCGCCCTTGAGGGACCGGCCCGAACCGGAAGGACGATGGGACTGACGGGAAGCCCCCACCCCTCCCTGAGACGGGGGGAGGGGATCCCGCCCCCCCGCCCCCCGCCCCACCCCGCGCCCGCGCCCCCGCTCAGAACGCCGGTCGTTCCGGGTCCAGGGTCGCGCGGCCCTCCACCGGGGAGGAGGCTTCGGCGAAGCGGCGTTGGGGGATGCGGCCCGCGCGGTGGGCCAGGCGGCCCGCCGAGACGGCGTCGCGCATGGCCGCCGCCATCAGGGCCGGCTGCTGGGCGCGGGTCACCGCCGAGGCGAGCATGACCGCCGCGCAGCCCAGTTCCATGGCCAGGGCGACGTCCGAGGCGGTTCCGGCCCCCGCGTCGAGGATCACCGGGACTCCGGCGCGCTCGACGATGAGCTCGAAGTTGTGCGGGTTGCGGATGCCCATGCCCGAGCCGATCGGGGAGCCCAGCGGCATGATCGCCGCGCAGCCCGCGTCCTCCAGCTTGCGGGCGAGCACCGGGTCGTCGTTGGTGTACGGGAGGACGGTGAAGCCCTCGTCGACCAGGACCTCCGCGGCGTCCAGCAGCTCGACGCCGTCGGGGAGCAGGGTGCGCTCGTCCGCGACGACCTCCAGCTTGATCCAGTCGGTGCCCAGGGCCTCCCGCGCCAGCCGGGCCGTGAGGACGGCCTCGCCCGCGGTGAAGCAGCCCGCGGTGTTGGGGAGTACGTCGATGTCCAGCTTGGACAGGACCGACAGGACGGAGCCCTGCACGGTGGGGTCCAGGCGGCGCATGGCGACGGTGGTCAGTTCGGTGCCGGAGGCGACGAGGGCGCGTTCGAGGACGTCCAGGCTGGGGGCACCGCCGGTGCCCATGATCAGCCGGGAGGTGAAGGTCCGGCCGCCCAGGGTGAAGTCGTCGTCAGCCATCTGCTCAGCCTCCCTGGACCGCGGTGAGGATCTCGATCCGGTCGCCCTCGTCCACCGGGGTGGCGGGCCACTGCCCGCGGGGTACGACGGTCTCGTTGAGGGCGGCGGCCACGCCGGAGGGGGCGCTGGTGAGGGTGGCGACCACCGCGTCGAGGGTGGTGCCGGCCGCGATCTCGCGCGGCTCGCCGTTGACGGAGATGGTCATGCGTAGGACTCCTGACGCGTGGTGGAGAAGCGGCGCGGGGTGAAGGGGCGGGCGATCTCCGGCACGGTGCCGGTGGTCAGCAGCTCCGCCATCACGTCGCCGGTGAGCGGGGTCAGCAGTACGCCGTTGCGGTAGTGGCCGGTGGCCAGGTGCAGGCCGGGGAGGTCGGTGGGGCCGAGCAGGGGCGCGTTGTCGGGGGAGCCGGGGCGCAGGCCGGCCCGGGTCTCGACGAGGGGGAGTTCGGTGATGCCGGGTACCAGCTCGTGGGCGTCGCGCAGGAGTTCGTAGACCCCGCCGGCGGTGACGGTGGTGTCCCAGCCGAGTTCCTCGCTGGTGGCTCCGACGACGAGTTCGCCGTTCTCTCGGGGCACGAGGTAGACGTGGCTGCCGCGGACGACGGCGCGTACCGTCCGGGACAGGAAGGGCGCGTAGGCGGGTGGTACGGCCAGGCGCAGCACCTGTCCCTTGACCGGCCGTACGGGCGGCACCGCTTCGGCGGGTACGCCGGCCAGTCGGCCGCTGAGCGAGCCGGCGGCGAGTACCACCTGGTCGGCGCGGAGCGCGGTGCCGTCGTCGAGGAGGGCTCCGGCGGCCCGGTCGGCGGTGACGGTCAGGCGCTCCGCGCGCGCCCGGTGGATCAGTACGCCCGCCCGTTCGCAGGCGGCCAGCAGGGCGGTGGCGAGGCGGCGGGGGTCGACCTGGTGGTCGCCGTCGACGCGGAGCCCGCCGCGTACGCCGGGGGCGAGCATGGGTTCCAGGCGGCGGCATTCGCGTCCGGTGAGCCACTCGGACTCCAGGCCGCAGCGGCGTTGGAGGGCGTGGAGTTCCCGCAGGTGGAGGCGGTCGTCGGCGTCGAGGGCGACGGCGAGGGTGCCGCAGGCGCGGTAGCCGAGGTCCATGCCGCCGCTGGCTTCGGTGAGCTCGGCGGCGAAGGCGGGGTAGCGGGCGGCGGAGGCGACGTTGAGGCCGAGCAGGGTCTCCTCGCCGTAGTGCAGTTCGGTGACGGCGGCCAGCATGCCGGCGGCGACGCGGGCGGCGCCGCCCCCGGGGTCGGGGTCGGCGAGTGCGGTGCGCAGCCCGTGGCGGGCCGCCCGCCATGCGGTGACCAGGCCGATGATGCCGCCCCCGATGACGAGGACGTCGGATCCCTTGCCGGATCCGTTCCTAGATGAGTGCATGGGCGTCCAGCCCCTCCCTTCGCCGGCATGACCCGGATCAGGTTCGTACGGTCGGAGGCCGGCCAGCCTCCCTCTCAGCCCGGTGCGCCCGGACTCCCGCGATAGGTACGGTGGCCAGACTAACCCCGTGGCCGGAGCCCGGTAAGGCTGCCTCCCCGGTGCCGGGCCCGCGATCTTTCGCCCACTGTTCCTGACGGCACGTCAGTTCACTAGGGTGGGCCGCGTGAGTGAGCAGACGCAACAGACGAACCCCGGCGTCGTGATCGTGGGCGCCGGCATGGCCGGCGTGCAGACCGCCGTGGCCCTGCGGGAACAGGGCTACGAAGGCCCCGTGACCCTGCTGGGCGCCGAACCCCACCAGCCCTACGACCGGCCCCCGCTCTCCAAGGCGGTGCTCCTCGGGAAGGCCGAGGACTCCGCGTTCGAGGTGGACTTCGAGGACCTGCGCATCGGCCTCCGCCTCGGCGTCGAGGTCACCGGGCTCCGGGCCGGCGCCCGCGAGGTCGACACCGAGGCCGGCCCGGTCCCGTACGAGGTCCTCGTGCTGGCCACCGGAGCCGTGCCGCTGACCCTGCCGGGCACCGAAGGGGTTCCCGGCGTCCACCTGCTGCGCACCCTCGACGACGCCGCCCGGCTGCGCCCGGTGCTGGCCGCCGCCCCCGAGGCGGTCGTGGTCGGGGCGGGCTGGATCGGCGCCGAGTTCGCCACCGCGGCCCGCGAGGCCGGCTGCGCCGTCACGGTGGTGGAGGCGGCGGACCGGGTGCTGGCGGGGGCCCTGCCCGCCGAGGTCGCCGAGCCGATGGCCCGCTGGTACGCCGAGGCCGGCGCCACCCTGCTCACCGGCGCGAGGGTCGCCGGGATCACCGAGGGCCGGGTGCTGCTGGCGGACGGCCGCGAGCTGCCCGCCGGGGCCGTCGTCGTCGGCATCGGCGCCCGGCCCGCCACCGACTGGCTCGCCGGGACCGGGGTCGAGCTCGGCGCCGACGGCTCCGTCACCGCGGACGCGTACCTGCGCACCTCGCTGCCCGGCGTGTACGCGGTCGGCGACTGCTCCTCCTTCCCGTCGGCCCGCTACGGGGCGCGGCTGCTGGTCCACCACTGGGACAACGCCCTCCAGGGCCCCCGGGCCGTCGCGGCGAACGTCCTGGCCGGGGAGCCGGTCCAGGTCTACGACCCGGTGCCGTACTTCTGGTCCGAGCAGTTCGGCCGCTTCGTCCAGTACGCGGGCCACCACGGCGGGGCCGACACCCTGCTGTGGCGCGGCGACCCGGCCGGTGCCGCCTGGTCGGTGTGCTGGCTGCGCGGGGGCGCGCTGGCCGCCGTACTGGCCGTGGGCCGCCCGCGGGACCTCGCGCAGGGCCGGAAGCTGATCGAGACCGGTGCGGCCGTGGACCCCGCCAAGGTCGCGGACCCGGCCGTTCCGCTGAAGTCGGCCCTGGCCTGAGGCCTCCCGCCCCCGGACGGACGGGGTCGGGTACCGGCCGTCCGTCCGAGGTGGCAGGCTTGTCCCCGTGACCGAGATTGACGCAAAGATCGACGCCCTTGTCCCCTCCTGGCTGTACCTCCCCGACATCGCGGAGATGCTCGACATCGAGGTGACCCGGGTCCGCCAGATGGTCAAGGAAGGGCAGCTGATCGCCGTACGGCGGGGCGAGAACCGCGCCCTGCAGGTTCCGGCGCAGTTCATCGACGGCGACAAGGTCGTCAAGGGCCTCGTCGGGCTGCTGACCGTACTGCGAGACGACCGCTTCTCCGACGAGGAGATGCTGGAGTGGCTCTTCACCGAGGACCCCTCCCTGCCCGGCACCCCCGTGCAGGCGCTGCGGGAGAACCGCGGTACGGAGGTGAAGCGCCGCGCCCAGGCGCTCGCCCTCTGACCGGCTGACCCACGGACGCGGCGGGCCGGGTAACCTCGGCCCGCCCGCACACCGTCACCACCAGGGGGGTACTCCCATGCAGCAGCTGTCCGACGCCCGGCTCTACCTGTGCACGGACGCACGCAAGCGGCAGGGAGACCTCCCCGAGTTCCTGGACGCCGTCCTGGCCGGCGGCGTCGACATCGTCCAGCTCCGCGACAAGGGCATGGAGGCGGGCGAGGAGCTCGAACACCTCCGGGTCTTCGCCGAGGCCGCCCGCCGCCACGGCAGGCTCCTCGCCGTCAACGACCGCGCCGACGTCGCGCACGCCATCGGCTCCGACGTCCTGCACCTCGGCCAGGGCGACATCCCCGTCCCCGCCGCCCGCGCCATCCTCGGCGACCGGGTCCTGATCGGCCGCTCCTGCCACGCCGAGTCCGAGGTGGACGCCGCAGTCGCCGAGCCGGGAGTGGACTACTTCTGCACCGGCCCCTGCTGGCCCACCCCCACCAAGCCCGGCCGCCACGCCCCCGGCCTCGACCTGGTCCGGTACACGGCCTCCCTCGCCCAGGACCGCCCCTGGTTCGCCATCGGCGGCATCGACGGCGGCAACCTGGACGAGGTCCTGGACGCCGGCGCCACCCGAGTCGTGGTCGTCCGCGCCATCACCGAGGCCTCCGACCCCGGCGCGGCCGCCGCCGAGCTCGCCAAGCGGGTCCGCGCCCGCCTCGGCTGACGGGGCCGACCGCGAGGGTGTCCAAAAATCTGTCCATCTTGTGGACACCGCTTCGGTGTCCGCCGGGCCGCGTCTAACCTGCCGGTATGGCCCTTGGCACCGCTTCCACCTGGTCGGACCGTGCACACACGGTCCGCGACCTCCTCGCGTCCGGAACCTCGTACTCCTTCGAGTTCTGGGCTCCCAAGACCGAGAAGGGCGAGCGCAACCTCTGGAACGCCCTCCGCCGCATCGAGGCGGTCTCCCCGAGCTTCGTCTCCGTCACCTACGGTGCCGGCGGCTCCACCCGGGGCGGCACCGTCCGCGCCACCCAGCAGATCGCCTCCGACACCACCCTGACGCCCGTCGCGCACCTGACCGCGGTGGACCACTCCGTCGCCGAGCTGCGCCACGTCATCGGCCAGTTCGCCGACGCCGGCATCCGCAACATGCTCGCGCTGCGCGGCGACCCGCCGGGCGACCCCATGGGCCCCTGGGTCCGGCACCCCGAGGGCGTCGACTACGCGGCCGACCTGGTGCGCCTGCTCAAGGAGTCCGGCGACTTCTGCGTCGGCGTCGCCGCCTTTCCCGAGATGCACCCCCGCTCGGAGGACTGGGACACGGACATCCGGCACTTCGTGGACAAGTGCCGCGCCGGTGCGGACTACGCCATCACCCAGATGTTCTTCGATCCCGAGAATTATCTGAGGCTGCGCGACAGCGTCGCCAAGGCGGGCTGTGAAACCCCGATCATCCCCGAGGTCATGCCTGTTGTGGGCATCAAGCAGCTCGACCGGCTGCCGCAACTGAGCACCGCGGTCTTCCCCGACGCGGTCAAAGAACGCATGCTCGCCGTCAAGGACGATCCGGCCGCTGTACGCTCCATTGGCATCGAGTTCGCCACGGAGTTCTGCGCGAGGCTGCTGTCCGAGGGTGTTCCGGGACTGCACTTCATCACGCTGAACAATTCCACGGCGACCCTAGAGATCTACGAGAACCTGGGCCTGCACCAGCGGGCCTGACCGGCCGTCTCCTCTTCCCGCGCGGGCGGCCGTACCGAGAGGGGCCTTGCATGGGAATGACGGTCCTCTACATCGCGTTCGGCATCGTCGCGTTGTGGCTGCTTGCCGAGGTCCTGATGCAGTACAAGGCCCGGCTGCGCTGGCGCCTGCTCGCCTTCACCGGCTTCGTCGGGGTGGTGGCCGGGGTGACATTGCCGTCGGTGCTCGTGATCGCCGTGGGTGCGACCGCGTTCGCCGTCGGCCAGACCCTCGTCACGCTGTCCTTCCGCAAGGGCTTCGTGGCCGGCTGGGCCCTGCGCCGCGGCGGACGGCCCGCACCGGCCCAGGCGCAGAGCAGACGCCGCCGCTCCGGGGGCGCACCGGCCCCGGAGCCCGTGCTGGAGGTCACCGGGCTGGAGTACGCCGACCAGGACGCCGGCCCCGGCGGGGACACCGGCTCCCAGGACCCGGTGTTCACCCCGCAGCCGGTGCCCGAGGAGACCGGCTCGTACGGGATACAGAGCTTCGCCCCCCAGCAGCCGCGGCAGGACCAGCAGCCCGGCGCCGACACCCCCTTCGCCTCGCCGTTCACCACGGCCGAGCAGGACGCCCACCAGTACGCGGCCTACTACGACCAGCAGCAGGGCCAGGGCGGCTACTACCCCGGCGGCGAGCAGCAGGTCTACGCCGCCTACTCGGACCCGTACATCGGCACCGGCGGCGAGGTCTCCCCGGCCCCGCCCTACGACGGCACGGCCTACCCGCCGTACGCGGACCCGGCCCAGCAGCAGTACTCCATGGACACCCCGCCCGGCGGGGTCTGGGTCCCGCAGCAGCGCGCCACCGACGCCGCCCCGCAGCAGCAGCCCTACCCGCAGCAGGACCCGCAGCAGCCCCAGGAGTACCCGTACCCGTACCCCGGCAACGGCGGCGGGGAGTACGGCGGCCAGTACCGCCACTGAGGGGGCCCGGCGGGCCGGGGCTCACCGCGAGCCCCGGAACTCCGCCCCCTCCACGATCAGCCCGGCCACCAGGGCCCCCGTCATCCCGGCGTGCGCCAGCCCGCCGCCGGGATGCGCCCAGCCGCCCGCGAGGTACAGCCCGGGCAGCGCCGTCGTGTTCGCCGGGTACAGCATCCGGCCGCCGTCACCGGGCAGGGCGGGCGCCGGCACCGAGCCGCCGCACGCGCCCGTGGCCGCCTCCACGTCCTCCGGGGTGCGCACCTCCTGCCACAGCAGCCGCTCGCGCAGCCGGGGGACGGCCCGTGCGGCGAGGTCCAGCAGCTTCTCCGGGTCCGGGACCGGCGCACCGCCCGCGGGGCCGCACACGGCGCTCACGGTGACCGCCTCGTGGTCCGCGTCGGGCCGGGTGGCGGGGTCGTCGGGGCGCAGCACCGTGACCAGCCGGACGCCGGCGGTGCCGGGGGAGTGCACCAGCGTGCGGTGGACGGCGTCCGCCGGGCGGGCGCCGTGCAGGGCCAGCAGCAGGGTCAGCCGCCCGGGCGCCTCGTCGCCCCGGGCCGGTACGCCGCCGCGCGGCCGGGGCACGGAGGCGCCCGGCAGCTGCCTCGGGTCGATGCCGCAGACGACCTGGTCGGCGGCGGCCTCGGTGCCGTCGGCCAGCCGCACCCCGGCCGCCCTGCCGTCGCGGGTCAGCACCGAGCTGACGTCGGCGCCGAAGACGAACTCCACCTTCCGTTCCCGGCAGCGCTCGTACACGGCGGTGGCCAGCTCCCGCATGCCGCCCCGGACGTACCAGCTGCCGAAGGTCTGCTCCATGTAGGGCAGCGCGGCCGCGGCGGCGGGCACGGTGTCGGGGTCCAGCCCGTACGCCAGGACCCGGCCGGCCAGCAGCTCGCCGAGGCCGCCGCCGAGCTCGCGCCGGGCGACCTCGGCCAGCGTGGGCGGACGGCGGCGCAGCAGGCCGCTGCCGCGCAGCGCCGGGTACGGGTCGCGGCCCAGCACCTGCCAGTCGGTGCGCAGGGGCTCCTCCAGCAGGGGGCGGCGGGTCGCGTCCCAGGTGTCGCGGGCCCGGCCCAGCAGGGCGTTCCAGCGGTCGCCCGCGCCCGCGCCGAAGGCCCCGTCGAGGGCGGTGGCCACCCCGCCCCGGGAGGCGCCGGGGAGGGTGACGGCGGTGCCGTCCAGGACGTGCCGGACCGCGGGGTCCAGCTGGACCATGTCGACGCAGTCCTCCAGCGGCCGCTTGCCGGTCTTGACGAACAGGTCGCGGTAGACGGCGGGCAGGTGCAGCAGCCCGGGCCCGGTGTCGAAGGCGAAGCCGTCGCGCTCGTACCGGCCGACGGCACCCCCGTACGTGGTCCCGCGCTCGTACACCGTCACCTGGTGGCCCGCCACGGCCAGCCGGGCCGCCGTCGCCATCGCGCCCATGCCGGCGCCGATCACCGCAATTCTTGCCATGGCGCTGAGCCTATCGAGCGGTTCCTTCCGCTCAGCCGGGCGGTGCCCCGCCGGCGGTCCGGGCGGCGGCGAGGCGTTTCTCCTCGCGGCGCTGGGCCCGCCGCCGGCGGAAGCGTCGGATCCGGCTCCAGAGGAAGACGATCAGGGCCAGGCCGGCCAGCAGCAGTACGGCCGCGATGACCGCGGCCGCCTGCGGGTTGAACATGGCGAAGGTGACGAGGGCGCCCACGCCGAGGTCCTCGGCGGTGCTCAGCACGATGTTGCTGAACGGCTCGGGGGAGGTGTTGACCGCCATCCGGGTGCCGGCCTTGACGAAATGGCTGGCCAGCGCGGTGGAACCGCCGATCGCGCCGGCGGCGAGGTCGGAGAGCGAGCCGCTCTGCCCGGCAAGGAGGGCGCCGATCACCGCTCCGGCGACGGGCCGGATCACGGTGTGGACGGTGTCCCACAGGGAATCCACGTACGGGATCTTGTCCGCCACGGCCTCGCACAGGAACAGCACGGCCGCGGCGATCAGGACGTCGGGGCGCTGGAGCGAGGCGGGGACCTCGTCGGACAGGCCGGTCGCGCCGAACACGCCGAGCAGCAGGACCACGGCATAGGCGTTGATCCCGCTGGCCCAGCCGCTGGTGAAGACCAGGGGGAGGACACTCATCTGATCAGCATGCCGCAGCGCGGGCGACCGGGCGGGTGGAAACGGCAAGGGGACGGCCGCGGTCGCGCGGCCGTCCCCTCCCCGACGGAGTGTGTGCGGGGCTACTGCCCCTGTTCGTCACGGCGGCGCTGCCACCGTTCCTCGATACGGGTCATCATCGACCGACGCTGCCGGTTTCGGCCACGGGCCGAACCGCCGGCACTTCCGGAGACGGGCTGCTCGCCGGGCTTGGGTACCTTGCGCCAACCGGTGACCACGAGGACCGTACAGGCCAGCATGACGAGGAATCCCACCACGCTGATCCAGAGCACTTCCTGCCAGATCACACCAGTCATGAGGAGCGCGATACCCACCACAATGCCTACGACTGCCTGGTAGACCCGTCGCCGGGTGTACGTGCGCAGTCCACTGCCCTCAAGCGCTGTCGCGAACTTGGGGTCTTCGGCGTACAGCGCTCGCTCCATCTGCTCGAGCATTCGCTGCTCGTGCTCCGAGAGCGGCACGGGAGTCCTCCTCATCCGTCGGTCGCGGGGGGTAGCGACCAGGGGTCCCCTTCAGGATAGGCGGGGAATCGCCCCCGTGATACCCGCCCTCTACGCCACATTCTGCAAACCACCGTGCCAGGCAATTCCAGCGAGCCGGACGCGGTGCCGAACGAACGGGTGCTTCGAACGTACCGGCGCCAAGGCGGTCATCGAGGCGCTTATTCCCCAATGAGCAGTCCGCCATGCCGACCGGTGCACCCGATCATACGGGTCGGCGCGCCGGAAAGTAGGGGATCCGTCGGAAGCCCGCTCGAGCAAGCCCGCAGATCAGGAGGGCTTCTCGCCCAGGACGTGCAGCTGCGTGGCCACCGCGTGGAAGGCGGGCAGCTCGGCGGCGGCCTCCTCCAGACGCAGCAGCGCGTCCACCGCGCCGGGCTCGGTGTCGACGAGGACCCCGGGGACGAGGTCGGCGAAGACGCGCACGCCGTGGACGGCGCCGACCTCCAGGCCGGCGTCCCCGACCAGCGCGCTCAGCTGCTCGGCGGTGAAGCGGCGCGGCACCGGGTCGCCGGAGCCCCAGCGCCCGGCCGGGTCGGTGAGGGCGGTGCGGGCCTCGGTGAAGTGCCCGGCGAGCGCCCGCGCCAGCACGGCCCCGCCGACGCCGGCGCCGAGCAGGCTGAGGATGCCGCCGGGGCGCAGGGCGGCGACGGCGTTGGCCACGCCCTCGGCCGGGTCGTCCACGTACTCCAGCACGCCGTGGCAGAGCACCACGTCGTACGCGTCCCGCTCGACGACGTCCAGCAGGCCCTGCGCGTCGCCCTGGACTCCGCGCACCAGGTCGGCGACGCCGGCCTCGGCGACCCGGCGCTCCAGTCCGAACAGGGCGTTCGGGCTGGGGTCGACCACGGTCACGCGGTGGCCCAGGCGGGCCACCGGCACGGCGAACTTGCCGGTGCCGCCGCCGGTGTCCAGCACCTCCAGCGTCTCCCGCCCGGTCGCCTTCACCCGGCGGTCGAGGGCCTCCTTGAGGACCTCCCACACCACGGCGGTGCGGAGGGAGGCGCGGGGGCGGGAAGTGTCCGACACGGCTGATGGCTCCTCGGCGCGAAATGGGGTGGGGCGGTGCGTGCCCCACCCTATTGCCTCGGCCGACCTGCCAGCTCATCCGGCGTTCGGACGCTCCGGGCGCGGTTGCGGCAGGGGCTGCGCCACAGGCTGCAGGGCGAGCATCCGCTCCACCAGCCGCAGGAACATCCCCGCCTCCCGGACGAGGTCGTCCGCGTCCCGGCCGCTCGCCGCGTCCGGTATCCCCGCCTCGGCCCGGGCCCGGCGGGCCGCACCCGAGGCGAACAGCGCGCTCCACTCGGTCAGTTCCGGCGCTATCTCCGGCAGGACCTCCCACGCGCTGCGGATCCGGGGCCGCCGCCGGGGGTTCGCCGGTTCGGGCCGCCCGCGTGCGGCGAGCACGGCCGCGGCGGTGCGCAGCGCCGCCAGGTGGGCCGTGGCGTACCGCTCGTTGGGCCGGGGCAGCAGGGCCGCCTCGGCCAGGCCGCTGCGGGCCTTGGCGAGCAGGTCGAGGGCGGCCGGCGGTGCGGACGCCCTGCGCGGGACGGGGTGGACAGGGGACGGGGACGGTGTGGCCATGACGAACCTCCTGTCGTTGCGTGGTGCTCGGCGTGCTGCCGGTGTCTGTGTTCGTGGATCCATCGTGACGGCCCCCACTGACAATCGCGCTGACCTGCGGGTTCGTCCTGATCTCGGCCGAACGTCGGCGGCCGGCTCCCGAACCTGCTAGTTTTTGAACTGACCGGTCAGTTCAAAAGGAGGGGGACGGGCGTGGACAGCCCGCACGGCGCCGCCGTCAAGGCCGAGGGCTTCGGACTCAAGGGCCCGCGCGGCTGGGTGTTCCGCGACGTGGGGATCGACGCGGCCCCCGGATCGCTCATCGCCCTCGAAGGCCCCTCCGGCAGCGGCCGGACCTGCCTGCTCCTCGCCCTCACCGGGCGGATGAAGGCCACCGAGGGCCACGCCGAGATCGGCCGCCACCGGCTCCCGAAGAAGATGGCGGCGGTCCGCCGGATCACCGCCCTCGGACCGGTCCCCGGCGTCAACGACCTCGACCAGGCCCTCACCGTCGCCGAGCAGCTCCGCGAGGGAGCCATGCTCCAACGCCGCTACGACGCCCCGCTGCGGACCCTGCTGCGCCCGCGCGGCGACCGCCGCGCCACCGCCCGGACCCGGATCGACGAGGCGCTGGCCGCCGTCGCACTGGACCCCGCCACCCTGCCCAAGGGGGAGCGGACCTCCGTACGCGACCTGGAACGCCTGGAGGCCGTACGGCTGTCCGTGGCCATCGCCCTGCTGGGCGGCCCCCGGCTGCTGGCCCTCGACGACCTCGACCTCAAGCTCTCGGACGCCGAACGCGCCGAGGCCTGGGCCCTGCTCCGCTCGGTCGCCGACCGCGGGACGACCGTCCTCGCGGTGTGCAGCGAGGCCCCGGAGGGCGTGACGGTGCTGCGCACCGGCGAGGCCGCCCCCGCGAAGCCGCGGACCGGCAGGCACACGGAAAAGGCCGCGCCCGCGCGGGCCGCCGCCCCGGGCGCCGACGGCCCGAAGATCACCTGGGGCCTGCCCCCGGGCAACGACACGGACCCCGCCGCCCCCGCCGCCGCACGGCCCGAACCGGACGAGCCACGGCCGGACAGGCCCGGACCGGACGAGCCCGAACGCGACGAGCCCGAGCCGCGGAAGCCGAAACACGCCGAACCGGCCGGCACCACCGACAACGACAACGACGAAGACGGGAAGGGGACGGACGATGCGCTCGCCGAAACTGGCCGCGCTTGAGCTGAAGCGGTTCGGGCGGGGGAAGCTGCCCCGGGCCGCCCTCGTCGCGCTGCTCCTGCTGCCCCTGCTCTACGGGGCTCTGTACCTCTGGTCGTTCTGGGACCCCTACAGCCGCCTCGACAAGGTGCCCGTCGCCCTCGTCAACGCCGACAAGGGCGCGGACGTGGGCGGCGAGCACCTCGACGTCGGCGGGGAGCTCACCCGCAACCTGCGCGAGCGCAAGACCTTCGACTGGCGCGAGGTCAGCGCGGAGGAGGCTGCCGAGGGCCTGGAGGACGGGACGTACTTCCTCTCCCTGACCATGCCCGCCGACTTCAGCGAGAAGATCGCCTCCAGCGGCGGCGCCGACCCCACCACCGGGGCCCTCCAGGTCCGCACGAACGACGCCAACAACTACATCGTCGGCTCGATCTCGCGCACCGTCTTCTCAGAGGTCCGCTCGGCCGCCTCCACCAAGGCCTCCCGCAGGTTCCTCGACAAGATCTTCGTCTCCTTCTCCGACCTGCACGACAAGACCGCCGAGGCCGCCGACGGCGCCGACAAGCTCAAGGACGGCGCGGGCAAGGCCCAGCAGGGCGCGAAGGACCTCGCCGACGGCCTCGACACCGCCAAGGAGAAGACCGGCGAGCTCACCGGGGGCCTGAAGAAGCTCAACGAGGGCGCCGCCAAGCTGGAGACCGGTTCCCGGCAGGTGGCGGACGGCACCCAGAAGGTCGCCGACGTGGTCAACGGCGCCGCCGACAAGGCCCGCCCCTTCGTCAAGGACCCCAAGAACCTCGCGGACACCGCCAAACTGGTCGCCGACACCGCCAAGGTCGTCAACAGCCACCTCGACAAGGCCGTCGAGAAGGCCCCGGCCGCCGCCGCGATCACCAGGCAGGTCTCGGGGCTCGCCGACTCCAACTACAGCCGGTACTGCGTCAAGCCCGACCCCCAGCTGCCCGCCGGCTTCTGCGACCTGCAGAAGAAGATCAAGGACGACGCGGCCCAGGCCGCCCTGCTGACGGGCGACGTGAACACCGTCCTCGGCAACTCCAAGGGCGACGTCACCAAGCTCAAGGGCCAGCTCACCGACCTGGAGAACAAGGCCCGCGAACTCGCCGTCAAGGCCCCGGCCCTGGCCGGCGACCTCGACGCGGCCGTCGCCCAGGCCAACGCCCTCAACGACGGCGCCCACAAGGTCGCCGCCGGCGTCGTCGAGCTGCACAAGGGCATCGGCACCGCGGCCGGCGGCTCCGGCAAGCTCGGCGAGGGCGTCGGCAAGCTCGGCGACGGCGCGCAGCAGCTGGGCGGCGGCATGGTCAAGCTCGTCGACGGCAGCGGGCAGCTGGCCGGCGGCCTCCACGACGGCGTCGGCAAGATCCCGGACTACGACCAGCAGCAGCGCGACGCCCGTACGCAGGTCATGGCCGACCCGGTGCAGCTCGCCAGCCAGGCCCTGCACAAGGCGCCCAACTACGGCACCGGCTTCGCCCCGTACTTCATCCCGCTCTCCCTCTGGGTCGGCGCGATGGTCGCCTACATGCTGATCGCCCCCATGAACAAGCGGGCCCTGGCCGCCGGCGCCTCGCCCTGGCGGATCGCCCTCGCGGGCTGGCTGCCCGTGGTCGGCCTCGGCGCCGCGCAGGTGGGCGCGCTGATGTCCGTACTGCACTGGGCGCCGGGCCTCGGCCTGAAGATGGCCCACCCGGCCCTGACCATCGGCTTCCTGGTGCTGGTCACCGCCTGCTTCGCGGCGATCGTCCAGTGGCTGAACGCCAAGTTCGGCGCGGCCGGCCGCATCCTGGTCCTCGCCGTCCTGATGCTCCAGCTGACCTCGGCCGGCGGCACCTACCCCGTCCAGACCAGCCCGGACTTCTTCAACGGCATCCACCCGTACCTGCCGATGTCGTACATCGTCGAGAGCCTGCGCCGCCTGATCACCGGCGGCGACCTCACCCCGGTGTGGCAGGGCTGCGCCGTCCTGGCGGCCTTCACGGTCGGGGCCCTGGCCCTCACCACGCTCGCCGCCCGCGGCAAGCAGGTGTGGACGATGGACCGGCTGCACCCCGAACTGAGCCTGTAAGGGGCTGTTGACCTGTGAGAATCAGCGCCATGGAAAGCAGCAGCACCACCGCCGGCGGGGCCCGGCGGCAGGCCACGCGGCAGAAGCTGTACGAGGCGGCCGTCACCCTGATCGCCGAACAGGGCTTCTCCGCGACCACGGTCGACGAGATCGCCGAGCGGGCGGGCGTGGCCAAGGGCACCGTGTACTACAACTTCGCGAGCAAGACCGATCTCTTCGAGGAGCTGCTGCGGCACGGGGTGGGTCTGCTGACCGCCTCGCTGCGGGCCGCCGCGGACGAGACCGAGGCCCGCGGTGGCAGCCGGATCGAGGCCCTCGACGGGATGATCCGCGCGGGCCTGGTCTTCATCGACCGGTACCCGGCCTTCACCCAGCTGTACGTCGCCGAGCTCTGGCGCACCAACCGGGCCTGGCAGTCCACCCTGATGGTGGTGCGGGGCGAGGCGGTGGCGGTCGTCGAGTCGGTGCTGCGGGAGGGCGTGGAGCGCGGGGAGCTCAGTGCCGAGATCGACGTGCCGCTGACGGCGGCCGCGCTGGTCGGGATGGTGCTGGTGGCGGCGCTGGACTGGCAGGCGTTCCAGAGCGAGCGGTCCCTGGACGACGTGCACTCCGCGCTGTCGCTGCTGCTGCGGGGACGGGTGAGCGGAAGCCGCTGACCCCCCCCGGTCGGCGGTGCCGCCGGCCCCGGGCGACGGCGTAGAACTGAGTATCCGTACCTAGACGTACAGATGAGTACGCGTACGGATGGGCTCCCACCTGCGAAGACAGCAGACTGGAAGCCATGGACAGGGCCGCTCGGCCCGCACCGCGGACACGGGGCCGCGGAGCGGACCGGGTCCCTGCACGGGGAAACGGAACGCCGGTGCGGCGGGCTCGGGGGGAACGAGCCCATGCCGCACCGGCGTTTTCCTTTGCCCGGCGCCGGCCCCGCGGGGCCGGCCCCGGCCCGACCGGCCGGGTCAGCCGCGGTTCCGGAGGGGGAGGCGGACCCGGGCCGTCAGGGACGACAGGCGGGCCGAGACGGCGGCGGCGCGGAGCGAGAGCGCGGCGGTGACGCGCGCCCCCGAGCGGGGGAACAGCAGTGCGCGCAGCCGGGCCCGGCGGCCCACGGCGGCCAGCAGGGCCGTACCGGTCAGCCGGACGTCGGCGGCCAGCTCCGGGTACGAGACGTCCGCGCCGGGCGGGGCGTACAGCGCCCGCTCCACCGCGCCCGCGACCCGGTGCACGGCCTGCGCGGGCTCACCGTCCAGCTTGCCCAGGACCACGACACGGCCCGCGGCCCGGCGCGGCGACAGTGCCTCGTCGGGCGGGACGCCCACGTCCCAGGCGCTGTCGCCGAGCTCCCGCCAGGCGGCCAGCACGTCCCGGGCGGCCAGCCGCCGCTCGCGGACCCGGCGGCGCCACAGCAGCGGCAGCAGCAGGAGCGCCACGGCAGCCAGCACGCCCCCGGTCCAGCCGAGGACAGCGCCCAGCGGGAAGCCGCCGGCACCCCGGCCGGTGCTCTGCTGCGCGGCCGGCACCCCGCACTCGCCGAGCTTCTTCAGCTCGGGCGGGCACGCCTCGGCCTGCGAGGGCATGGGCGCCGGGGCCGACGCGGACTGCGAGGGCAGCGCGGAGGGCGCGGACGGCTGCGGGGCCGGGGCCTCGGGGCGGCTGTAGTCCGGCAGCGAGATGCCCGAGCGGGGCGTCGGCTCGAACCGGGTCCAGCCCACGCCCTCGAAGTACAGCTCGGGCCAGGCGTGGGCGTCGCGCATCGAGACGTTCACACTGCCGTCCGCCTGCTTCTCGCCCGGGGTGAAACCGACCGCGACCCGCGCCGGGATGCCCAGGGAGCGGGACATGGCCGCCATCGAGAAGGCGAAGTGGACGCAGAAGCCCTCCTTGTCCGCCAGGAAGCGGGCGATGGCCTGCGAGCCGGTCCCCGACGACACCTTGGTGTCGTAGCGGAAGCCGCCGTTCACCGCGAAGAAGTCCTGGAGCCGGACGGCCCGCGTGTAGTCGTCCTGCGCGCCCTGGGTGACCTTCCGCGCCGTCTCCGCCACCACCGGCGGCAGGTTGTCCGGCAGCTTCGTGTACTCCTCCCGCACCAGCGGGTTCGGTGCCGGGGCCGCCTGGAGCTGCGCGGCCGTGGGCCGCAGCAGCAGGCTGCGTACGGTGTACTGCGCGCCCTGCACGTTCTGGAAGCGGTCCTTGCCCAGCTGGTCGCCGACCAGGGTCCGGCCGGCGGGTTCGTACCGCCACTTGCCGGCGATGTCGATCTGCGTGGCCGGGTACGGCATCGGCAGGTAGCGCTGGGCGTACGTCCCGGCCGCCGAGACGGAGGTCCGCACCTCGGTCGCGCCCTCGCGCACCCGGTCGCCGAGCCCCGTCGGGTTCGGCAGCCGTTCGGGCACGTCCGTCAGCGGGCGCCCCGAGGCCTCCCACTTGACGCCGTTGAACTCGTCCAGCGCCAGGATCCGCAGGTACTGCTCGCCGAGCTGGGGGCTGTCCGTGCGGTACTTCAGCACCACCCGGTTGTCCTGCGCGTTCAGGCTGCTCTGCAGCGACACCAGCGGGTTCACCGCCGAGATGGTGCCGCCGCCCCGGCCCGAGGCGCCCGTCTCGTCGCCCTGGCCGCCCAGCAGCCCGCCGCCGAGCGACGGCAGTACGGCCGGCACCGCGACGGCCACGCCCAGCGCGACCACGCCGATCCGGCGCCCGAAGCGCACGGGCGCCACGGCCCGCCCGCCGCCCGCGCCGCCCCCGTACCCGGAGGCCGCCGACACCCGGGAGCTCGGGGCGCCGCCGAAGACCCGGCCCCACTGGGCCAGCCGGTCGCGGCCCTCCGACAGCAGCAGCATCAGGTAGCCGGCGCCGGCCAGCAGGAAGGCGAACCAGGAGCCGCCCTGGCCGGTGGAGAGCCCGGCCGCCACCGAGTACAGCGCCAGCAGCGGCAGCCCGGCCGCCGCGGCGGTCCGCAGCGTCACCGCGAGCACGTCCACCAGCAGCCCGACCGCCAGCACACCGGACAGCAGCAGCAGCCGGATGCCGTCGGTCAGCGGGGCCGGTATGGCGAACTCGCCCACGTCCCGCACGCCCTGCTGGAACAGTGCCCCGAAGTCGGTGACCAGGAAGGACAGTGGCCCGCCCCCCGTGGACTCGGCCTTGCCCGCGAAGAGGAGCGCGAGCAGCAGCAGCGACACCAGCAGCTGCGCCGCCACGGTCAGCGACCGGGCCAGCGGCACCCGCCGCCCGCCCGCGCCGACCGCGGCCTGTACGCCGAGCAGCGCGGCCGCCTGGAGCAGCCAGCCGGAGGACTCCACCAGCGGGGCCAGCGACCAGGAGGTCAGCAGCGTCGCCAGCATTGCGAAGAGCGTCACCCGCGTGCGCCCGCTCATCCCCGGCCTCCGGAGGTCTCCGGGCCGAGGGGAGCGTTCCCGGCCTGACGCCACAGTTCCGCGAAGGCGGCGCCGGGCGGGACGGCCAGCGCCGTCCAGCCCGCGTCGCGCAGCCTGCGCAGCCGCTCCTCCGCCCGCGAGGGCGCTCCGGTCCAGGTCGCGGAGTCCAGTACGAACGCCACCGCGGCCGCGCTGCGCTGCCGCATCCTGGCCGCCATCTCGGTCTGCTCCTCGTCCAGGTCGCCGAAGAAGGCGATGAGCAGGCCGTCGCCGCCGGAGGAGGCCAGGGCCGCTCCGTTGACGCGGACCGCTTCGTAGGCGCGGCCCAGGCCGCTGCCGTCGGAGTGGCCGACGACCGCGAGGGTGTCCATCATCAGCCCGGCCGCCGCGGCGGACTCCGCCCCGCCGGAGGAGAAGCCGCCGCCCTCGCCGGGCACCGAGTCGCCGGTGTCGGTCAGCAGCCGCACCGAGAACCCCTGCTCCAGGACGTGCAGCAGGGTGGAGGCGGCGGCGGACACGGCCCACTCGAAGGCGGAGTCGGGGCCGGCGCCCGCGTACGCCAGGTCGCGGGTGTCCAGCAGGACGGTGGCCTTGGTGCGCTGGGGCTGTTCCTCGCGGCGCACCATCAGCTCGCCGTAGCGGGCGGTGGAGCGCCAGTGGACCCGGCGCAGGTCGTCGCCGCGCCGGTAGGTGCGCGGGATCACGTCGTCGTCGCCGGCCAGCGCGAGCGAGCGGCGGCTGCCGTCGCCGTAGCCGCCGGCCTCGCCGGTCATCCGGACGGCGGGCAGGGGCTGGGTGCGCGGGACGACGGTGAGGGTGTCGTAGGCGGTGAAGGAGCGGGTCAGCTCGACCAGCCCGAAGGGGTCGGTCAGGCGCAGCTGGAGGGGGCCGAGGGGGTAGCGGCCGCGCAGGTCGGAGCGGACCCGGTAGGAGACCTCGCGGCGGCCGCCGGACTCGACCCGGTCCAGGACGAAGCGGGGCCGCGGGCCGAGGACGTACGGCACCCGGTCCTGGAGCATCAGCAGTCCGGTGGGGACGCGGGAGACGTTCTCCAGCCGCAGCTGCACCCGGGCCTCCCCGCCGGCGGGCACCCGCGGCGGGGTCAGGCGGCGGGTGGCGGTGACCCGGTGACGGGTGCGGTGCAGGGCGAGGACGCAGATCAGGGGGAGCACGACGAGCAGCAGTCCGACCCGCAGCAGCTGGCCCTGGCCCAGTACGTACGCGCAGACGGCGGCCGCGGCGCCGGCGGCCAGGAACGAGCGGCCCCGGGTGGTCAGCCCGGCGAGCGAGGTGCGCAGCCCGCCGGGTTCCCTGACCTGCCCGCCGGCGCCGTGCGGGGCACCGGCCGGCATCAGAAGCTCCGGGCGGCCGCGCCGGGCGGCATCTCGCCGCGGTGGTGCGCGGCGGGGACGGGGGTGCGCTGGAGGATGTCGTGGACGACCTGCTCGGCGGTGCGCCGGTTCAGCTGCGCCTGCGCGGTGGGCAGCAGCCGGTGGGCGAGGACGGGTGCGGCCAGCTGCTGGACGTCGTCGGGCAGGACGTAGTCCCGGCCGGACAGGGCGGCGGAGGCCTTGACGGCGCGCAGCAGGTGCAGGGTGGCGCGGGGCGAGGCGCCCAGCCGCAGCTCCGGGTGGCTGCGGGTGGCCGAGACCAGGTCGACCACGTAGCGGCGTACGGGTGCGGCGACGTACACCTCGCGGACGGCTTCGATCAGCTTGACCACGTCGTGGGCGTGCGCGACGGCGGTGAGGTCGTCGAGCGGGGAGGGCCCGCCGTGTACGTCGAGCATCTGGAGCTCGGCCTCGGGGCTGGGGTAGCCGACGGAGACGCGGGCCATGAAGCGGTCGCGCTGGGCCTCGGGGAGGGGGTAGGTGCCCTCCATCTCGACCGGGTTCTGGGTGGCGACGACCATGAACGGGCTGGGCAGGGCGTAGGTGGTGCCGTCGATGGTGACCTGGCGCTCCTCCATCGACTCCAGCAGCGCGGACTGGGTCTTGGGGGAGGCGCGGTTGATCTCGTCGCCGATGACGATCTGCGCGAAGATCGCGCCGGGCTTGAACTCGAACTCGCGGCGCTGCTGGTCGTAGATGCTGACGCCGGTGATGTCCGAGGGCAGCAGGTCCGGCGTGAACTGGATGCGCTGCACCGAGCAGTCGATGGACTTGGCGAGCGTCTTGGCCAGCATCGTCTTGCCGACGCCGGGGACGTCCTCGATCAGGAGGTGCCCCTCGGCCAGCAGCACGGTCAGTGCGAGCCGGACGACCTCGGGCTTGCCCTCGATCACGCTTTCGACCGACCGGCGGACCCGCTCGGCCGTGCTGGTCAGATCAGCGAGGCTCGCTCGGTCGTCGTACGTGGTCACCTGGTTCTCCTCGGCCCTTTCTCCGGGCCGACGCCGTTGGCGCATGAACCGGCCCACCCCGAAACACGGACACCGCCCCGGAAAGGTTCCGGGTGACGTCTCCCCGCATTCTTGACGGCGTCCGCCGGGTCTGTCACTCAGGTGGCCGGATCGATCTCGCGCAGGAGACCGGTGTGCACGTCGAAGACGAAGCCTCGCACATCGTCCTTGTGGAGCAGGAACGGGTTGGTCCGGACCCGCTGCATGGACTGGCGGACGTCCTGGTCGACGTCGCGGAAGGCCTCCACGGCCCAGGCGGGGCGCTGGCCGACCTCGTCCTCCAGCTCGTGCCGGAAGTCCTCGGTCAGGCTTTCGAGACCGCAGCCGGTGTGGTGGATGAGTATGACCGAACGGGTGCCGAGGGCCCGCTGGCTGATGGTGAGCGAGCGGATGGTGTCGTCGGTGACGACGCCGCCGGCGTTGCGGATGGTGTGGCAGTCGCCGAGCTCCAGGCCCAGGGCCTTGTGCAGGTCGAGGCGGGCGTCCATGCAGGCCACGACGGCCACGTGCAGGACGGGGCGGGCGTCCATGCCGGGGTCGGTGAACCGGGCGGCGTAGCGCTGGTTGGCGGCCACCAGGCGGTCGGTGACGGAGTCACCGCCGGGCGTCGGGGACGCGGGGCCGGCGGGCAGGGATGCGGAAGTCGTCATGGTGAAGACGTTAGTGGTCACGGCTGGGAGAGGCACTGAGTGAGGCTGGACAAAGAACGTCAACGAGCCTTGTTGTGAGCTAACCCACAGGGGTGAGACGGGGGCGGCCGTTCGGGTGGTTCGCGGCTTTTGGGCATTGTCCCGGGGAAGGGCGCACCGGACGCGGGGCGGTTCGTTGACCGCGGCGACCGTTGCACTAAAGTGACGCGAACCGGCCGGAGCCCGGCCCTCACCGGCCGCCCGGCCCCCTGGTAACACTCCGCGTGCGCGGCGCGGCGTATGCCTGCCGCGCCGTTATCTGAGAGGGCGCTTTGACTAGCGAGTCCCGACATGTCCCGGTGATGCTCCAGCGGTGCCTGGACCTGTTGGCCCCGGCGCTGGAGAGGCCGGGGGCCGTCGTCGTCGACTGCACCCTCGGCCTCGGCGGCCACAGCGAGGCCCTGCTGACCCGGTTCCCCGAGGCGCGACTGATCGGCCTCGACCGCGACAAGGAGGCCCTGCGGCTCTCCGGGGAGCGGCTCGCGCCCTTCGGCGACCGGGCCACGCTCGTCCACGCGATCTACGCCGACCTCGCCGAGGTCCTCGACGGCCTCGGGCTCCCGGCCGTCCAGGGCATCCTCTTCGACCTCGGCGTCTCCTCCATGCAGCTCGACGAGGCCGACCGCGGGTTCGCGTACGCCCAGGACGCGCCGCTGGACATGCGCATGGACCAGACGACCGGCATCAGCGCCGCCGAGGTCCTCAACACCTACGCCCCCGGCGAGCTGGTGCGGATCCTGCGCCAGTACGGCGAGGAGAAGCAGGCCAAGCGGATCGTCTCCGCGATCGTGCGGGAACGGGAGAAGGAGCCCTTCTCCAACAGCGCGCGGCTCGTGGAGCTGATCCGCGACTCCCTGCCGCAGGCCGCCAAGCGCACCGGCGGCAACCCCGCCAAGCGGACCTTCCAGGCCCTGCGCATCGAGGTCAACGGAGAGCTCTCCGGCCTGGAGCGGGCCATCCCGGCCGCGGTCGACCGGATCGCCGTCGGCGGCCGGATCGCGGTGCTCTCGTACCACTCCCTGGAGGACCGTCTCGTGAAGCAGGTCTTCGCCGCCGGCGCCACCTCCACGGCCCCGCCGGGGCTGCCGGTCGTCCCGGAGAAGTACCAGCCGAAGCTGAAGCTGCTGACGCGCGGCGCGGAGCTGCCGACCGAGGAGGAGATCGCCGAGAACCGGCGGGCCGCCCCGGCCCGGTTCCGGGGCGTCGAGCGCATCCGCGAGGCGCGGCTGTGACGAAGGCCCGCGCGGGCGGGGGCGCCGCCCGGCCGAGGCCGCAGGGCGGCGGCGGGGCGGCGCGGATGCCGTTCGTCCTGCTGGTGGTGGCGCTGCTCGCGGGCGGGCTGATCAGCCTGCTGCTGCTGAACTCGGCGCTGAACGAGGGCTCCTTCCAGCTGAGCCGGCTGAAGAAGGAGACCACCGCGCTGACGGACGAGCAGCAGGCGCTGCAGCGGGACGTGGACGCGTACTCGGCGCCGGACGCGCTTCAGCGGCGGGCGCGCGAGCTGGGGCTGGTGCCCGGGGGCAGCCCCGTCTTCCTCGGCCCCGACGGCAAGACCGCCGGCACCCCGGCACCGGCGGAGGCCCCGGCACCACCGCCGGCCCCGTCGGCCGCCCCGCCGGTTTCGCAGGGTCCCGCCCCGGGGTCGGCCGCCCCCTCGGCCCCGGCACCGGCTCCCAGCGGTACCCCGCAGCCCACCCCTACGCCAGGCAGGTGACGTCGTGACGCGGACCCCTGCGGGGCAACTCCCCGCCCCGCCCTTCCACCGTTCCCCGGGCGCCGCCCGGACCCGCGCCTCAAACGCCGGCGTGGCTGACGGGTCGGGCGCTGCCCGGGCCCGCGCGTCATACGCCGGCGTGGCTGACGGGTCGGGCGTTGCCCGGACGCGGGCCTCATACGCCGGCGTGGCTGACGGGTCGGGCGTTGCCCGGACGCGGGCCTCATACGCCGGCGTGGCTGACGGGTCGGGCGTTGCCCGGACGCGGGCCTCATACGCCGGCGTGGCTGACGGGTCGGGCGTTGCCCGGACGCGGGCCTCATACGCCGGCGTGGCTGACGGGTCGGGCGCTGCCCGGACGCGGGCCTCGAGCGCCGGCGGCTGCCGCCGGGGGGTGCACCCGGCCGGGGGGCGCGTGCCGGAGGGGACCGGCCGCGACGGCTCGGGCCCCGGGGCCGCGTGCTCCCGCCCGGCCAGGGCAAGGGCGCGGCGGTGAGCCCCAAAGCGGCGGTGCCGCGGGCCAGGGTCAACGCCCGGCCAGGGCCCCCGCACACCATCCGGCTCGGGAACCCCAAGCCCCGGCTGCGCCTCGTCGGCGTCGGGCTCACCCTCGTCATGCTCGCCTTCGTCGTCCGGCTCCTCCAGGTGCAGGCCGTCGACGCCTCCGCGTACTCCGCCAAGGCCACCGAGAACCGCTTCGCCAGCCACACCCTGGCCGCCGAGCGCGGGGAGATCACCGACCGCAAGGGCGTGGCCCTGGCCACCAGCGTCGACGCGTACGACATCACCGCCGACCCGAAGATGTTCACCCCGCAGGAGAGCAAGGCCCCCGACGCCCCCCAGCAGGCCGCCGCCCTCCTCGCGCCCATCCTCGGAACGGACCCCGCGGAGCTCGCCAAGCGCCTCCAGACCAAGAACAGCCGCTACGTGATCCTGGCCCGCCGCCAGACCCCCCAGGTCTGGAACCAGATCAAGGACCTCAAGAAGCTCTTCGCCGACAAGGCGGCCGCCGACAAGAAGAAGAACGGCCCCGGCGCCAACGTCATCGCCGGCGTCTTCAACGAGGTCAGCAGCAAGCGCGTGTACCCGAACGGCGACCTCGCCGCCGGGATACTGGGTTACGTCAACGCCGACGGCAAGGGCGGCGGCGGCCTGGAGTCCGCCCTCGACAAGAAGCTCGCCGGCAAGGACGGCGAACTGACCTACGCCCAGTCCGGCGGCCGCCGCGTCCCCACCGCGGGATCCAGCGAGAAGCCCGCCGTGCCCGGCGACGACATCGAGCTGACCATCGACCGCGACATCCAGTGGGCCGCGCAGAGCGCCATCGCCGAACAGGTCGAGAAGTCCGGCGCCGACCGCGGCTACGTCATCGTCCAGGACACCCGCACCGGCGAGGTGCTGGCCATGGCCAACGCCCCCGGCTTCGACCCCAACGACCTCACCCGGGCCCGCTCCACCGCGATGGGCAACGCCGCGCTCCAGGACGTGTACGAGCCCGGCTCCACCGCCAAGGTGATGTCCATGGCCGCCGTCCTGGAGGAGAAGAAGGCCCGACCCGACACCCGCGTCGAGGTCCCCAACCGGCTCCACCGCGGCGACCGGCTCTTCAAGGACGACGTCGACCACCCGACCTGGTACCTGACCCTCAACGGGGTACTCGCCAAGTCCTCCAACATCGGCACCATCCTGGCCACCGGCCAGCTCGGCGCCACCCAGTCCGAGGCCAACAAGGTCCTCTACTCCTACCTGGACAAGTTCGGCATCGGACGCCCCACCGGCCTGAACTACCCCGGTGAGTCCCGCGGCATCCTCGCCAGGCCCGAGGCCTGGTCCACCTCCCAGCAGTACACGATCCCCTTCGGCCAGGGCCTGTCCCTCAACGCCATGCAGGCGGCCTCCGTCTACTCCACCATCGCCAACGGCGGCGTCCGCATCACCCCGACCCTGGTCCGCGGCACCAAGGGCCCCGACGGCCGCTTCACCCCGGCCCCGGCCCCCGAACAGACCAGGGTGATCAGCGCCGAAACGGCCAAGACCCTCGCCGAGATGCTCGAATCCGTCGTCGACGACCAGGAGGGCACCGGCACCAAGGCGAAGATCCCCGGCTACCGGGTCGGCGGGAAGACCGGCACCTCCAACCGGGTGGATCCCGCCACCGGCCGCTACAAGGGCTACACCGCCTCCTTCGCCGGCTTCGCCCCCGCCGACAACCCCCGCATCACCGTCTACTGCGCCATCCAGAACCCCACCAAGGGCAGCTACTTCGGCGGCCAGATCTGCGGCCCGATCTACAAGACGGTCATGGAGTTCGCCCTCAAGACCCTCCAGGTCGCACCCACCGGAACGGCCCCCGCCGGCCTGCCCGTGACCTACGACGCGGCCCCGCCGCCCGCCGCCCCGAGCAGCGCCCCCACCGGTCCCCAGCCCGGGCCGTGAACCGACCGTCCAGCCACCAGAGCGCGAGGCACGACCAGTGACAACGATCACCCCGGAACCGGGGAACCAGACGGCCGCCGGCGCCGAAGCGGGCCCCTCGCTTCGCGAGCGGCCCGCCGCGCCCGGTACGCTCACCGCCGTGCCTCACGCTGATCAGCCCAGAACCGCCCAGAAAGACGCCCCGGCAGCGCCGCCGGGAGCGCCCCGGCCCGTGTCCGCCCGCCCGACCCCCCTGGGCGAGCTGGCCACCCTGCTGGGTCTGCCCGAGTCCGGCGCCGCTCAGATCACCGGCATCACGCACGACTCCCGTGCGGTACGCCCCGGCGACCTGTACGCGGCCCTGCCCGGCGCCCGGCTGCACGGCGCCGACTTCGCCGCCCAGGCGGCCGCCCTCGGCGCCGCCGCCGTGCTGACCGACCCGGAGGGCGCCGAGCGCGCCGCCGCGACCGGCCTGCCGGTCCTGGCCGTCGCCGACCCGCGCGGCCGGATGGGCGAGCTCGCCGCCGAGATCTACGGCCGGCCCGGCGAGGGCCTGCTCCAGCTCGGCATCACCGGCACCTCCGGGAAGACCACCACCGCGTACCTCGTCGAAGGCGGGCTGCGCGCGGCGGGACGCACCACCGGACTCGTCGGCACCGTCGAGATGCGCATCGGCGACGAGCGCATCAAGTCCGAGCGGACCACCCCCGAGGCCACCGACCTCCAGGCCCTGTTCGCCGTCATGCGCGAACGCGGCGTCGAGGCCGTCGCCATGGAGGTCTCCAGCCACGCCCTGGTCCTGGGCCGGGTCGACGGCTGCGTCTTCGACGTCGCCGTCTTCAACAACCTGAGCCCGGAACACATGGAGTTCCACACCGGCATGGAGGACTACTTCCAGGCCAAGGCGCAGCTCTTCACCGCGCGCCGGGCCCGCCTCGGCGTGGTGAACCTCGACGACGAGTACGGCCGCCGCCTCGCCAAGGAGGCGCCGATCCCGGTCGTCACCTTCTCCGCCGCCGGTGACCCGGCCGCCGACTGGCGCGCCGAGGACGTGGTCAGCGGCCACATGGACTCCACCCTGACCCTGGTCGGCCCCGAAGGACAGCGCGTACGGGCCAAGGCCCCGCTGCCCGGACCGTTCAACGTCGCCAACACCGTCGCCGCGATCGTCACGCTCGCCGCGGCCGGCCTCGACCCGCAGACCGCCGCCGACGGCGTCGCCGCGGTCCCCGGCGTCCCCGGCCGCCTGGAGCGGGTCGACGCGGGGCAGCCGTACCTGGCCGTCGTCGACTACGCCCACAAGACGGACGCCGTCGAGTCGGTGCTGCGCGCCCTGCGCGAGGTCACCACCGGCAAGCTGCACATCGTCCTCGGCTGCGGCGGTGACCGCGACACCACCAAGCGCGCCCCGATGGGTGCCGCGGCGGCCCGGTACGCCGACACCGCCGTCCTGACCTCCGACAACCCGCGCTCCGAGGACCCCCTGAAGATCCTCGCCGCGATGTTCGAGGGTGCCGTCTCCGTGCCCGCCGGGGAACGCGGCACCGTCCTCGTCGACGCCGACCGGGCCGCGGCCATCGCCGCCGCCGTCGCGCGCGCCGAGGCCGGCGACACCGTCCTCGTCGCCGGCAAGGGCCACGAGCAGGGCCAGGACACCGCCGGCGTCGTACGCCCCTTCGACGACCGCGCCGTGCTCCGCGCGGCCATCGAGAACCAGCAGCTCAGCGCCCGACAGGCCGAGGTGGACCAGTGATCGCCCTTACCCTCGCCGAGATCGCCGACATCACCGGCGGGCGGCCCCACGACATACCGGATCCGTCGGTGCGGATCGCCGGACCCGTCGTCATCGACTCCCGCCAGGTGGAGCCCGGCAGCCTCTTCGCCGCCTTCGAGGGCGAGCACGTCGACGGCCACGACTACGCCGAGCGGGCCGTCGCCGCCGGCGCCGCCGCCGTCCTCGCCGCCCGGCCCGTCGGCGTACCCGCGATCGTGGTGCCCGACGTGGAGAAGGCGCTGGGAGCCCTCGCCCGCACCGTCGTCGAACGTCTCGGCACCGACGTGGTCGCCCTGACCGGCTCCGCCGGCAAGACCTCCACCAAGGACCTCATCGCCCAGGTGCTCCAGCACCACGCGCCCACGGTGTGGACGCCCGGCTCCCTCAACAACGAGATCGGCCTGCCGCTCACCGCGCTGAAGGCCACCGCGGAAACCCGCCACCTGGTCCTGGAGATGGGCGCCCGCGGCATCGGCCACATCGCCTACCTGACCGGCCTGACCCCGCCGCGCATCGGCCTCGTCCTGAACGTCGGCACCGCCCACATCGGCGAGTTCGGCGGCCGGGAGGCCATCGCCCAGGCCAAGGGCGAGCTGGTCGAGGCGCTGCCGTCCGAGGCCGAGGGCGGCGTCGCCGTACTCAACGCCGACGACCTGCTCGTGCGCGCCATGTCCGCCCGCACGAAGGCCCGTACGGTCCTCTTCGGCGAGGCCGAGGACGCCGACGTACGCGCCACCGAGGTCCGGCTGACGGCCGCGGGACAGCCCTCCTTCACACTCCACACACCGACCGGGTGCAGCGATGTGACCTTGCGGCTGTACGGTGAGCACCACGTGTCGAACGCGCTCGCCGCGGCCGCCGTCGCCCATGTCCTGGGCATGCCGGCCGAAGAGATCGCCACAGCGCTCTCCGGAGCGGGCACGCTGTCCCGGTGGCGGATGGAGGTCACCGAGCGCGAGGACGGCGTGACGATCGTCAACGACGCCTACAACGCGAACCCGGAGTCCATGCGGGCCGCCCTGCGCGCACTCGTCGCGATGGGGGAGGCCGGCAAGGCGGACGGGGGTCGTACGTGGGCGGTGCTCGGCCCCATGGCCGAGCTCGGCGACGCATCGCTGGCCGAGCACGACGCGGTGGGGCGGCTTGCCGTCCGGCTCAACGTGAGCAGGCTCGTGGCAGTCGGGGGCAGGGAAGCGTCCTGGCTGCAACTGGGCGCATATAACGAGGGTTCGTGGGGTGAGGAGTCGGTGCTCGTGTCCGACGCGCAGGCGGCCGTCGACCTGTTGCGCAGTGAACTGCGCCCGGGGGACGTCGTGCTGGTGAAGGCTTCCAGGTCGGTCGGTCTGGAGCGGGTGGCGCTGGCGCTGCTCGAGGGCGAGGGCGAGGTCGCCGGCCGATGAGGCAGATCCTGTTCGCCGGTGTCATCGGCATGTTCCTGACCGTCATCGGCACGCCGCTGCTGATCAAGCTGCTGGCCCGCAAGGGCTACGGCCAGTTCATCCGCGACGACGGTCCGCGCGGCCACGCCGGTAAGAAGGGCACGCCCACCATGGGCGGTATCTCCTTCATCCTGGCCACGCTCATCGCGTACGCCCTGACCAAGGTCATCACCGGTGAGGAGCCGAGCTTCTCGGGCCTGCTGGTGCTGTTCCTGATGGCGGGCATGGGCCTGGTCGGCTACCTCGACGACTACATCAAGATCGTCAAGCGGCGTTCGCTCGGTCTGCGGGCCAAGGCCAAGATGGCCGGCCAGCTGATCGTCGGCATCGCCTTCGCCGTGCTCGCGCTCCAGTTCAAGGACTCGCGCGGACTGACTCCGGCCTCGGAGAAGCTCTCGTTCGTCACGGACTTCGGCTGGTCCATCGGGCCGGTGCTGTTCGTGGTCTGGGCCCTGTTCATGATCCTGGCCATGTCCAACGGCGTGAACCTGACCGACGGCCTCGACGGCCTCGCGACGGGCGCCGCCGTGATGGTCTTCGGCGCCTACACCTTCATCGGCGTCTGGCAGTTCCAGGAGTCCTGCGCCAACGCGGTCGACCTCACCAACCCGAACGCCTGCTTCGAGGTGCGCGACCCGCTGGACCTCGCGGTCGTCGCCTCGGCCCTGATGGGCGCCTGCTTCGGCTTCCTGTGGTGGAACACCTCGCCCGCCAAGATCTTCATGGGCGACACCGGTTCGCTCGCGCTGGGCGGCGCCCTCGCGGGCCTGGCCATCTGCTCCCGCACGGAGTTCCTGATGGCCCTCCTCGGCGGCCTCTTCGTGCTCATCACGATGTCGGTCGTCATCCAGGTCGGCTCCTTCAAGCTGACCGGGAAGCGCGTCTTCCGGATGGCCCCGCTCCAGCACCACTTCGAACTCAAGGGCTGGTCCGAAGTCCTCGTCGTGGTCCGCTTCTGGATCATCCAGGGCATGTGCGTGATCGTCGGTCTCGGTCTCTTCTACGCGGGATGGGCAGCAGACAAGTGACCTCCTGGCAGGACAGGAACATCACCGTCGCCGGTCTCGGCGTGAGCGGCATCAGCGCCGCCCGCGCCCTGGCCGGCCTCGGCGCGGTCGTGACCGTGGTCGACGGCGGCGACAGCGAGGGCCACCGGGCCCGGGCCGCGGAGCTGGAGGCGCAGGCCAAGGGCGTCTCCGTACGCCTCGGCGACGCCGAGACCCTCCCCGAGGGCACCGACCTGGTCGTGACCTCCCCGGGCTGGAAGCCCGACAGCCCGCTCTTCCTGGAGGCCGCCAAGGCGGGCGTGGACGTCGTGGGCGACGTCGAGATCGCCTGGCAGCTGCGCGGCGAGAACGCCGCGCCCTGGCTCGCCATCACCGGCACCAACGGCAAGACCACCACCACCCAGATGCTGGCGTCGATCCTGAAGGCGGCCGGTCTGAAGACCGCCGCCGTCGGCAACATCGGCACCCCCATCATCGACGTGGTGACCGGCGACGAGCGGTACGACGTGCTCGCCGTCGAGCTCTCCAGCTACCAGCTGCACTGGGCCCCCTCGGTGCGCGCCCACTCCGCGGCCGTGCTCAACCTGGCCCCGGACCACCTCGACTGGCACGGCTCCATGGAGGCGTACGCCGCCGACAAGGGCCGCATCTACGAGGGCAACACCATCGCCTGCGTCTACAACGTCGCCGACCCGGCCACCGAGCACCTGGTCGAGGAGGCCGACGTCGAGGAGGGCTGCCGGGCCATCGGCTTCACCCTCGGCGCCCCCGGCCCCTCCATGCTCGGCGTGGTCGACGGGATCCTCGTGGACCGGGCGTTCGTGCAGAACCGGCAGAAGAACGCCCAGGAGCTGGCGCACGTCGACGACGTCAACCCGCCCGCCCCCCACAACATCGCCAACGCCCTCGCGGCCGCGGCCCTGGCCCGCGCCTTCGGCGTCGAGCCGCGCGCGGTCCGCGACGGGCTGCGGGACTTCCGTCCCGACGCGCACCGCGTCGCGTTCGTGGACGAGGTCGAGGGGGTCCGCTACGTCGACGACTCCAAGGCCACCAACACGCACGCCGCGGAGGCCTCCCTGGCGGCCTTCGAACCGGTCGTCTGGATCGCCGGGGGCCTTGCCAAGGGCGCGACCTTCGACGAGCTCGTCCAGAAGTCCGCGAAGCGGCTGCGCGGCGTGGTGCTGATGGGCGCCGACCGGGCGCTGATCGCCGAGGCGCTGGCGCGACACGCGCCCGAGGTCCCGGTGACCGACCTCGAACGGACCGACACTGGGGCGATGCTCGCAGCGGTCCGGGAAGCGGCCCGGCTCGCGGAGCCCGGGGACACGGTCCTGCTGGCGCCCGCGTGTGCGTCGATGGACATGTTCGCGAACTACAACAAGCGTGGGGACGCGTTCGCCGACGCGGTGCGCGAACTGGCCTCCGGGAGTGCCGCGGACACGGCCTAGGCCGGGGCGCCGGTACAGGTTCCCTCCGGCCGGCCGCTCGCCCCGTACGAGTGGAGGGGAAGATCACAGATGCCGGCCAAGCAGATGCTGCCGGGGCGGCGGCCCGCCGCCGTCAGGGCGCAGGGCCGCAAACGCCCGGCGGGCGGGGCCAAACGGCCCGGCGGGCGCGGGCCGCTGTCCGGGCTGCGGCGTACGCAGCGGCAGTTGAGCAAGGCCTGGGACCGCCCGCTCACGGCGTATTACCTGATTTTCGGCAGCTCGTTGCTCATCACCGTGCTCGGGCTGGTGATGGTCTACTCGGCCTCCATGATCAAGGCGCTCCAGCTGGGCCTGGGCGACGCCTACTTCTTCAAGAAGCAGTTCCTGGCCGCCCTCATCGGCGGCGTCCTGCTCTTCGCCGCCTCCCGGATGCCGGTCAAGCTGCACCGGGCCCTGTCCTATCCGGTGCTCGCCGGCACCCTGTTCCTGATGGTCCTGGTCCAGGTCCCCGGGATAGGGGTCTCGATCAACGGCAACCAGAACTGGATCTCCCTGGGCGGCCCGTTCATGCTCCAGCCCAGCGAGTTCGGCAAGCTCGCGCTGATCCTGTGGGGCGCCGACCTGCTGGCCCGCAAGGGCGACAAGGGGCTGCTGACCCAGTGGAAGCACCTGCTGGTGCCGTTGGTCCCGGTGGCCTTCCTGCTGCTCGGGCTGATCATGCTCGGCGGGGACATGGGCACCGCGATGATCCTCGGGGCCGTCCTCTTCGGGCTGCTGTGGCTGGCCGGGGCGCCGACGCGGCTGTTCGTGGGCGTGCTCGCCTTCGCGGGTGTGATCGTCGCACTGCTCATCAAGACCAGCCCGCACCGCATGGACCGGCTCGCCTGCCTCGGGGCGACGGAACCGGGCAAGAACGACCTCTGCTGGCAAGCCGTACACGGGATCTACGCCCTCGCGTCCGGCGGATGGTTCGGTTCCGGTCTCGGGGCGAGTGTGGAAAAATGGGGTCAACTGCCCGAAGCCCACACCGACTTCATCTTTGCCATCACCGGTGAGGAACTGGGCCTGGCAGGGACGCTGTCGGTGCTCGCCCTGTTCGCGGCTCTAGGCTATGCGGGTATCCGCGTGGCCGGACGCACGGAGGACTCCTTCGTACGGTATGCCGCGGGAGGCGTGACCACCTGGATCACGGCCCAGGCCGTGATCAACATCGGTGCGGTGCTCGGCCTGCTGCCGATCGCCGGGGTCCCCCTCCCGCTGTTCTCCTACGGAGGGTCGGCCCTGCTGCCGACCATGTTCGCGGTCGGACTGCTCATCGCGTTCGCGCGGGAGGAACCGGCGGCGCGGGCGGCGCTCGCGATGCGACAGCCGAGAGCCGGCTGGAAGCGGAGCGGGCCGATATGGAAGTCGATGAGACGGCGCGTCAAGAGGCGTCCGTCCGGAGAGCGGTGAATTTCGGTGCATGTCGTACTCGCCGGCGGGGGGACCGCCGGCCACATCGAGCCGGCGCTGGCCCTCGCGGACGCACTGCGCAGGCAGGACCCGACCGTGGGCATCACCGCCCTGGGCACGGAACGGGGCCTGGAGACCCGCCTGGTACCGGAGCGCGGCTACGAGCTGGGCCTCATCCCCGCCGTGCCGCTGCCCCGCAAGCCCACCCCGGAGCTGATCACCGTCCCCGGGCGGCTGCGCGGCACCATCAAGGCCGCCGAGGAGATCCTCGTACGCACCAAGGCCGACGTGGTCGTCGGCTTCGGCGGCTACGTGGCCCTGCCCGGCTACCTCGCCGCCAAGCGCCTCGGGGTGCCGATCATCGTCCACGAGGCCAACGCCCGCCCCGGACTGGCCAACAAGATCGGCTCCCGCTACGCGCACGCCGTCGCGGTCTCCACCCCCGACAGCAAACTGCGCGGCGCCCGCTACGTGGGCATTCCGCTGCGCCGCTCCATCTCCACCCTGGACCGGGCCGCCGTCCGCCCCGAGGCCCGCGCCGCCTTCGGCCTGGACCCCAACCTGCCGACCCTGCTGGTCTCCGGCGGCTCCCAGGGCGCCCGCCGCCTCAACGAGGTGATCCAGCAGGCCGCGCCGACCCTCCAGCGCTCCGGGATCCAGATCCTGCACGCGGTCGGCCCCAAGAACGAACTGCCGCGTGTCGACAACATGCCCGGGATGCCGCCGTATGTGCCGGTACCGTACGTGGACCGGATGGATCTCGCGTACGCCGCCGCCGACATGATGCTGTGCCGCGCGGGTGCGATGACCGTCGCCGAACTCTCCGCCGTCGGACTGCCGGCCGCCTACGTACCGCTGCCCATCGGCAACGGCGAACAGCGGCTCAACGCCCAGCCGGTGGTCAAGGCCGGCGGCGGCCTGCTCGTGGACGACGCGGAGCTGACGCCCGACTGGGTGCTCGGCCAGGTCCTCCCGGTGCTGTCCGATCCGCACCGCCTGTACGAGATGTCCCGCGCCGCCGCCGAGTTCGGCCGCCGAGACGCCGACGACCTGCTCGTCGGCCTCGTGTACGAGGCGATTGCGGCCGCACGCGGGTAACCGCCGACCCAGGAGGCACAGGAGTGGCCGGAGCGACGACGGCACAGCGCGGCCCATCCGGCCGGGGAGGCAAGGGCGGGAAGGGCGCGGACGCCGCCAAAGCGCCCAAAACCCCCAAGTGGCCCAAGTCGTCGAAACCGCCCGGGAGATCCGGCCCGCGGGGGCCCCGGCGCGCACTGCCGCGCCGGGTCCGCCTGCTGGCCTCCCTCGCCGCCGCCGTGCTCCTCGCCGCGGGCGTCACCTGGGCGCTCTACGGCTCCTCCTGGCTCCGCGTCGAGAAGGTCACGGCCTCCGGCGCCGAGGTGCTCACCCCCGGTCAGGTCCTCGAGGCCGCGGCCGTCCCCGTCGGCGCACCCCTGGTGAGCGTCGACACCGACGAGATCGCGGCCCGGGTAAGGGTCAGGCTGCCCCGCATCGATTCGGTCGACGTGGCGCGGTCCTGGCCGCACGGAATCGCCCTGAAGGTGACGGAACGCAAACCGGTCCTGCTCATCAAGAAGGACGGACAGTTCGTCGAAGTGGACTCTTCCGGTGTGCGATTCGACACGGTTCGGCAAGCACCCGCGCACGTTCCGGTCCTCGAACTGGCGGCGGAGGGCTCCCCGAGCGCCCGCCGTTTCGACGGCGAGCGGCTGCTGCGCGAGGCCGTCGGCATCGCCGGAAGCCTCCCCGAGGCCGTCTCCCGGGAGACGCTGCAGGTCACGGTCCGGTCGTACGATTCTGTCGTACTGCAACTCACCAGGGGCCGCACGGTCGTCTGGGGGAGCGGCGAACTGGGTGAGGCCAAAGGCCGGGCGCTGACGGCTCTGCTGAAGGCCTCGCCCAAGGCCGACCACTTCGACGTGAGCGTCCCCACGGCACCTGCGGTGTCCGGGAGTTGACGTCAGGTCGAACACCGACGCACCCTGGTTGGCCACCGATACGGGTGATCACATAGGGTGAAAAGAAAAACGGGAGGTTCGGCGTGTTCGTTGAACACGCGCTACTTGTCGACTTAGTGTCCTGTTCGGAAGAGTCAAGGGAACAGACACACCCCTAACCCTAAACTTAAGGGTGAGGGTTCGGGTCGGCGTGTACGGACCGTCCCACATTTCGGCATCAGTCGTCGCTACGCAGGTCCGCGAGGCGGCGACACGTAACTCGAGGCGAGAGGCCTTCGACGTGGCAGCACCGCAGAACTACCTCGCAGTCATCAAGGTCATCGGTGTCGGCGGCGGTGGTGTCAATGCCATCAACCGAATGATCGAGGTCGGTCTCAAGGGCGTCGAGTTCATCGCCATCAACACCGACGCCCAGGCGCTGTTGATGAGCGACGCCGACGTCAAGCTCGACGTCGGCCGTGAACTCACCCGGGGCCTCGGCGCCGGAGCCAACCCGGCCGTCGGCCGCAAGGCGGCAGAGGACCACCGCGAGGAGATCGAGGAGGTCCTCAAGGGGGCCGACATGGTCTTCGTCACCGCCGGCGAGGGCGGCGGCACCGGCACCGGCGGCGCGCCCGTCGTCGCCAACATCGCGCGCTCGCTCGGCGCCCTGACGATCGGTGTGGTCACCCGCCCGTTCACCTTCGAGGGCCGGCGCCGCGCGAACCAGGCGGAGGACGGCATCGCCGAGCTCCGCGAAGAGGTCGACACCCTCATCGTCATCCCCAACGACCGGCTGCTGTCCATCTCGGACCGCCAGGTCAGCGTGCTCGACGCCTTCAAGTCGGCCGACCAGGTCCTGCTCTCCGGCGTGCAGGGCATCACCGACCTCATCACCACCCCCGGCCTGATCAACCTCGACTTCGCCGACGTCAAGTCCGTGATGTCCGAGGCCGGCTCGGCCCTGATGGGCATCGGCTCGGCCCGCGGCGACGACCGCGCGGTGGCCGCCGCCGAGATGGCCATCTCCTCGCCGCTGCTGGAGGCGTCCATCGACGGCGCCCGCGGCGTGCTGCTCTCCATCTCCGGCGGCTCGGACCTCGGTCTCTTCGAGATCAACGAGGCCGCCCAGCTGGTCAGCGAGGCCGCGCACCCCGAGGCGAACATCATCTTCGGCGCCGTCATCGACGACGCGCTCGGCGACGAGGTCCGCGTCACCGTCATCGCGGCCGGCTTCGACGGCGGACAGCCCCCGGCCCGCCGGGACAACGTCATCGGCGCGGCGTCCACCAAGCGCGAGGAGCCGGCCCCCGCGCCGGTCCGCGCGCCCGAGCCGGTCCGTCCGGCCTTCGGCGGACTCGGCACCGTCACCCCCCGCGAGGAGCCCCCGGCGCCGGTGGAGATCCCGGTCGAGCCCGCGGCCCCCGCACCGCAGGTCCCGACGGCCCGGCCCTACCAGGACAGCCCGGCCGAAGAGCTGGATGTACCGGACTTCTTGAAGTGACACTGGGGCAGCACAGCGAGAACGGCGCCCACTTCGCCTTCACCGACCGGTGGGGCGGGGTGAGCGCCGTTCCGTACGAGGAGCTCAATCTCGGCGGCGCGGTCGGAGACGACCCGGCCGCCGTTCGCGCGAACCGGACGATCGCGGCCGAGGGCCTGGGCATCGACCCGGACCTGGTGGTCTGGATGAACCAGGTGCACGGCCGGGACGTGGCGGTGGTCGACGGCCCCTGGGCCGCCGGCGCCGCCGTCCCCTCCGTGGACGCGGTGGTGACCGCGCGCCGGGGGCTCGCCCTCGCGGTGCTCACCGCCGACTGCACGCCCGTCCTGCTGGCCGACCCCGTCGCCGGGGTCACGGGTGCCGCCCACGCCGGGCGGCCCGGGCTGGTCGCGGGGGTGGTGCCCGCCGCCGTCGAGGCGATGACCGCCCTGGGCGCGGACCCCGCGCGGATCGTCGCCCGTACCGGACCGGCCGTCTGCGGCCGCTGCTACGAGGTGCCGGCCGAGATGCGGGAGGCGGTCGCCGAAGTGGTGCCGGCCGCGTGGGCCGAGACCAGCTGGGGGACTCCGTCCGTCGACGTGGTCGCCGGGGTGCACGCGCAGCTGGCGGAGGCGGGGGTGGCGCAAGCGCACCGATCCCCGGTCTGCACACTGGAGTCGCGGGACCACTTCTCGTACCGCCGCGACCGGGTGACCGGGCGGCTTGCCGGATATGTCTGGTTGGACTGACGAATGACGGATCGTAAGGCCGAGCTCGCCGAGAACCTCGCGCGGGTGGAGGAGCGCATCGGGTCCGCCTGCGCGGCGGCCGGGCGCGCGCGGGAGGAGGTGACCCTCATCGTGGTCACCAAGACCTACCCGGCGAGCGACGTACGACTGCTGGCGGACCTGGGTGTCCGTCATGTGGCGGAAAACCGGGACCAGGACGCCGCCCCCAAGGCGGCCGCCTGCTCGGATCTGCCGCTGAGCTGGCACTTCGTGGGCCAGTTGCAGACGAACAAAGTCCGTTCCGTGGCGGGATACGCGCAGGTCGTGCAGTCGGTGGACCGGCCGAAGCTCGTCACCGCGCTGTCGGCGGCGGCCCAGGCGCAGGGGCGCGAGCTCGGCTGCCTCGTGCAGATCGCGCTCGACGCCGAGTCGGGCGAGCGCGGGTCCCGGGGCGGCGCCGCCCCGGACCTGATGGCGGAGTTGGCGGACCTCGTCGCCGGCGCGCCGGGTCTGCGGATCGACGGCCTGATGACCGTCGCCCCCCTGTCGGGTCCCTACGCGGGGCGCGAACAGGCCGCCTTCGAGCGGATGATGGAATTGTCATCCAGCCTGCGCGAGGCCCATCCGGCTGCCACGATGGTGTCGGCCGGGATGAGCGCCGACCTGGAACAGGCCGTGCGGGCGGGTGCGACACATGTACGCGTCGGCACTGCGGTACTCGGCGCGAGACCCCGGCTCGGGTAACGTCGCGAAGAAAGTCGGACCACAGCAGAAAATATGGTCATTTCCGCAGATGAGCGGACAGACCACGTGGATCGCGGGCAGTTGGTGACTTTGGTGACACAGCTACTTTGCTGACGGACACTCGACACCTGCGACAGGGCGATCCACCACAGAGCGGAGGACTCGGAGAATGGCCGGCGCGATGCGCAAGATGGCGGTCTACCTCGGCCTCGTGGAGGACGACCGGTACGACAACCCGGGGTACGACCCCGATGACGAGTTCGAGCCCGAACCGGAACCGGAACGGGCCCGAGACCGGGATCGTAGACAGCAGCCGGTGCACCAAACGCCCGTAACGGACGAACCGGTACGAGCTGTACAGCCGCCGGCTCCGCGCGAACCCCTCCCAATTCCGTCAGAAAACGGACGTCCCGCGCGAATTGCCCCCGTGGCATCCATCACACCTGACCGCACCAACCTGGAGAAGAACGCCCCCGTGATCATGCCCAAGGTCGTCTCCGAGCGGGAGCCGTACCGCATCACGACGCTGCACCCCCGGACCTACAACGAGGCCCGTACCATCGGGGAACACTTCCGTGAGGGCACTCCGGTGATCATGAATCTCACGGAGATGGACGACACCGACGCGAAGCGTCTCGTGGACTTCGCCGCCGGTCTCGTCTTCGGTCTGCACGGCAGTATTGAACGCGTGACACAGAAGGTGTTCCTGCTGTCTCCTGCTAACGTCGATGTCACGGCGGAGGACAAGGCCCGCATCGCGGAGGGCGGGTTCTTCAACCAAAGCTAGACCGATCCGTCAGAAACGGGACCGGGAACAGAGCGGAAGCAGGGGAGAGGGAAGCACGGGATGGGCGTCGCACTGCAGGTGGTCTACATCGCGCTGATGTGCTTCCTCATCGTGTTGATCTTCCGACTGGTCATGGACTACGTGTTCCAGTTCGCACGTTCATGGGCACCCGGCAAGGCGATGGTGGTCGTTCTGGAGGCCACCTACACTGTCACCGATCCACCGCTCAAGCTTCTTCGGCGCTTCATCCCGCCGTTGCGTCTCGGGGGCGTGGCACTCGACCTGTCCTTCTTCGTTCTGATGATCATCGTTTACATCCTCATCAGCTTCGTGAGCACCGCTGCGAGAAGCGTGTGAACGATGAGCTCCCCCGCAGGCGCGGGGACAGTCCCGATACGGTCCTGCCGACTGCCGACGACTACGTAGAGGTGAAGAAGACATGCCGCTGACTCCCGAGGACGTGCGGAACAAGCAGTTCACGACCGTCCGCCTGCGAGAAGGCTATGACGAGGACGAGGTCGACGCCTTCCTCGACGAGGTCGAGTCCGAGCTGACCCGTCTGCTGCGCGAGAACGAGGACCTGCGCGCCAAGCTGGCCGCCGCCACGCGTGCCGCCGCGCAGAACCAGCAGCAGCAGCAGAACATGCGCAAGCCGGAACCCCAGGACCAGCGCCCGGGCGCCCCCGTGCCGGCGGCCATATCCGGCCCGCCGCAGCAGCAGCAGCCGCAGATGGGCCCGCCGCAGCTCCCGGGTGGCCAGCCGCAGCTGCCGCCCGGTCCCGGTGGACACGGACCGCAGGGTCCGGGCCCGATGGGCGGCCCCATGCAGCAGCAGTCCATGGGCGGCCAGCACCCGATGGCGCCGCAGCAGCAGATGGGCCAGCAGCCCATGCCGCAGCAGATGCAGCAGCAGTCCATGGGCGGCCAGAACCAGCTCGGCCAGCCGATGCAGCCGATGGGGCAGCAGATGCAGCCCATGGGCCAGCAGATGCAGCAGATGCAGCAGATGCAGCAGCCGCAGCTCCCGCAGCAGGGCCCCGGTGGCGACAGCGCCGCCCGCGTCCTGTCGCTCGCGCAGCAGACCGCCGACCAGGCGATCGCGGAGGCCCGCTCCGAGGCCAACAAGATCGTCGGCGAGGCGCGCAGCCGCGCCGAGGGCCTGGAGCGGGACGCCCGCGCCAAGGCCGACGCGCTGGAGCGGGACGCCCAGGAGAAGCACCGCGTCGCGATGGGCTCCCTGGAGTCCGCCCGCGCCACGCTGGAGCGCAAGGTCGAGGACCTGCGGGGCTTCGAGCGCGAGTACCGCACGCGTCTGAAGTCCTACCTGGAGTCGCAGCTGCGCCAGCTGGAGACCCAGGCCGACGACTCCCTCGCGCCGCCGCGCACCCCGGCCGGCCCGGCCCTGCCGCCGTCGCCGTCCCCGTCGATGGCTCCGGCCGGTGCCATGGGCATGGGTGGCCCGTCCCCGATGGGTGGCCCGTCGCCGATGGGCGGCCCCTCCCCGATGGGCGGTGGCCCGTCCTACGGCGGCCAGCAGCAGATGTCCCCGGCGATGACGCAGCCGATGGCTCCGGTGCGGCCGGCTGCGCCGCAGCCGATGCAGGCGCCGTCTCCCATGCGGGGCTTCCTGATCGACGAGGACGACAACTGACGTAGCCGTCGACAGTCACCACGGGCCGGGCCCGGTTCCCCTGAGGGGGCGCCGGGCCCGGCCCGTTTTCGTCCCCGGCGCGGGGCACACCGCTGCGCGGGACGAGGTCCCCTACCCGCCCTTCCACCGTTCCCTGGGGCTCCGCCCCAGACCCCGCGCCTCAAACGCCGGCGGGGCTGGAAGGCCGGCACCGGCGGGAACGGCGAAGCGGCCCGCACCCCCGTGGGGGTACGGGCCGCTTCGGCCGGGGGTCACGCCTTGCGCAGGCGGAACGTCAGGGACAGGGAGTCGTCCGTGAAGGGGGCTCCGAAGGAGTCGTCGCCCTCGCCCGAGGCGTAGTCCGTCGCCAGGACCTCGTCCGCGATCAGAGCGGCGTGGTCCGTCAGGGCCGTCACGACCTCCGGGTCCGACGAGGACCACCGCAGGGCGATCCGGTCCGCCACGTCCAGGCCGGAGTTCTTGCGGGCCTCCTGGATCAGCCGGATCGCGTCACGCGCCAGGCCCGCCAGCCGCAGCTCCGGGGTGATCTCCAGGTCCAGGGCGACCGTCGCGCCGGAGTCCGAGGCCACCGACCAGCCCTCGCGGGGGGTCTCCGTGATGATGACCTCCTCCGGGGACAGGGAGATCTCCTCGCCGTTCAGCGTGATCGTCGCCGAACCGGACCGCAGCGCCAGCGACAGCGCCGCCGCGTCCGCCGCGGCGACGGCCTTCGCGACGTCCTGGACGCCCTTGCCGAAGCGCTTGCCCAGCGCCCGGAAGTTGGCCTTGGCCGTGGTGTCCACCAGCGAGCCGCCGACCTCGGACAGCGAGGCCAGGGAGGAGACGTTCAGCTCCTCCGTGATCTGCGCCTGGAGCTCCGGGGACAGGGCGTCGAAGCCCACCGCGCCGACCAGCGCGCGCGACAGCGGCTGACGGGTCTTGACGCCGGACTCGGCGCGGGTGGCGCGGCCCAGCTCGACCAGGCGGCGGACCAGCAGCATCTGCTGCGACAGCGTCGGATCGATCGCCGCGGTGTCCGCCACCGGCCAGGTGGACAGGTGCACCGACTCCGGCGCGTCCGGGGTGACCGGGACGACCATGTCCTGCCAGACCCGCTCGGTGATGAAGGGGGTGAGCGGGGCCATGAGCCGCGTCACCGTCTCCACCACGTCGTGCAGCGTGCGCAGCGCGGCCGCGTCGCCCTGCCAGAAGCGGCGGCGCGAGCGGCGCACGTACCAGTTGGACAGGTCGTCCACGAAGGCGGAGAGCAGCTTGCCCGCGCGCTGGGTGTCGTAGGCCTCCATCGCGTCCGTGACCTCGGTGACCAGGGTGTGGAGCTCGGAGAGCAGCCAGCGGTCGAGGACCGTGCGGTCGGCCGGCGCCGGGTCGGCGGCGGACGGCGCCCAGTTCGAGGTGCGCGCGTACAGGGCCTGGAAGGCGACGGTGTTCCAGTACGTGAGGAGCGTCTTGCGGACGACCTCCTGGATCGTGCCGTGGCCGACGCGGCGCGCCGCCCACGGGGAACCGCCGGCCGCCATGAACCAGCGGACCGCGTCGGCGCCGTGCTGGTCCATGAGCGGGATCGGCTGGAGGATGTTGCCCAGGTGCTTGGACATCTTGCGGCCGTCCTCGGCGAGGATGTGGCCCAGGCAGACCACGTTCTCGTAGGACGACTTGTCGAAGACGAGGGTGCCGACCGCCATCAGCGTGTAGAACCAGCCGCGCGTCTGGTCGATGGCCTCCGAGATGAACTGCGCCGGGTAGCGCTTCTCGAAGATCTCCTTGTTCTTGTACGGGTAGCCCCACTGCGCGAACGGCATCGAGCCCGAGTCGTACCAGGCGTCGATGACCTCCGGGACGCGGACGGCGGTCAGGGAGCAGCCCTCGGCCGTGCAGGGGAAGGTGACGTCGTCGATGTACGGGCGGTGCGGGTCCAGGGCCGAGTGGTCCTGCCCGGACAGCTCGCTCAGCTCCGCGCGGGACCCGACGCAGGTGAGGTGGTTCTCCTCGCAGCGCCAGATCGGCAGCGGGGTGCCCCAGTAGCGGTTGCGGGAGAGCGCCCAGTCGATGTTGTTGTTGAGCCAGTCGCCGAAGCGGCCCTGCTTGACCGAGTCCGGGAACCAGTTCGTCTTCTCGTTCTCCCGCAGCATCGCGTCCTTGACGGCGGTGGTGCGGATGTACCAGGACGGCTGCGCGTAGTAGAGCAGGGCCGTGTGGCAGCGCCAGCAGTGCGGGTAGCTGTGCTCGTAGGCGATGTGCTTGAAGAGCAGGCCGCGCGCGTCGAGGTCGGCGGTCAGGCGCTCGTCCGCCTTCTTGAAGAAGACGCCGCCGACGAGCGGGACCTCCTCCTCGAAGGTGCCGTCGGCGCGGACCGGGTTCACGACCGGCATGCCGTACGCGCGGCAGACCGCGAGGTCGTCGGCGCCGAAGGCCGGGGCCTGGTGGACCAGACCGGTGCCGTCCTCGGTGGTGACGTACTCGGCGTTGACCACGTAGTGGGCCGGCTCGGGGAACTCGACCAGCTCGAAGGGGCGCTGGTAGGCCCAGCGCTCCATCTCCTTGCCGGTGAAGGTCTGACCGGTGGCCTCCCAGCCCTCGCCGAGGGCCTTCTCCAGCAGCGGCTGGGCGACGACGAGCTTCTCGTCGCCGTCCGTGGCGACGACGTAGGTGACCTCGGGGTGGGCCGCGACGGCGGTGTTGGAGACCAGGGTCCAGGGGGTCGTGGTCCACACGACCAGCGCCGCCTCGCCGGCCAGCGGGCCGGAGGTCAGCGGGAAGCGGACGTAGACGGAGGGGTCGACGACCGTCTCGTAGCCCTGGGCGAGCTCGTGGTCGGACAGGCCGGTGCCGCAGCGCGGGCACCAGGGGGCCACGCGGTGGTCCTGGGTCAGCAGGCCCTTGTTGAAGATCTCCTTCAGCGACCACCACACGGACTCGACGTACTCGGGGTCCATGGTCCGGTAGGCGTCGTCCAGGTCGACCCAGTAGCCCATGCGGGTCGTGAGCTCGGTGAACGCGTCGGTGTGGCGGGTCACGGACTCGCGGCACTTGGCGTTGAACTCGGCGATGCCGTACGCCTCGATGTCCTGCTTGCCGTTGAAGCCCAGTTCCTTCTCGACGGCCAGCTCGACGGGCAGGCCGTGGCAGTCCCAGCCGGCCTTGCGGGCCACGTGGTAGCCGCGCATGGTGCGGAAGCGGGGGAAGACGTCCTTGAAGACGCGGGCCTCGATGTGGTGCGCGCCGGGCATGCCGTTCGCGGTCGGCGGGCCCTCGTAGAACACCCACTCGGGGCGGCCCTCGGACTGCTCCAGCGTCTTGGCGAAGGTCTTGCTCTCACGCCAGAAGTCGAGGACGGCGTGTTCCAGGGCGGGCAGGTCGACCTGGGCGGGTACCGGACGGTACTGGGGCGGTGTGGTCATGAGGCTGAACTCTTCCTCCGGCGGGGTGTCACTTCCGTCCGGAGGGACGAGAGCGTCTGCTGCTCCCGCGGTACCACCCTCCTTGGCCTCCGGACGGGTCCGGCGGCCCCCTCATTGGGGTGCGAAGCCGGTTCTACTCGCCGTACGGGGGTCCGTGCGGGCTTTCTTCCGGCGGCTCCGGGGTGATCCTTCGCATCGCGCTCGCCCCCGGGCTCTCACCGTCCCCGGGTCGCTCCTGGCTGCGTCCGACGCTACTCGTCCCCATCCATGCCTTTCGCTGCGCCCAGTGTACGGGCCGGGGCGCGGGTCGGCAGACCGGTTTTGAGGGGCCCGGCGGCGCGTCGCCGGGCGGCTCGCGGCGTGACCCGGATGGGCTGACGGGCGGCTCCGGGATCCGCTGGGGCGGGTGGGGCGGATTACGGGGCTCCCCGCTGGGCACAACGGATGCAGGTTGACCTCGACGGACGCGTGCCCCGTTGCCGTGGGGTCGGAGGCGATTTATCGTTCCGGCACGATCTGCGAAGAAGATCACAGTATGTGAAAAGGGGCCGCGGGCATGGTGGCGAAGAAGACGGGGACTCGGGAGGTGGCCGGGCCCGCGGTCAAGGAATCGGCGGCGGCGAAGAAGAAGGCTCCGGCCGGGGTGGCTGCCGCGGAGAAGGCGGCGGCGAAGAGGGCCCCGGCCAAGGTGGCCGCTGCCGAGAAGGCTTCGCCACGGTCGGCCGCTGCCGGGAAGGTTCCGGCCAAGAAGGCTCCGGCCAAGAAGGCTGCCGCCGAGAAGGCGGTGGTCGGGAAGGCTCCGGCCAAGAAGGCCGCTGCCGAGAAGGCGGTGGTCGGGAAGGCTCCGGCCAAGAAGGCTGCCGCCGAGAAGGCGGTGGTCGGGAAGGCTCCGGCCAAGAAGGCCGCTGCCGAGAAGGCGGTGGTCGGGAAGGCTCCGGCCAAGACGGCTGCCGCCGAGAAGGCGGTGGTCGGGAAGGCTCCGGCCAAAAGGGCCGCTGCCGAGAAGGCGGTGGTCGGGAAGGCTCCGGCCAAGAAGGCTGCCGCCGAGAAGGCGGCGGTCGGGACGGGTTCGGCCGGGGTGGCGGTGGCCGGGAAGACGGCGGTGGCCGGCGCGGCCTCGGCCGGGCGCACCACGAGCAAGGCCGCGGCCAAGTCGGCCGCGTCCGAGGGGGCGGCCCCGGCCGCGCAGAAGACGGGAGCTCGGAAAGTGGTTGCCAAGAAGACTGCGGGTACGGCCAGGAAGACGGCCGGGACCGCCACCAGTGGGCTCCCCAAGGCGAAGGCGGCGGCGGTGCCGGCCCCCGGCGAGCTGGCCGTCCGCGAGGGGGAGGACCCCTGGACCCCCGCTGAGGTCGCCGAGGCGCGGGCCGAGCTGGAGAGCGAGGTGCTGCGGCTGCGGGCCGAGCTGGACGCCTCCGAGGTGGCCATCTCGGGCCTGATGCGGGACTCCGGCGACGGCGCGGGCGACGACCAGGCCGACACCGGGACCAAGAACATCACCCGGGAGTCCGAGCTGGCCCTCGCCGCGAACGCCACCTCGATGCTGGAGCAGACCGAGCGGGCCCTGGAGCGGCTGGAGGCGGGCACGTACGGCCTCTGCGAGAACTGCGGCCGGCCCATCGGGAAGGCGCGCATGCAGGCCTTCCCGAGGGCGACGCTGTGCGTGGACTGCAAGCAGAAGCAGGAGCGAAGGCACTAGCCAGGACCTACGCGTACTGACGTACTCTCGTGTCTCGTCGGGATGAAGGTTCCCGTACCTGGTTCGAGCTAGTTCGAGGGACTCACGTGGCAGAGGCGGAGCGCATCATCGGTATGCCGGAGGTCGGGGACGACGCCGAGCCGCAGTCGGAGGCCGCCGCGCCCCGGGGGCGCAGGCGGATCGCGGCGCTGCTGGTCGTCGCGGTGCTCGCGTACCTGTTCGACCTCGGCAGCAAGATGGTCGTCGTGGCCAAGCTGGAGCACCAGCCGCCGATCGAGATCGTCGGCGAGTGGCTGAAGTTCTCCGCCGTCCGCAACGCCGGGGCCGCCTTCGGCATCGGCGAGGCCTTCACGATCATCTTCACCGGGATCGCGGCGACCGTGATCGTGGTGATCGTCCGGCTGGCCCGCAAGCTGTACAGCCTGCCGTGGGCGATCGCCCTGGGCCTGCTGCTGGGCGGTGCGCTGGGCAACCTCACCGACCGGATCTTCCGTTCGCCGGGCGTCTTCCGGGGCGCGGTCGTCGACTTCATCGCACCGGCCCACTTCGCCGTGTTCAACCTCGCCGACTCGGCGATCGTGTGCGGCGGGATCCTGATCGTCCTGCTGTCCTTCAAGGGCCTGGACCCGGACGGGACCGTCCACAAGGACTGATCGCCGAGCCCGGGCGGGCGTGCTCCTGCGCCGAGTCCTGCATACTCGACGGGTGAGTACGATTCCCGAGATCCGCACCCTGCCCGTTCCCGATGGCCTCGAAGGCGAGCGCGTCGACGCCGCCATCGCCCGTATGTTCGGTTTCTCCCGGACGAAGGCGGCCGAGCTGGCGGCGGAGGGGAAGGTCTCGGTCGACGGCAGCGTCGTCGGCAAGTCCGAGCGCGTCCACGGCGGCGCCTGGCTGGAAGTCGAGATGCCCGCCCCGCCGCGGCCCGTCGAGCTCGTCGCCGAGCCCGTGCCCGGCATGGAGATCATCCACGACGACGACGACATCGTGGTCATCATGAAGCCGGTCGGCGTCGCCGCCCATCCCAGCCCCGGCTGGACCGGCACCACCGTCATCGGCGGGCTCGCCGCCGCCGGCTACCGGATCTCCACCTCCGGAGCCTCCGAGCGCCAGGGCATCGTGCACCGCCTCGACGTCGGCACCTCCGGCCTGATGGCCGTGGCCAAGTCCGAGCGCGCCTACACCTCGCTGAAGAACCAGTTCCGCGAGCGCGTCGTCGACAAGCGCTACCACGCGCTGGTGCAGGGCCACCCGGACCCGATGAGCGGCACGATCGACGCGCCGATCGGGCGCCACCCGAGCGCCGACTACAAGTGGGCCGTGACCCAGGACGGCAAGGCCTCGGTCACCCACTACGACCTCATCGAGGCCTTCCGGTCCGCCTCCCTGCTGGACATCAAGCTGGAGACGGGCCGCACGCACCAGATCCGCGTGCACATGTCCGCGCACCGCCACCCCTGCGTCGGCGACCTGACCTACGGGGCCGACCCGACCGTCGCGAAGCGGCTCGGGCTGACCCGCCAGTGGCTGCACGCGGTGCGGCTCGGCTTCGAGCACCCGGCCGACGGGCAGTGGGTGGAGTTCGAGAGCGGCTACCCGGCGGACCTGCAGCACGCGCTGGACGTCATCCGGGCCGAGAGCCAGTGACTGCCGGCCCCGTCCCCGCCGTCTCGGTGAGGGTGGCCTCCTCGGAGGCCGACCGGGCGGCCTGCTACAGCGTGCGGACCGAGGTGTTCGTGGTGGAGCAGTCCGTGCCGGAGACGATCGAGTACGACGCCTACGACGCGGTCGCGGTGCACGTGCTGGCCGTCGGCCCGGACGGTGAGCCGCTGGGCACCGGCCGGCTGCTGCACGGGCCCGAGGCCCTGTCCAAGACCGGCTCGCCGGAGGTCGGCTCGCTGGGCCGGCTCGCCGTGCGCAAGTCCGCGCGCGGGCTGGGCGTCGGGGTGGCGCTGGTCCGCGCGATCGAGGCGGAGGCCGGGCGGCTGGGGCTGGCGGCGGTGTCGCTGGGGGCGCAGACGCATGCGCTGGGCTTCTACGAGCGGCTGGGGTACGAGGCGTACGGGCCGGAGTTCGACGACGCGGGCATCCCGCACCGGGCGATGAGGCGCCGCCTGTCGTAGACCCCGCCCCGCGCAGGGGACCGCGTGCCCCTGCGGGGGTGTGGCCCGGGCGCCTGACAGGGTGAGGGCGTGGACCAGCTCGCTCTGCTCTTCTTGTTGTTGCTCGGCGCCGTCGTGACCGTACCGCTCGGGGACCGGCTCGGGTTGCCCGCGCCCGTGCTGATGACCCTGGCCGGGGTCGGCCTGGCGCTGGTGCCGGCCGTGCCCAACGTGGACGTCCCGCCCGAGTTCATCCTGCCGCTGGTGCTGCCGCCGCTGCTCTACGCCTCCGCGCAGCGCACCTCCTGGCGGCAGTTCGCCGCCAACGTGCGGCCGATCCTGCTGCTGGCCGTGGCCCTGGTGTTCGTGACCACCGCCGCCGTGGCCGGGGTCGCGTACGCCGTCGTGCCCGGGCTGCCACTGGCCGCCGCCGTCGCCCTCGGCGCGCTCGTCGCCCCGCCCGACCCGGTCGCTGCGACCGCCGTGGCCGGGTCGCTCGGGCTGCCGCGCCGGATGGTGTCGATCCTGGAGGGCGAGGGCCTGTTCAACGACGTCACCGCCATCGTGCTCTACCACGTCGCCGTCGCCGCCGCCGTGAGCGGCAGCTTCTCCTGGCCCGAGGCGCTCGGGGAGTTCGTGCTGTCCGCCGTGGTGGCGGTGGCCGTCGGGCTGGCGCTCGGCTGGGCCGCGAACCGGCTGATGGGCCGGCTCGGCGACGCCACGCTCCAGATCGGGCTGACGCTGCTGGTGCCGTTCGTGGCGTACGTGGTGGCGGAGGAGCTCCAGGGGTCGGGGGTGCTGGCCGTGCTGACGACGGCCCTGTTCCTCGCCGAGTACGCCGGCGACGCCGACGACGTTCTGGGGCGGCTCGCCGGGCACACGTTCTGGGAGATCGTCGACACGCTGGTCACCGGGGTGGCGTTCGGGCTGATCGGGCTGGAGCTGCACCACGTCTTCGGGGTGGCCGGGGGCCGCGAGTGGGCCATGGCCGGGTGGGCGGCGGCGGTGGTCGCGGTGGTGGTCGGCGTCCGGCTGGTCTGGCTGCTGCCGGCGGCCTGGCTGGCCAAGAAGCTGCACCGGCGCCGCGACTACGACGAGGAGATCCCGCTGAGCTGGCGGGAGAGCCTCGTGATGTGGTGGGCCGGGATGCGCGGGGTGGCGTCGGTGGCGCTGGCGCTGGCCCTGCCCTTGCGCACGGACTCCGGGCAACCCTTCCCGGCGCGGGACGAGATCGTCTTCATCGCCTTCGCGGTGATCATGACCACGCTGGTGATCCAGGGGCTGACCCTGCCGTGGCTGGTGCGCCGGCTGGGGGTGGAGGCGGACACGGACGTGGAGCGGGAGACCCGGCGGAGGCTGGCGCTGCGCGCGGCGAAGGCCGCGAAGCGGCGGCTCAAGGAGATCGAGGTGGTCGAGGACCTCCCCGAGGACCTGGTGGAGATCCTGCACCGGCGCGCGTACGACGTCGGGGCCAGGATCAGCCCGGACCTGGTCGACGAGGAGCGGCGGGAGGCGTACGCGAAGCGGGTGGAGCGGATCCGCGACGTGCAGCGCATCCAGCGGGAGATGATGTCCGCCGCCCGGCACGAGGTCCTCGCGGCGCGCAGCGAACCGGGCTCCGACCCGGAGATCGTCGACCGGGTGCTGCGGCACCTGGACGTCAGGAGCCTGCGCAGCCCGTAGGCCGGACGGGACCGTCGTCGGCCCGGCCGGCCTGCGGGCGCCGCGGTGCGCCGCCCCCCGCGGGCTCAGGCCGTGTCGCGCGGGGGCGGCTCCGCCATGGTGACGCGGGGGAGGGCGTACGGGTGCTCGGCGGACAGCCAGGTGATCATCCGCTCGCGGACGGCGCAGCGCACGGTCCACACGTCGTCGCCGTCCTTCGCCGTGACCACCGCGCGGACCACGACGGTGTTCGGGGTGGTGTCGGTGACGGCCAGGCTGCCGGTGCGGCCGTCCCACTCGGGGACCTCCTTGAGGATCTCGGCGAGCTTGTCCCGCATGAGGGGGACCGGCGCCGAGTGGTCCAGGTGCCACACGACCGAGCCGGTCATCTGGGCGCCGCCGCGCGACCAGTTCTCGTACGGCTTGCCGGTGAAGTACGAGACCGGCATCGTGATCCGGCGCTCGTCCCAGGTGCGGACGATCAGGAAGGTCAGGGTGATCTCCTCGACCTTGCCCCACTCCTTGTCCACGACCACCGTGTCCCCGATGCGCACGGTGTCCCCGAAGGCGATCTGCAGTCCGGCGAAGAGGTTGCCGAGGGAGGCCTGCGCGGCGATGCCCGCGACGATGCCGAGCACCCCGGCGGAGGCCAGCACGGAGGCGCCGACCGTGCGCATCGGCGGGAAGGTCAGCAGCATCGCGGCCGCGGCGACCACCACGGCCACGGCGGTGAGCACCCGCTGGATCAGGGTGACCTGGGTGCGGACCCGGCGGACCCGGGCGTCGTCGGGGTGGGCGGCGGCGTAGCGGGCGTACGTGGCCTCCACCACGGCCGCCGCGATGCCGACGAGCAGCCAGGCGGTCGAGGCGATCTGGACCAGGGTCAGGGCGTGGCCGACGCCGGTCGCGTGGGCGGGGAGGATGCCCGCCGGGCGGTACGCGGCCTGGAGCGCCGCGGTGCCGAGGACGAGGCGGAAGGGCGGGCCGCAGCGGCGCAGCAGGCCCCACAGCGGGGTTTCGGGGTGCCGGGCGTCGGCCTTGCGCAGCAGCAGGTCGAGCACCCAGCCCGCGACCAGGGTGAGGACCAGGGCGGCGCCGACGACCAGGGCGGGTCGCAGGACGTTCTGCATCTCCATGCCGGAGACCGTATCCAGGGGGCGCCCCGGGACTCCCGGTTTCCCGAGAATGGCACGATGGGGGCATGAACATCATGCTCTTCCACTCGACGTACGGGCTGCGGCCCGCGGTCCACGCGGCGGCCGACAGGCTGCGCGCGGCCGGGCACGAGGTCCAGGTACCGGACCTCTTCGAGGGCCGTACGTTCGACACGTTCGAGGAGGGTGCGGCCTACCAGGAGGAGGTGGGCCGCGACGAGCTGCTCAAGCGGGCGGTGCTGGCGTCGGCGCCGTTCTCCGACCGGGGCCTGGTCTACGCGGGCTTCTCCTTCGGCGGCTCGGTCGCGCAGCACCTGGCGCTGGCCGACGACAAGGCGCGCGGTCTGCTGCTCCTGCACGGCACGGCGGACCTGGACGAGGACGCCTCGGCCGACGAGCTGCCGGTGCAGCTGCACATCGCGGACCCGGACCCGTACGAGACGCACGACTGGCTGACCGCCTGGTACCTGCGGATGCGGCGGGCCGGGGCGGACGTGGAGGTGCACGGCTACGCGGGCGCGGGGCACCTGTTCACGGACCCGGACCTGGAGGACTACGACGCGGAGGCGGCGGAGGAGACCTGGAAGGCCGCGCTGGCGTTCCTCGACACGCTGTAGGAAGCGGGAGCGGGAGCGGGACACGCAGGGCGATGCCCCCCGGCGCGGGGCGCCGGGGGGCATCGTCGTGGGTGTGGTGGAGCCTGCGGGTCAGCCGCGGTAGGCGGTCCACATGCTCTTCATGCGCGAGACCTGGCCCGCGGTGAACTGGTACATGCAGGAGTCGTACGTGTAGTCCATGAAGTTGTGGATCGGGTCGACGCCGGCCTTGGTGGTGCAGGAGTCGCGGCCGGTCGGGCACTCGAAGGCCGCGCTCTTCTCGGCCGGGGTGTCGGCGACGGAGTCGCCGCTGCCCGAGCAGCCGCCCTGGAAGGTGTGGTAGAGACCCATCCAGTGGCCGACCTCGTGGGTGGCGGTGTCGCCCTCGTTGTAGTTGGCGGCGGAGCCGCCGGGCAGCGAGGTGTTGAGCAGGACCACGCCGTCCATCTTGGGCGCGGAGGTGTAGGAGCTCGGGAAGGTCGCCCAGCCGAGCAGGCCGCCGCCGAGGTTGGCGGTGTAGATGTTGAGCGCGTTCTTGTCGCCCTTGCGCAGGGCGTTCTTCATGTCCTTCTCGGCCTGGGTGCCGTCGGAGACGTTGTACCAGGCGGCGTTGTCGGTGTAGTCGGTGCCGGCCAGGGTGAACTGGAAGCCGGAGTCGACGTTGCCGTTGCCCTGGCCGCTGTAGGCGGCGTTGAGGACGGCGATCTGGTTGCTGATGTCCGTGGCGGTCAGCTTTCCGGCGGTGCCGGAGGTGATGACGTGGACGTACACCGGGATGTTCGTGGCAGCGGCGGCGAGCGAGGCGCCGGCGCCGGAGCCGAAGACCTGCTGCGGGGACAGCTGGAGGCCCTTGAGCTTCTTCTGCAGGTCGGCGTCCATGGCCTTGACCTGGTCCTCGCTGACCTCGTTGGGCTCGGCCGCGTGGTTGTCCTTGGGCTTGGCGACGCGGGCGTTGGCAGGGGCGGAGCCCTGCTCGGCACAGGCCTCGGCACCGGTCTTGGAGGCGGCGGCGGCGACCGTGGTGGGGGCGGTCAGCGGGGCGAACGCCAGGGTGGAGGCCAGGACGGCCGTACCCATGAGGCGGCGGCGGAGAAGGGGGGATATGCGGGCGGCAGCGCGCACGATGGCTCCTCGGCAAGCGTGGTGGGGGGTGAGGTATTTCCTCACGCTGGCCGGAAGTTTATGTGTGCATGTCATCAAGATGGCAAGTACTCGTAAGTTAAAGATTTGTTGCCGATGTGGCGGATGGGGCTCCTGGTCTGCACCAGAAACCCCATCGCACAGCAGATTTGACGGTAAGTCAGTTAACCGGACGGTCGGCCCGTTCCACCTTCTGGCTGCCGTTCAGCGTGCGGTACGAGCGGGCCCAGGCGGAGCTCGCGTCCTGGCGCCGCTTGTCGGATATGACGTAGTAGTCCATCTGCGAGCGCTCGGCCGTCACGTCCAGCACGCCGTAGCCGTGCGAGTCCATGTCCAGCCACTTCACGTGCCAGTTCGCCGCCTTGACGGCGCCCTCGGCCACGACCGAGAGGGTGTGCGGCGCCACGTGCAGCATGTCGTCGATGTTGTCGGAGGTCACCGAGGTCACCACGAACTCGGTGGCCGCCGTGCCCGAGCCCGGGTACGTCGCCATGTCCACGGGGACGTCGTTCGCCCACGCCATGTGGATGTCGCCGGTGAGGAACACCGTGTTCTTGATGTTCCGGTCCTTCAAGTGGCCCAGGAGCTCCTTGCGGTCGTCCGTGTAGCCGTCCCACTGGTCCGTGTTGACCGCGATCCCGCCCTCGGGCAGGCCCAGCAGGTGCGCGAGGGGCTTCAGCAGGTGCGCGGGCAGCGAGCCGAAGGCCACCGGCGAGATCATCACCGACGTGCCGACCAGCTTCCAGGTCGCGTTCGAGGACGCCAGGCCGGACTTGAGCCAGTCCAGCTGGGCCCGCCCGGTGATGGTGCGCTCCGGGTCGTCCACCGATCCGCTGCCGGTCTTGGCCTGCTGCGAGCGGAAGGAGCGCAGGTCCAGCAGGTGCAGGTCGGCGAGGGTGCCGAACTGGAGCCGCCGGTAGACGGTGCCCGCGATGGAGGGGCGTACGGGCATCCACTCGAAGTACGCCTGCTTGGCGGCGGCCGCGCGGGCCGCCCAGTCGCCCTCGGTGCCCGGGGTGTGGTTGCCGGCGCCGTCGGACCAGGAGTTGTCGGCGAACTCGTGGTCGTCCCAGATCGCCACGATCGGGTGGGCCGCGTGCAGCGCCTGGAGGTCGCCGTCCGTCTTGTACTTGCCGTGCCGCGTGCGGTAGTCGGAGAGCGAGACGATCTCGTTCTTCGGCTCGTGCTGGCGTACGACGTACTTCGCCTCGGGGTAACCGCCGGTCTGGTACTCGTAGATGTAGTCGCCCAGGTGCAGCACCGCGTGCAGGTCGGTGCGGGCGGCCAGGTGCCGGTACGCGGAGAAGTAGCCGGACTCCCAGTTGGCGCAGGAGACCACGCCGAAGCGGATGCCGGGCGTGGTCGTCCCGGCCGCCGGCGCGGTCAGGGTGCGCCCGGCCGGGGAGACGGTCCCGCCTGCGGTGAAGCGGTACCAGTACGGGGTCTGCGGGCGCAGGCCGCGCACGTCCGCCTTGACCGTGTGGTCGGAGGCGGCCGTGGCGGTGACCGAACCGCTCGCGACGATCCGGGAGAAGGCCTTGTCCTCGGCCACCTCCCAGCCCACCGCGGTGGCCGGACCCAGACCGGAGCCGGGCACCGCCTCGGGCGTCGGGGTGACGCGGGTCCAGAGCAGGACCCCGTCGGGCAGCGGGTCGCCGGAGGCGACGCCGTGGAGGAAGGCGGGCGCGGCCCCCGCCGCGTGGGCCGCCTGGGCGCCGAGGGTGCCGATCGGCGCGAGCGCGGCCGTGGCCGCCGCGGCCAGGACGACCGTACGGCGGCGCGGGTGTGGAGGGGTGAGATGACTGGTCACGGCCGATCATATTACTGATCGGTATGTGGCGGGGAACAGGTGCGGAAAGGCAACGGGCGGGCGAACTCGAGGAGTTCGCCCGCCCGTGTGCGGTGTTTCCGGAGCCATGTCCGGATCTGTCAGGGCATCAGCCCGCGAGCGCCTTGTCGATGGCCGCGGTGAAGGCCTCCGCCGTCGCCGGGGTCTCGATCTTCTTGCCGTCCATCTTCAGCGTCGGGGTGCCCGTCACGCCGGACTTCTCGAAGGCGGCCGACATGTCCATCGCCCACCGGTCGTACGTGCCGTCCTGGACGGCCTTCTTGAACTCGGCGTTGTCCTTCAGCGCCGGGACGGTGTCCGCGACCTTCAGCAGGTAGTCGTCCTTGGCGAAGGCGTCGTTGGTCTCCTCGGGGTGCAGCGCCTTCGAGTAGAGCGCGCCCTTGTACTCCAGGAAGGCCTCGGGGCTCACGTTCAGGGCCGCGCCCAGCGCGCTCAGGGCGTTCTTCGAGCCCTCGCCCTTGACGCCGTTGTCGATGAAGGTCGCGCCGAAGTAGCGGAGCTTGTACTTGCCCGCCTCCACGTCCTTCTTGACCTGGTCGCCCGCCGACTGCTCGAAGGCGGCGCAGGCCGGGCAGCGCGAGTCCTCGTACAGCTCCAGGGTCTTCTTCGCCTCGGGCTTGCCGACGACCACCGTCAGGCCGTCCTCGCCCGTGGTGTTCTTCGGCTTGACCAGCTCGGCCTTGGCGGCCTTCTCCCAGTGGCCGGGCTCGCTCGCCTGGACGACGGCGTAGCCGACAACGCCGGCCAGGGCGAGGACGCCGACGACCGCGCCGGCCACCACCAGCTGGCGGCGGGCCTTGGCCTTCTTCGCCTGCTGCTCGCGCTCGACGCGCAGCCGCTCGCGGGCGGCGGCCTTGTTCTGCTGGTTGTTGCGTGCACTCATGGTGATCTCCGTGGAACGGGAAGGGACGAGGGGGTGGTGCCGTACGTGCTCAGACGCTCGCGATCACGAGCGCCGCGCGTACGGGAGGACCCCGCCGGCCCACGGAATGCGCCGGGAAGCGGGTACGGGCCACCGCGCCGCGGAACACCGGCCGCAGCGCCCGCCCGGCCCGCCCGGGGACGGTCCCGGCCGGGGCGACGGCCAGCAGCAGCGGCCGGAACGCGAAGGCGGCGACCGCCCGCAGCACCCGCACCAGGGCCCGCTCGCCGTGCCGCAGCCACGCGGCCGCCGCCAGCCCGACGGTGACGTGCGCGCCGAGCAGCAGCCAGGGCGTCCACGGCCCCGGCGAGGCCAGCAGCGCCGCCGGATCCCCGGCGGGCCCGGCCACCCCGGTCAGCGGGCCGCCCACCGGGGCCCCGCCGCACAGCTCGTCCAGGCCCAGCGCGCGCAGCGGCCCGGCCACCGGCCCGCCGGCGGGGCCGTAGCAGAGGTGCTGGCCGGCGGTGAAGACGGTGTCGGCCGCCAGCTCCAGCGGCACCAGCAGTGCGGCGATCGGGCCGAAGCCCCGCTCCCGGCCGGCCAACGCGTAGGCGACCGTGAAGACCCCGGCGAAGGCCCCGGCGACCATCGAGGGCGGCAGCGGGACCCGGGACATGAGCACGTGGGACCCGGCCGAGAGCAGCACGACGAGCGCGCTGAACAGCGCGGCCCGCAGCCCTCGGATCCTCACCCCTGATATGTCCATCGCCGCGAGTCTGCCACGGGTTCCTGTGAGGCCGGGAGCGCGGGGTGTTCTGTCGGCCAGGCCGGGCCCCGCTCCCGGAGGGCCTACGGCATGATCCGGCCGTTGCGGAACAGGTCCACGAAGATCTGGTGGTCGGCGCGGGCCCGGGCCCCGTAGGCGTGGGCGAAGTCGACCAGCAGCTCGGGGAAGCCCTCCTCGTCCGCGGCGATCACCGCGTCGATGGCCCGCTCGGTGGAGAACGGCACCAGGGACTGCCCGCTCTCGGCCTCGTCCGCCGAGGCGTGCATGGTGGCCGTGGCCCGGCCCAGGTCCGCGACCACCGCCGCGATCTCCTCCGGGTCGTCCAGGTCCGACCAGTCCAGGTCCACCGCGTACGGGGAGACCTCCGCCACCAGCTGCCCGGCGCCGTCCAGCTCGGTCCAGCCGAGCCACGGGTCGGCGTGCGCCTGGAGGGCGCGCTGCGAGATCACCGTGCGGTGGCCCTCGTGCTGGAAGTACTCCCGGACCGACCGGTCGGTGATGTGCCGGGACGCGGCCGGGGTCTGCGCCTGCTTGAGGTAGATCACGACGTCGTTCTCCAGGGCGTCGCTGTGACCCTCCAGCAGGATGTTGTACGAGGGCAGGCCCGCCGAGCCGATGCCCACGCCCCGGCGGCCCACCACGTCCTTGACGCGGTAGGAGTCCGGGCGCACCAGGGACTCCTCGGGCAGGGTCTCCAGGTACCCGTCGAAGGCGGCCAGCACCTTGTAGCGGGTGGCCGCGTCCAGCTCGATCGCCCCGGCGTCCGAGGTGAAGCGGCGCTCGTGGTCGCGGATCTCCGTCATCGAGTCCAGCAGCGCGAAGCGGGTGCGCGAGCGGGCCGCCCGCAGGGCGCCGAGCAGGGCGCCGTCGGCGGTGTCCAGGGTGAAGGAGGGGACCTCGTCGTTCTTGGCGCCGGTGGCCAGCTGGTGGATCCGCTCGCGGTAGGCCGCCGCGTAGGTCCGCACGAGGGAGCTGATCTGCTCGTCGCTGAGCGCCTTGGTGTAGCCGATCAGGGCGACGGAGGCGGCGAACCGCTTGAGGTCCCAGGTGAAGGGGCCCACGTACGCCTCGTCGAAGTCGTTCACGTTGAACACGAGCCGGCCGTTGGCGTCCATGTACGTGCCGAAGTTCTCGGCGTGCAGGTCGCCGTGGATCCACACCCGGCCGGTGCGCTCGTCCAGGTAGGGGCCGCCGTGCCGGTCGCGCTCCAGGTCGGCGTAGAAGAGGCAGGCCGTGCCCCGGTAGAAGGCGAAGGCCGAGGCCGCCATCTTCCGGAACTTGACCTGGAAGGCGGCGGGGTCGGCGGCGAGCAGCCGGCCGAATGCGGTGTCGAACACATCGAGTATCTGCTCGGCGCGCTGCTCGTCGGTGGTCTCGGTGACCGCCATGGCGGATGCCTCCTGGTGCAAGGGGTGGTACGGCTTCTGACCGACTGGACGCCGGACCGGTCTTCCCGGTTCTGCAACTTCTGCAACGGCCGACCGTACCCGTCGGTGCCCCGGGTCTGTCACTCGTGGGACGTAGGATTCGTAGCTGCCGCCCCTCTCTCCTCAGGAGGCCCCCACCGTGACCAAGACGCCGTTCACGCACCTGCACGTCCACACCCAGTACTCGCTGCTGGACGGTGCCGCGCGGCTGAAGGACATGTTCGCTGCCTGCAATGAAATGGGCATGACGCACATCGCCATGTCCGACCACGGCAACCTCCACGGGGCGTACGACTTCTTCCACTCCGCGCAGAAGGCCGGGATCACCCCGATCATCGGCATCGAGGCGTACGTCGCCCCCGAGTCCCGGCGCAACAAGCGCCGCATCCAGTGGGGCCAGCCCCACCAGAAGCGGGACGACGTCTCCGGTTCCGGCGGTTACACCCACAAGACGATCTGGGCGGCGAACGCCACCGGCCTGCACAACCTCTTCCGGCTGTCCTCCGACGCGTACAAGGAGGGCTGGCTGACGAAGTGGCCGCGCATGGACAAGGAGACCATCAGCCAGTGGTCGGAGGGCCTGATCGCCTCCACCGGCTGCCCCTCCGGCGAGCTCCAGACGCGTCTGCGCCTCGGCCAGTTCGACGAGGCCCTGAAGTCGGCCTCCGAGTACCAGGACATCTTCGGCAAGGACCGCTACTTCCTGGAGCTGATGGACCACGGCATCGAGATCGAGCGCCGGGTCCGCGACGGCCTCCTGGAGATCGGCAAGAAGCTCGGCATCCCGCCGCTGGTCACGAACGACTCGCACTACACCTACGCGCACGAGGCCGGCGCCCACGACGCCCTGCTGTGCATCCAGACCGGCAAGAACCTCTCGGACCCCGACCGCTTCCGCTTCGACGGCTCCGGCTACTACCTGAAGTCGACCGACGAGATGTACGCGATCGACTCCTCGGACGCCTGGCAGCAGGGCTGCGCCAACACGAAGCTGGTCGCGGACCAGATCGACACCGAGGGCATGTTCACGTTCCGGAACCTGATGCCGAAGTTCGACATCCCGGAGGGCTACACCGAGGTCACCTGGTTCCGCGAGGAGACCATGCGGGGCATGCACCGCCGCTTCCCCGGCGGGATCCCCGAGGACCGCATGAAGCAGGTCGAGTACGAGATGGACACGATCATCTCGATGGGCTTCCCCGGCTACTTCCTCGTGGTCGCCGACTTCATCATGTGGGCCAAGAACCAGGGCATCGCCGTCGGCCCCGGCCGAGGCTCCGCGGCCGGCTCGATCGTCGCGTACGCCATGGGCATCACCGACCTCGACCCCATCCCGCACGGCCTGATCTTCGAGCGCTTCCTGAACCCCGAGCGCGTCTCCATGCCCGACGTCGATATCGACTTCGACGAGCGCAGGCGCGTCGAGGTGATCAGGTACGTGACCGAGAAGTACGGCGAGGACAAGGTCGCCATGATCGGGACCTACGGCACCATCAAGGCCAAGAACGCGATCAAGGACTCCGCACGCGTCCTCGGCTACCCCTACGCCATGGGCGACCGGCTCACCAAGGCCATGCCCGCCGACGTCCTCGGCAAGGGCATCCCGCTCTCCGGCATCCTCGACCCCTCGCACCCCCGCTACAGCGAGGCCGGCGAGATCCGCGGGATGTACGAGAACGAGCCCGACGTGAAGAAGGTCATCGACACCGCCCGCGGCGTCGAGGGCCTGGTCCGCCAGATGGGCGTGCACGCCGCCGGCGTGATCATGTCCAGCGAGAGGATCACCGACCACGTACCCGTCTGGGTGCGGCACACCGACGGCGTCACCATCACCCAGTGGGACTACCCGAGCTGCGAATCGCTCGGCCTGCTGAAGATGGACTTCCTCGGCCTGCGCAACCTCACGATCATGGACGACGCCGTCAAGATGGTGAAGGCCAACAAGGGGATCGACATCGACCTCCTGGCCCTCCCGCTCGACGACCCCAAGACCTTCGAGCTGCTCCAGCGCGGCGACACCCTCGGCGTCTTCCAGTTCGACGGCGGCCCCATGCGCTCCCTGCTGCGCCTGATGAAGCCCGACAACTTCGAAGACATCTCCGCCGTGTCCGCGCTCTACCGCCCGGGCCCGATGGGCATGAACTCGCACACGAACTACGCCCTGCGCAAGAACAAGCAGCAGGAGATCACCCCGATCCACCCCGAGCTGGAGAAGCCGCTCGAAGAGGTGCTCGCGGTCACCTACGGCCTGATCGTCTACCAGGAGCAGGTCCAGAAGGCCGCCCAGATCATCGCCGGCTACTCGCTCGGCGAGGCCGACATCCTGCGCCGCGTCATGGGCAAGAAGAAGCCCGAGGAACTGGCGAAGAACTTCACGATCTTCCAGGCCGGCGCCCGCAAGAACGGCTACAGCGACCAGGCGATCCAGGCGCTCTGGGACGTCCTGGTCCCCTTCGCCGGCTACGCCTTCAACAAGGCCCACTCGGCCGCGTACGGCCTGGTCTCCTACTGGACCGCCTACCTCAAGGCGAACTACCCGGCGGAGTACATGGCCGGCCTGCTCACCTCGGTCAAGGACGACAAGGACAAGTCCGCGATCTACCTCAACGAGTGCCGGCGCATGGGCATCAAGGTGCTCCCGCCGAACGTCAACGAGTCCGAGTCCAACTTCGCCGCCCAGGGCGACGACGTGATCCTCTTCGGCCTCACCGCCGTCCGCAACGTCGGCCAGAACGTCGTCGACTCGATCATCAAGACCAGGAAGTCGAAGGGGAAGTACTCCTCCTTCCCCGACTTCCTCGACAAGGTCGAGGCCGTCGTCTGCAACAAGCGCACCGTCGAGTCGCTGATCAAGGCCGGCGCCTACGACGAGATGGGCCACACCCGCAAGGGCCTGGTCGCCCACCACGAATCGATGATCGACAACGTGGTCGCCGTCAAGCGCAAGGAAGCCGAGGGACAGTTCGACCTGTTCGGCGGAATGGGTGACGAGGGCGGCAGCGACGAGCCCGGCTTCGGCCTCGACGTGGAGTTCTCCGACGTCGAGTGGGAGAAGTCCTACCTCCTCGCCCAGGAGCGGGAGATGCTCGGCCTCTACGTCTCCGACCACCCGCTCTTCGGCCTGGAACACGTCCTGTCCGACAAGACGGACGCCGGGATCTCGCAGCTCACCGGCGGGGAGCACGCCGACGGCGCGGTCGTCACCATCGGCGGCATCATCTCCGGCCTCCAGCGCAAGATGACCAAGCAGGGCAACGCCTGGGCCATCGCCACCGTCGAGGACCTGGCCGGCTCCATCGAGTGCATGTTCTTCCCCGCGACCTACCAGCTCGTCTCCACCCAGCTGGTCGAGGACACCGTCGTCTTCGTCAAGGGCCGCCTCGACAAGCGCGAGGACGTCCCCCGCCTGGTCGCCATGGAGATGATGGTCCCCGACCTCTCCTCCGCCGGCACCAACGCCCCCGTCGTCCTCACCATCCCCACCGTCAAGGTCACCCCGCCGATGGTGACCCGTCTGGGCGAGATCCTGCGCCACCACAAGGGCAACACCGAGGTGCGGATCAAGCTCCAGGGCCCCCGCACCACCACCGTGCTGCGCCTGGACCGGCACCGGGTCCAGCCCGACCCCGCCCTCTTCGGCGACCTCAAGGTGCTGCTCGGCCCCTCCTGCCTGGCCGGGTAGCCGGCACGGGGGCCCGTACCCCCGCACGCGCACACGAAGGGCCCCGCCGGCGACGCTGCCGGCGGGGCCCTTCGTACGCGTGCGCGCGGCGTCAGTTGTGGCCGAAGCGCTTCTGCTTGCTCTTGTGGGCCATGTCCAGCGGACTCGGCGACTGCGAGGGGCGCTCTTCCGGCGAGACCTCGGACGTACTGCGCTCCTGGCCGCCCGAACGGGGCTGCTGCTTGGCGGGCTGCTTCTGGTTCTTGTTCTTGGCCATGGAATGCCTCCG